>NZ_JBEZGN010000004.1:0-398720 GCF_040650055.1 Spirillospora sp. NPDC048819 | reverse complement strand
GTACTGTCCTTCTTCGCCGACCCGCACCTGGCCTACATCACCACATGACGGGCAAACGACCCTCAAGTCTGGAAACCCAAGATCTCCTTAGATCAATGAAGCCGCGGACAATGCCGGGCAGTTCGACTGGTCCGCGCTCGTTCGCGAGAGCCCCGGTTCGCCGCACCTGGAACGCGAACGTGACGGTGAGACGGGCGAGACTGAGAGGCGGGGCGATGGCCGACAGCCGTCGCGGGGAGCGGGCGGCGGCTGGGAGACATCCTAAGTCGACCGCGCGGGCGAGTCCGGGAACGGGCAGATCGTGGGCAGGCTGCCTCCGGTGGAGGGAACCCACTTGCTCGTGGCGGCACTGGTCCTGACAGGGCTTCATTGGCTGCATGCGATGAGTGAGCCAGATAGGCGAGGACGGCAGGCGGAGCAGGCGCCGTACTCGGGTCCGGGTCGTGCAGCGTTCGGATGCTGGACGGGTGGCGGTCGGCGTGGGTCGTATGTGACGGCGCCACAGATCCGGCGGGACGTGGGAGCTGGGAGTCGTCTCGACGCGCAAGGCCACTCACCGCCCGTGATTAGTGGTGTTGGCCGACCCTGACTTGGGCGCACCGTGGTGATTAAAGCTGGGTGGACCATCCTTTCGCTGACGTCGGTGGCCAGGGCGGGTGACCATGAGCGTCCTGCGGCCGCAAAGCCCCGCGCTCCGCGTCGGCTTGCGACTTGTCCTGCTCGCGAGGCGCTGGCGGGGCGACCTGCGGACGTAACTCGCGAATCCGGCTAGACCTGGATACTTGGGCTCATTTCTTGAGGTTTCCGCCAGGTTCGGGCGGGTGAATCCGTCACGTGCGAAAGGTGCACGTGCGGATATTGGCTGGGGCGTTGTCGTGTCGAGTGTTTGACCGAGCGTGACCTTATGATTGCTCGATAGTGGTCGAACACAGAGAGTTAGTGATCCGAACGGACCGTGACAGACGCGATATCGGGAGGACGGCAATGCCGAGCCCCTACGTCCGACGCCGCCGGCTGGCGGCCGAGATCCGCAAACTCCGCGAGAGCCGTGGCCTGACCACCGATGGCCTCGCCCGTCTCCTGTACTACTCCCGCACGAAGGTCTCCCGGCTGGAGAACGCCCAGGGCCGACCAGACCTGACCGAGATCATGGACATCCTGGATGCCCTCGAAATCACCGGCGGCCAGTACGATCGGCTCTGCCAACTGGCACGCGAAGCGGGACAGAAGGGCTGGTGGGACCGCTACGGCGTGTCCATGGGGCCCCGTCAGAAGCTCTACGCGGACCTCGAGTACAGCGCCAATTCTGTACGTGACTACAACCAGACCGCGATGCCTGCTGTGTTGCAGGCCCCCGAATTCATCTCGGCGCTCGTTGAGCTGGACGAGTGCCAGGGGCGGCTCAACTACGTCCCCGAGCGCATGGCTGAGGCCCGGATGCGGCGGCAACGCGAACTACTCCGGCCGGGCGGCCCGTCCTACGAGACTGTCCTCGACGAATGTGTGATTCATCGACTCGTCGTGCCGCCACAGGCGATGATTGCCCAGCTTCGTCACATGATCCGGGTCGTCACGGAGCAGAACCGCATTTCCATCCGCGTGCTCCTGCACGACGCCGGCATCCCAGGCGGCTTTCTCCCGCAGTCGTCGTTCTACCTCTACACGTTCGCTGAGCCAGGCGACTCACCCATGGCGGTAGTCGACACCGTTACCACCGACCTCGTACTCACCCAGCGAGGCGAGGTAGACCGATATACCAGGATGTACGACCGCCTCCGACAGGCCGCGCTGTCCCGGGAAGACAGCATCGCCTTCCTCGAACAGGTAGCCAACCGGCGTACCGACGAGACAGGATCGGAGACATGACCAAGGAATTTCACGGCTGGCGCAAGTCCGGTCACAGCAACCCGGACGGCGGATGCGTCGAGGCGGGCCGTGCCACCGACGGCACGATCGGCGTCCGCGATACCAAGCTTCATGGCAGCGGCCCGACCCTGGAGTTCACCAGGGACGAATGGCGGATGCTCCTCCACAAGATCCGTACGGAAACTCCCTGACCCCCAAGAACATCAACGGCCTTGAGGCGAGCCTCTCGCCTCAAGGCCGCTCGTGTTTTCCTTGGCCGTCCGCGCTCATCTGCTCGGATGCCGCGGCCCTTCATCCGGTGGCGGATCTAGGATCGTCTTGTACGGCTCCCCTGTCTCCATCGCCCGCGCCATTGCGTCATGGACGTCCAAGATCAGCGCCTTCGTTCGGGCAAACCGGTCGGGATCATTGCGCTGGAAGGCCCCGAAGCTGTCCATGATGTAGTCGACATCATCGTGGCCAAGGCCGTAGAGGTGGAAGTACGCGGCATCCAACTCGGCCCGCATCACGAACCGCCGCCGCCTGGCCCGCGCCGAGGGGGTTCGCAAGCGGGTGGCGGTCAATTCGTTGACAGGTGTATGAGGAGACCGGCCACGAGGTACGGCGTGCTTCCTACGACGAGACCTCCGAGGACGGCCATGGCGATGCTCGTTCTTCGGCTCTGTGGCATGAGCCTTGCGCCGAGGAATCCAGCCAGCCCGATGACCACCGCAAAGATCGTCGTTATCGGAGAGAGCAGGAGAGCAAGCACCGCACTCAACCCGAAAATGAGCCGAACACCAGGCGAGGCAGGGAGCGGCATTACCGGCACCTTCTTGAGGACTACGAGTGCTTCGCAATGTATTTGTAGTGTAGCGGCTGGCCGTGGGGCTGCTTGGGCGGTCCGCTGATGCTTTCCGTCGACGTCCCCGATCCTTGGGCGGAGATCCACCTCATTCGTCCATCGACCTTGCGGCACTGCCCAAGGGGTGCGGCTAGCCTCCCGATCCAGCTCGGTGGCTTCCTACTGTTCGGCGATCCCGACGGGTGACGGCCGCCTACCCCATCCCTTTATCAGGACGCCGTACGCAGGACCGGCTATGAAGCAGTTTCGGACGTCGGTAGCCGGTCGCTGTTGATCAGTTTTTCGAGGCGGTGAGCGAGGCGCTGTTTGCGGCCCTCGTAGAAGTCAACGAATCCTGTGAGGTTTTCAGGCATCAGATCGAGGTCGTTCTGTGCCTTGTACTGCTCTCGTTCGGCCTTGGTCGGGAAGTGATTTCCATTGAGCCATTCCCACGGCCAGCGGTTGCTCTTCTCCACGTTCGGCGTTCCGGCGAGAAGTTGGAGGTTCGGCAGGCCGTTGACCCGGGAGGCGTATTCATCAAGTTGCTCGGCCGGGATGCCGGCCTTAGTGAGGGCGCTCCTGGTGAACCTCGATCGGGGGAAGATGTGGTCCTCATGAATCTCCTGGGCCAGGTTGAGGCCCGGATAGAGGATCGCCAGGACGGGGAACGTACGCGGTTTTCCGTAGCTCAATTCGAGGAGCTCGTCGATTTCCTCGGGGGTAAACTTGAGTTCCTTGCCGCGCGAGGCCATCACGGATTCGATCGGGGCGAGCGGAAAGCCACCGCCCGGGTTGTCCCGGATGGCTCCCTGGATATGGCGGAGCAATGTATCGAGCCCGGAGCCCCAGATGCCACGCTTCAGCAGGCTGCGGAACACCCATGCACGTACGATGGCCCGATCGGCTGCGTGTGCGCTCGCGGTGAGGTATCCATCCTCATGCCCACGTGTGTGCAGGTAATACGCGACTGGGATGACAACGCTGCCGGCGCTCAGGTTGCGACCGGTAAGGCCGAAGGACGCGAGCAGGCCGGCCGCACGCAGAAGACTGGCGCGAATCTCTGTCCAGCCCTTCTCCAAGCGGCTCATATTGGCCTGGGTGAAGTTGGAGATCTTGAACTGGAAATCAGGGGCTTCGGTCAACATAAGCCCGGTCTTGAGTACCAGGTCCTTGCTGAATTCGAACTGCCCCGGCCCGTCCGCCAGGTCAGCGACCAGCGAGCGGATCTCTTCGCGGGCATCCCGCTCTTGCCACTGATTCGTGGCCATGGACAACAGCAGGTCCGAGTTCGAAAGCTTGGTGCCCCCGCTGTTCACGCGGACGAAGATGTCCAGCACCCGATCAGGATCCTGGCTGTTCTCCTGGAAGGCGTTGATGACCGGTTGCTTTCGGATTCCCTCGTAAAGTCCGTAGAGCCGCTTAAAAGCTCCCGAAGAACCCGGGGTACCGTTGATGCCGCGCTTCTCCAGTTCGGCCATGATGGCGGGGCCGCTATCGGCGAGGGACAGGACGTCCCCAACTCTGAACCAGGCGAGGGCCCCCTCGGTCTCCTTGGTCGCATCCTCATCGACAAGGAACTGGAGGTCATAGCTGAGACCGAGTTCCTCGTCCCCTTGCTCGCCGAGCAGGTTCAGGAAGAGCCGCTTCTTCGGATAGGCATTCGGATTGTCGACCCATTTGCGCGGCAGGCGTTCGGCATGGCTTCCGTAGAGCCCGATGTTGAGGGCCGTCAGCCGCTGCTGTCCATCCAGGACAGCAATGGCATCGTACCCTTTGGGAACTGTTGCCTTTGGTGCATAGGGGTTACTTCGCTCGTGGTAGTCGGTCAAGAAGTCGTAGAAAGTGAAGTTGCCCGCCTGCTCCTTCTCCAGGCTCCACAGCAGAAACGACCCAAGAGGGTAGCCGCGCATCAAGCTGTCGAAGAGGGCACGGATCTGATCGGTGTTCCACACGAACTCGCGCTGGATCGCGGGCAGCATCCAAGCCTTCTTGTGAATCTTCGCCAGTGCATCCTCAACGGTTATCGGGGGCATGAAAACCATGGGGCACTCCTTCATCGCATCCGCCGGAGGTGAACCGCCACGACGGCGGTGGGCCCTGTCGGCGCCGAACGGTTCCCACGGAACCCTAGTGAACTGCACCGACAAATCAGTACCGAACGCTTGACGCAGCTCCAGGCATGCACCTCGCCACACCACCCCAAACATCGCAAATCGCCAACTGGTCCACCGATCAGGCAGAGCTTCGACCGTGGAGGGCTCGGCCGGTGAGAGCCCTGCTTCCGAGAAGGACGGCTCGTTCATCGGCGGCGATCAGTTTCGCGCGGGGTGCCGCCCGGGACGGCCCGGAGCGTCCCGGCGCATGTTCCGGTTCGCCGATCGCTTGCAGCGCGACCTGGTGGCACGGCTCTTTGATGAACCGGTCGCCTGGGGCGACCGTACACCACGCTCCGCAGGAATCCGTGGTTGTCCGGAGGTGGTCGGGGGGTTGTACGGGGTTCAATCATCTTGGGGTGTGGGGTGCTCCTAGGATGTTCGGACCTGACGGCGGGTCAGGTTGGGTGAAAGGGCGGTGCGGGGTGGCTGAGCTGGCTATTGCGGACTCGTTCATGCCGCAGTACGCCAAGTTGGAGCCCAAGGTGCGCAAGGGCGTGGACGCGGCGATCGGGAAGTTCGCCGAGCACACGCATGCGGGGCTGCATCTGGAGAAGCTCAACAACGCGAAGGACCCGCGGATCCGGACGATCCGGATCGACCAGTTCTGGCGCGGGGTGGTGCTGGCGCCGGAGAAGGGCGATGTGTACTGCCTGCTCGCGGTGATGCCTCACGATGACGCGATCGGGTGGGCGCGGAGCAAGAAGTTCTCGGTCAACCAGGCGATCGGTGTGCTGGAGGTGCGGGACCAGGTCGCGCTGGAGGAGATGTCACCGGCGCTGGAGAAGGCCGCTGAGCGGACGGTCTTCCGGCTGCTGGGGCATGTGTTCGAGAAGGATCTCGTGCGGCTGGGAGTCGACAAGGAGATCATCCCGATCGTCCAGTTGCTCACGGAGGACTCGCATCTGCTGGCCCTGCAGAAGTTGCTGCCGGAGCCGCAGTACATCGCGTTGCTGGCGCTGGCGCAGGGAATGAACGTCCAGCAGGCGTGGGAAGAGGTCGCCAAGTGCTTGCCGGCTGAGGAGAAGCCGGAAGCCGTCGATCCCGATGACCTGGTCACCGCCATGCGGCGGACGCCTGGGCAGGTTGTTTTCGTCAATGGGCCTGAGGAGCTGCGGGATATTCTCGCGCACCCCTTTGACACCTGGCGGATCTTCCTGCATCCGGTTCAGCGGCGGGTTGCGTTGAGGCCGTCTTATAGCGGGCCCGCGCAGGTTACGGGTGGGGCCGGGACGGGGAAGACCGTGGCGGCTCTGCATCGGGCGAGGTTTCTCGCGTCCAAGGGTGGGCGGGTTCTGCTGACCACGTTCACACGGAACCTGGCGGAAGCACTGGAAAAGCAGCTTTCGTTGCTCGTTGACGACCCTGATGTGCGGGAAAGGGTCCACGTCAAGAATGTGGACTCCGTTTCCTACGAGGTTGTGGGAAGGCACCACAAGCCGGTGGTCGCCGGGGCCGATGTGCTCGATCCGCTTAAGGAGGAGGCTGCGGACGGGACGCCGTTCTCACCGTCGTTCCTCACCCGGGAGTGGGAGCAGATCATCCTGGCGCAGAGGCTGGAGACGGAGGAGGAGTACCTCGCGTGCACGCGGGCGGGGCGCGGGGTTCCGCTGGGGAAGGCGCAGCGGTCGGTGGTGTGGCGCGCGGTCCGGCACGTGGTGGACGGGCTGGCGGCCGAGGGGAAGTCGACGTTTCCGCAGCTTGCCAACGAGGCGGCGGAACTGGTCGTGGGGCCCGAGTACGACCATGTGATCATCGATGAGGCGCAGGACATGCACACGGCTCAGTGGCGGCTGCTGCGGCGGCTCGTCGCGGAGGGGCCCGATGACCTGTTCATCGTCGGGGATCCGCATCAGCGCATTTACGACAGTCATGTGTCGCTGCTGAGTCTCGGGATCAATGTGCGAGGGCGCAGCACGAAGCTGAAGCTGAACTACCGGACCACGCAGGAGATTCTGTCCTGGTCGGTACCTCTGCTGGGGTTGTCGCCGGCTCAGGGGCTTGACGACTCCGCGGACACGTTGGACGGGTATCGGTCTCCCATTCATGGGCGGCGTCCGGTCGTGAAGGATTATCCGGACCAGGATGCGGAGATGGACGGGCTCGTTGAGCAGGTACGGGCCTGGCTGGACGCCGATGTGGAGCCCAGCGCGATCGGTGTAGCGGCCCGGTACGTGTGGGTGGCGAAGAAGGCTGCGAAGCGGCTTAAGGAAGAGGGCATCACGGCATATCAGGTGCCCAGTAAGTCGCCGGGGGTGCAGGTCGGGTCCATGCACAAGATGAAGGGCCTGGAGTTCCGGTGCATGGCGGTCATCGGTGCCGATGAGAAGTCGATGCCTGCGGCGAAGGCCATCACGCCGGAGGGCGAGGACGCGAAGGCGCACGCGCAGGACATCCAGAAGGAGCGGTGCCTGCTGTTCGTGGCCTCCACGCGGGCACGGGACCATCTGTACGTGTCGTACGCGGGTTCGCCTAGCCCGTTCCTGCCTGATTGAGGTCGTCCAGGAGGGTCCGGAGGCCGGGTATCTGTGGGTGGTCGTCGCCGTAGAGGCCGGTCAGGTCGGCCAGGAGGTCGGTCAGTTCTTTGCGGGCCTGGTCCGTGTGGCCTGCGGCGAGTTTGAGGCGGGCTATTCGTTCGCGGATGCGGAGGGTCAGGGTGTCGTAGGGGCTGCCGCTTGAAAGGTCGTCCAGGAGTTCCTGCAGGTGGCTGAGCGCGGTGACGGTTGCGCCGAGGTGAGCCTGGCAGATCGCTTCTTGTTCGCGGCAGTTCAGGACGTGGGGGTCGTCCGGGCCGTACAACTCGGCCAAGGCGACCGCGGCGACGCGGTAGGCGTGGACGGCCCGGCGGTAGTCGCCGCCCCGGAAGAGCACATCGGCGAGGTCCAGGCGAAGCCCCATGTACTCCGGGTCTTCTTCGCCGAGGGCCACGCGAGCCGGTTCGGTCAGGTCGGAGAGGAGTTCCGCCGCCTGGGTGTAGCGGCCCTCGTCGGCCAGGTCGCCTGCTTCCGCGCGCGCTTGGACGATCTCGTCGAAGGTGGGGAGTTCGACTCGTTCCGTGGGTGCTTGCGGGCGCGGAGCCGTGCCGGTGATCTGGATCCGGCTGATGGCGTTGGCGTAGAGGTGGGGCGGGGCGACTGTGTCGACGATGCCTGGCAGGGGTTCGAGAGAAGAGACGAACTCCAGAAGGCGTCGGTAGACCTCGTCGGCGTTCGCCGGGCGGTCGGCCGGTTGTTTGGCCAGGAGCTGCAGGACGAGTACGTCCAGACCGGGCGGGACGTCGGGACGCAGGTGGCGGGGTGGGATCGGGTCCTCGTCTTCGTGGCGGCGCATCACCTCGTACGGGGTGTTGCCCGGGAAGACGCGGCGGCCCGTGAGCATCTCGTAGAGGACGCAGCCGAGGGAGTACAGGTCGCTCTGCGGGCTTGGGGTGCCGTACACCTGCTCCATGGCCGTGTAGCCGGGGGTGTAGGGCGCGCCCAGGCCGGTGGTCGTTCGGCGGACGTCGCCAGGGCCGAGGCCCACCGCGGCACCGAAGTCGAGGACTTTGACCGAGCCGTCTGGGCAGACCATCAGGTTGCTGGGTTTGAGGTCCCTGTGCACCAAAGGGCGTCGGTGTGCGACGTTCAGCACGGCGCATACCTGGGCGGCTATGAGCGCGGCCCACGAGATGGAGAGTTTCTCCTCCGCGTCCAGGACGTGGTCGACCGTCATGCCCTCGACGTACTGCATCACCAGGTAGAAGCAGCCGTCGTGGCTTCCGAAGTCGTAGACGGTCGGGACTCCGGGGTGCTCGAACCAGGCCGTGCTGCGGGCCTCCTGCTCGAAACGCCCGACGAGTGACTCGTCCGAGACGCGGGTGAACTTGACCGCGAGGCGCCGGTCGAGGAAGCGGTCGTAGGCGCGCCACACCTCGCCCATCCCGCCGCGCCCGATCGCCTGATCGAGTTCGTACCGTTCGCGTTCCCCGAGGAGATCGCCCCGCCGCAAAACCCACCTCCTCAGGGCCGTGCCCGCCCGCAGCGTACTAGCGTCCCGCGCGGGGTGGCGGGGAACATCGTCGATCGGAGGGGCGCAGGGTCAATCGGAGGGGCGCAGGGTGCCGGCGCCCAGTCCTTCGAGGCCGAGGCGCAGGACGTCCGCGCCGAGGTCGTAGGTTTCGCGGAGGGCGGACTCCAGGTCGGTGAGACGCCGGAACGCCTCGCCCAGTTCGGTCTGCTCGTCCAGTGTGAGGCGGGGCAGGCGGGCGCGGCGGACGTCGAAGCGGGCGGACGAGGTGGAGCTGCGGAGGCGGGCGCCCTGTGCGCCTAGCAGCAGCCAGCCCGCGACGAAATCGGGGGCGGCGCGGGTCGGTTCGACCCGGACCAGGGCCAGGCCGGGGCCGAGGACGGGGGCCTCCTCCCCTGGGCCGAGGACGGGGCCGCCCTCCCCCATGCCGAGGGCGGGGCCGTCCTCCGTCATGACGCGGGCGACGGGGTGGCGGGCGGAGAGGGACACCACGACGTCGCCGGCGGTGATCGTCACGTGGTCGCCGTCCGGTGCGGCCGTTCCCGTGGGTGCGCCGCCTTGGGCGACGTCTTCGAGCGTCAGGACGGGGACGGTTCCTTCGCCGATCCTCACCTTGGGAGGGGGACGGAGTATCTGGAGCACGCCCGCCTTGGCCAGTTCACCGATCGTCGTCATCGGGACGTCGTCGCGCGCCTCGGCCTGGGTGAGGGCAGAGAGCCCGGCGACCGATTCCCGTAGTTCGGCGGTCTTCGTCAGCAGGACCTCGTGTGCGGCGGTGAACGAGCCCTCGGAGGCGGGTGCGGTCCGCTGGGGAAGGTAGCGGGCAGGCGTGAGGTCTACCTCGTCGTCCAGCAGGTCGATGATACGTATGACGACGCTTGCGTCCGTTCCATCGCCCTTGCCCTTGTTGTAGCGGCGCCAGGCGTTCAAGGCGACCTTCGGGAAGTTCTCCGCATCGGCCGAGGTGTCGACC
Organism: Spirillospora sp. NPDC048819; assembly: GCF_040650055.1. Lineage (NCBI taxonomy): Bacteria > Bacillati > Actinomycetota > Actinomycetes > Streptosporangiales > Thermomonosporaceae > Spirillospora > Spirillospora sp. NPDC048819. The sequence goes on along the minus strand of NZ_JBEZGN010000004.1, from coordinate 388,900 downwards.
ATCAGGACGTCGTCCGCAGGGGTGTCGCCAGGGGACGGACGGCGGAGAACCCACACGGCGAGCGCGACCGCCATGTTCGGCACCGCGCCTGAGGGGAGGCCGATGACGGCCCTGAGCGCCCCGCGGCGGAGAAGTTCCGAGCGGACGCGGCGTCCCGAGCGGCGGTTCGCGACAGCGGGCGGCATGAGGAGGACGACCGTTCCGCCGGGTCTGACGTGTGCGAGGCCGTGTTGCAGCCACGCCAGTTCCGATTCCATGCGGGGCGGTAGGCCGTACTCCCAGCGGGGGTCGCCGGTCAGCTGCTCGTAGCCCCAGCCGCGGTCGTTGAAGGGCGGGTTGGTGGCGACCAGGTCGACCGTCCGTCCGGGGAAGGCGTCGGCGAGGAGGGAGTCGCCCGAGTGGATCTCGGCGGGGGCGCCGCGCAACGCGAGCTGGATCGCGGAAAGGCGTGCGGTGGTGTCGTCGATCTCCTGGCCGAGCAGTTCTTCGACGTCCTTGAAGAGCTCGTTCGCCATGCCCAGGTACGCGCCCGTCCCGCAGGCGGGGTCGAGGACGGTGCGGGCGGGGCCGCCCAGGTCGAGCATCAGCCGGACGACCGGCTCGGGGGTGAGGTAGACGCGGCGGCTGTGGTGCTCCAGGTAGCGGGTGCGGAGGAATTCGAAGGTCTCGGCGACGCCGAGTTCGTCCACGAGCTGGGAGAGGGCGCGGACGAGGGGGACGGCGTCGGACGGCGGGCCGTCCGGCATCAGGACGGTGTGGGCGCGGACGGCGTCGGGGAGGGCTGCGGCGATCTTCTCGTCCGGGGCGGACGACAGGTCCCGCCAGTGGCCGGGGTCGGCGCGCAGATAGAGAAGGAAGGCACCGGCGAAGGTGAGGACGTCGGCGAGTTCGACGTCGCCGTACGCGGCGGCGCGGAGGGTCTGCCAGACGCGTTCGCGGACGGGTGAGTCGGTGAGCTTGCCCTGGCCGCGGAGCCAGTCCTCGACGTCGGCGAGGGAGAACGTCGGGCTGACCGCGGTGCCGCCGACCGGCTGGGGGAAGTCGTCGTGGCGGCGGCGCCAGTTGCTCACCGCGGCCCGGCCGACCGCGGCCAGCCGCGCGATATCGGCCGCGGTCACCGTCGCGTCGTTCGGCACGGGCACTCCCATCAGCGGACAAGCCTCGATGATCTCCACCCTAGCGCCTACCACGGCTGATGTGCCGGTTGATCTCGTTCACGCCGCCGCCACACCCGTCGTCCAATGAAGCTGTTGTGAACGATTGTTTTTCGGTTGATTGCGTTCACAGCTATCTATGTGGTTTGCTGTGTACAGCCGATCCGCTTCCCCCGAGATCAGCGGAGTTGATCCCGATGCTCGTCCCGACGATGTCTCTGCGAGAGTTCGATGACGCCCAGACCCGCATGCCGCCCGGCCTCGCCGAGCGCACCCAGCGGATGCGCGCCTGCGCCACCCGTGCCGCCTGGTGCGGATGCTGCGGCGTCGCGCGCCGGCTGCTGTGGCTGTGCTTCGCCGCCGTCCGGCACGGCGACGACGAGATCGCGGAAATGCTCGTCACCGAGGCCGAGCACTACATCGGCGGCGGGCGGCACCCCCGGACCTGCCCGCAGGCGCCGAAACCCGCGGTGCGCGGTCGGAGGGCGCCGGCGGAGGGGCGGGTGCCCGGCTGGTCCGGGTTCCCGGGCGCGCTCGTCGCCGCGACGGACGCGAGCTGGAAGCGGGGCACCTGCGGGATCGGCTACGTCGTCAGCGACGGCCGGTGGGGCATGCGCGGCTGGACGCTCGGCCCACAGGACCCGACCGGGCCCCGCAGGGTGCTGGTCAGCGAACTGCGCGCCGTGGGCCTGCTGCTCGACCGCGTCGAGGACGGCCGGGACCTGGTGCTGCTCGTCGACAGCCTGTCCGCGCTGCGTTTCCTGCGGGCGTGGCGGCGCGGCGACACCGGCCTGATGCCGGACGGCTACGACCTGTCGCCCCGGCGATCGGGGGCGGCGCCGTCGCTGGTCCGGCTGGCCCGGCAGGTCGTCGGACGGCCCGGGCTGCGGCTGGAGCACGTCAAGGGCCACTCCGGCCACCCGCTCAACGAGACCGCGGACTCCCTGGCGTCCATCGCCCGGCGCCGCGTCACCGAGACCTTCGATTCCAACGCCCGCGCCGAGGGCCTCGTCGAGGCGTTCCTGCACGCGTGGCACCGCACCGGCGGTATCGCCGCCTGAACTTCCAGGAGAACGAGATGAGCCATGACCAGTACGGCCCGTACGGCGGCCGCCGCCCCGGCCCGCCCCCGCCGATGCCGATGCCCGCGTACGCGGTGCCGCCGCAGAAGCAGCGCGGCAAGGGGTGCCTGTACGCCTTCATCGGGGGCGTCGCGACGCTGTTCCTGATGGTGTCGTGCGCCGCGATCGTGGCCACCGGCGGCAGCACGTCCGACCCGGCGGCCACGTCCGGCGACGAGCCGGCGGCGTCCGCCCCGGCCAAGGGCACCGCGGGCGGCGACCAGGGTACGGAGAAGAAGCCGAAGAAGGCGGTCACCAACGGAATCGGCCGCGAATACCGGGACGGGAAGTTCGCCTTCACCGTCACCAAGGTGAAGAAGGGCGTGAAGAAGGTCGGGAACGAATACTTCGGCGACAAGGCCCAGGGGCAGTTCGTCATCATTTACGTGACGGTGAAGAACATCGGCGACAAGGCCCGGACGTTCACCCACCACAACCAGACGCTCATCGACACCAAGGAACGTGAATTCGAGGCCGACCCGGAGGCTTCGCTGTGGACGACCCAGGACAGCAAGTCGTTCCTGCAGCAGATCAACCCCGGCAATTCGGTCAAGGGCAAGCTCATCTACGACGTCCCGCCCGGAACCAGGCTCAAGGCCATCGAACTGCACGACTCGATGTTCTCCGGCGGCGTCACCGTCCCGCTCGGAAACCGCTGACCGGAGCCGGGACGTGCGCGCCACCGTCACCTTCGCGAGCCGCGACGAGATCGCCGGCCGCCTCCGGGACGACGTCTGGGAGGCGGTCCGCGCGATCCTGAACGGATGCCCGGAGCGGGCGGACCGGGAACGCCTCCTGGACGACGGACGGCTCGCCCTCGGCAACCTCCTGGACCCGGCCAGCACGGGAACGGTGGATCTGATCGGGTCGACGGCGCGGGCCGTCCGCCGGCTGGCCGGGGAAGCGGACGCCGCCGATCCGGAGGCGTACGTTCGCCGCTCGCCCGTGACCGCCCGGATCGTCGAGGCATTCCTCGCCGCTCTCCGGGACCGTTTCCTCCTCCTCGACGTGGGGGCACTGCACCGCGCCCCTTCCGGCTGGCCTGAGTCCTGGACGTGGGAGACACGTGACCACGCCGAGTTCCACCGTGTCCTCGACCGCCTCGCCCCTCTTGTGACCGCCATCGAGATCTCAAACCCATCAATTCGCCCAAATGTTCGATAAGCATCCCAGTCAAGATCCATTTACTTGCGGCGCGGATTATGTCAGAGGCCCCTCTTACGCTCCTCTCACCCGATGCGCCCGGCCGTACAACGGAAGGTGCCCGTATGGACGTTCTGTTCGAAGAGGAAGACGAACCCGCAGGTGAACCCGCGCGACGGCTCGATGGGCGGCCACTGGAGGACGAACGGCCGCTGGAGTTCGAATCCGCCGGATTGAGTGTCTATGAACCCTCCTTTCCGGCGCGAGTTGCGGCATTCCTCCGATTTGCCCCGATCATCGAAACGGTCCGCGCCGCGCGCCACAAGGAGTGGCCGCCCGACACCTATGACGTGGTCACGCTGGCCCTGGCCGTCATCGACATGGTCGTCGCGCGGCAGGGGCTGGATCTGGAGGCGACGCGCGGCGACGTGCACGCCGCCGTCCGGGAGCTCGCCTGCCGCGCGGCCCCGGACCGTCCCGCCGAAGAGCACTCGGAGGTCGGCGCGTTCGTGCTGGACGCCCTGCTGAACAGGGCCGGCCGCGAGGGGCCGTTCCGCTACGTCACCAGCGACTACGCGGCACGGGAAGGCGGGCATCTGCGTCGTCAGGTGCCCTTCTCGCTGCTGGTCGAGCACGACGACGCGAGCCGGGACGAGAACGTGCTGCGCGCCACCCCGGACGCGATCAACGCGCTGATCGGCGGGCTCGACTTCGACGTTGAGGACGAGCAGGTCGCCACCGAGCTGATCCTGGAGCGCCAGCTCACCCGCGGGGCCTTCGACTCCGCGCGCAAGTCCGCCGAGCGCGCGCGGCTGCTGTCGGTCCGGCTCGCCGACGACCTCGACCGTGTCCTCAAGCAGACCCGCCGCGACCTCCGCACGGTGGAGAGCGAGTGGACCTCCACGGTCCCCGAGCGTCTCGACTCCGCCCGCGCCCACATACGCGAACGGCTGCGCGCGGAACGGCGCCTGCTGGACAGTGTGGAGTCCGCCCTCGCGAGCCAGGACCCGAAGGTTCTGACCGCCGCGCTGCGCATCGATCGCCTCCTGCGCGAGTGCCAGCGGCGGCACGAGGATCTGCACAAACGAGTGATCGGCGCCAGGGGCGTCTTCCTGGACGAGCAGGAACGCCAGTCCTTCCGGGCCCCGGCGCCCGTCGACCGCCCCGACCCGCACCGGCAGGTGCTGCAGCCGACCCTTGAACTGGGGTGTGACGACGCCTCCGCTCTGACGCGACGCTTCGTCACCGACATGTGCGGGCCGCACGTCCGGCGCCTCCCCCGCCTCTACCGGCTGATCAATGACCTCTGGACGCGTCCCGCCGGCCGGGAGGAGGCGGACGAGGCGATCGAGGAGATCGAACTCGCGGAGGCCGCGGCTCCCCTCGTCGGGCCGGCGGTCACCGGTGTCGCCGCCCGCGCCGTCACATCCGCCGGGCTGCCCGCACGGCTGTCCACGTTGATCCACGCCTGCCACCACGACACCGAGGAAGAGTCCGCGGAGGTGCGCCGTCAAGGCAGCGAACTCCTCTGTCTCGCGGTCCTTTGGGCGTACTCCCCCGAGGACGCCGGAGATGACACGGCCCTCGCCGACGACCTGATGAGGAGTGTTCTCGGGCCCCGGGTGGCCGTCGACACCGACGGGACCCGCCTTCCGCCGCCCGCGTGGGCCGGCGACGACCTCATCGTCGCCCCCGACCCGGACACGCTCGCCGATACGCCCCCGGCGCCGACTCTCCTGACCGCCTCGTCCGCCCCGCCCGCCTTCCCCGCCCGCGTGACCGTAGGGCGGCTTATCGAGGAGGAACCGCGATGAGCCTGACGCAAAGCGACTACACCGACATCGGGACGCTGGTCGGCTGGGCGATGCGCCCGACCCAGCGCCCTGGCCGGACCCCCGAGTACCAGCGAGTGCTCTCCCGGTACCGCAGCGAGAACGAGCTGCGAGCCGCGACCGACGCGTTCCTCCACGGCCTCAGCGTCCACGTCTTGTCGGACGGCGACTACGGCCTTGTGCTCGGCGTCGAACCCGAATCGCCGCTCGCGTTCCGGATATCCGACATGGCGGGTATCACCGACGATCGACAGAAACTGCTCGCCGGCCTCATCCTCACCGGGCTCGCGGCCTACGCCTATCCGAGCGCCGAAGAGGTCGAGGACGACCGCGTCCGCCGGGTGAGCGAGCTGGACTTCGACCTGTGGCTGCGCGACCTGTGCCGACGCCTGCGTTCCCACGACGCGGCGGGCGAGCCGATACCCGAGCAGGGCCTCGACGACGCCTGGCGCGTCTACCTGGACATGCCCTCCGTCGTCCAGAGCGACGCGGGCGGGAAGCCCGGCAAGCTACGCAGATCCTGCACCCGCTACTGGGTGCGCAATGTCCTCGGCTGGCTCAACGGTCAGGGGATGGCACGTCCCGACACCGCGTCCGAGGGCGGCTGGACGCTGACCGAGCGGTTCCGCGTCCATGCGAAGGAGATCGCGCTGGAGCGCGCCTACACCTTCATCGCCGAGATCCAGCGCCGCGCCGCATCGGCGAACGGCACCTACGACGGGAGTGACGCCTCATGACGTACCAGCTCTCCGCGCTGCGCTTCCGCTCCATCGGGGAGCGGTCCGCCCGGTTCACCGACCTCACCCTCGACCTGACCGCCCCGACCGAGGACGGGTCCGCGCCGAACGACTCGATCGTCTGGCTCCGCAACGGCGGCGGCAAGTCCAGCATCCTGTCGCTGCTGTACGCGATGCTCCTGCCCGGCGCCAACGACTTCATGGGCAGGGCGGTGCAGCGGAGCCTGACCGACTACATCGACTCGGGCGACACCTCTCACGTCATCGCCGTGTGGCAGCCCCGCGAAGGGTCCCGCACCCTCCTCGGCGATGCCGAGGACGTGCTGATCACCGGAGCCGTCCATGAATGGGCCGACCTGCGCCGTCCCGTCCAGGCGGCCAAGGCTCGGGAGCGACTGAACAGCACCTTCTACGCCTGCCATGCCGTCCCGGACGTCATCGGGCTCGGCACGCTGCCGTTCACCGACGGCGGCGGCCGGACACGCCGCCTCACCGGCTACCTCGACGAACTCGAGAAACTCGCGGAGCCGTATTCGCGGCAGGCGGCGCTGGCGGTGACAGACAAGCATTACCAGTGGGCCAAGGTGCTCACGGACCGTCACCTCGACCCTGAGATCTTCCGGACGCAGAAGCAGATGAACCATGTCGAGGGCGGTGTCGAAGACCTGTTCAAGTTCTCCTCCGCCAAGGAGTTCGTCGACTTCCTGCTGGACCTGACCACCCAACCGGACGCCGTGAACAGGATCGCACAGCGGCTGGAGAGTGTCGCCGCCGTCCTCACGTCCAAGCCGAAGAAGCTTCTGGAGCGCGACTTCTGTACGGCCGCCGCCGGCGCCCTCGATCGTGTCGCGGAGCGGCACGGGAGGCTGGGCGAGGCGGCCACGCGACTCGACGAGTGCCGGAGCGAGGCCGGGCGCCTCGCGTCCGCCTTCGCGGGAACCGTCGCGGAGGCCAAGGCGAAGGCCGAGGACCTGGCGGCCGAGCGCGAGGCCGCGCAGCAGATCCTGAGCAGCGCGAACACCGACAAGTCCGCGGCCAACGATCTCGCCTACCTGTACCGGCGCCAGGCAGCGCGGCTACGCGTCGGCGAGGCCGAGGAGGCCCTGAAGGAAGCGGACGACCGCGTCGTCCAGGCCGCGGCGCTGGTGCGGACGTGGGAGCTGGCCGGGGATCTCGCCGGGCTCTCGGACCTACAGGGAAGGCTCGACCAGGCCGAGATCCAGGCCGAGGCGGAAGAGGCGGAGCTGGCGCCATTGCGGGCGGAGGCCGACCGCCACGCCGCAGCGCTGGGTGGGCGCTTGCACACGCTCGCCGAGCAGGCCGACGAGCAGGCCTCGACCGCGGCGGCGAGCCAGGGGACGGCGAAGATCCGGGCGAATGAGCAGGACGGCGAGTGCCGCCAAGCGAACACCGACCTTCAACAGGCCATCTCGGACGCGACGAAGGCGGAGCACGAGCTCGGCACGATGGACGAACGGTTGCGGTCCGGTGTCGGCAAGGGGTACCTGCCGTCCGTCACCGTCGACCTCGCCGGCCATCGCGACGCGCTCGCACAGCGGCGGAACGAGCTGGACCGGCGCTTCGAAACGCTGAAGGAACAGGCCACGGTGCGCCGGGAGCGGCGCAACCGGATCGCGGTCCGCGATGCCGAACTGGTCAGGGAGTACAGCGAGGCGACCACGGCACTCACCGACGCGGCGACGCGGCATGGGGACCTTTCGGAACGGCTGTCGGAGCTGACGGCGTCCGGCCGGCTGCGCGACCTTGCCGAGGCCACCGCGGACGAGCCGCTGGACCTGTGGGGTGAGGGCGCGGCCCTGCTGCGCCGCCTGGACAACGCCGTGCTGGCCGCCGACGAGGAACGCGTCCGGGGACGCGCCGAACAGGAGTCGGACCGGCGCACGATCCAGGCGCAGCAGCGCGATGCCGTCCTGCCGACGAGCCTGGACGCCGAGCGCGTCGCGAGGCTCCTCACCGCGGCGGGGATCGCCGCCGAGTCCGGCTGGTCCCATCTGCGGAACGTGTTGCCGGCGGACCGGCTCGTCGCCGCCCTCGACGTCCCGCACATCGCGCGGCTCGGCTGCGGCGTGATCGTCCAGACGGCGTCGATGGAAGACGCCGTCCGGCTCCTCGATTCGCAGTCGGCGGTCACGACATCGCTGGTCGGCCTGTACTCCACGGCCGACGCGGACCGGCTGACCCGCGCCGCCGACGGCACCGCCGCCGTCGCGGCCGGTCCCGCGTGGAGCCGGCTCGAACCGGGGCTGGTGGACCCCGCCCACGCCGAGGCGGCCGTCCGGCTGCTCAAGGAACGCGCCCAAGCCTTTGAGCGCGCCTACAAGGAGCTGTGCGCACGCCAAGAGGAGGACGGCGAGCTGCACCGGATTCTCGACCGCTTCCTACGGGACTGCCCGGCGGGCCGCCTGGAGGCGCTCCAAGCGGAGGCCGACGCGCACGACGAACGGCTCGGCGAGATCGAAGCCGAACAAGGTCGCAACCGTGACGAAGTCGGGGCGCTGGACGATGCGGAGCTGCTGGACGAGTCCCTCCGCGAAGAACTCGGCGACGAGCGCGACCGGCTGGTCAGGACCATCGACTGGATCGATGACCTGCTGCCCGTCCTCGCCGAGCGCGGGACTTGGACGCAACGTCGCGACGACGCCCGCGCACGCGGCCGGGAGGCGGAGCAGCGCCGCGATCACCATGCGAAGGCGGCATCCCAGGCCCGCCTCAACGCCCAGCGGCACGAGAGGGACGCCGAAGACGCAGCGAACCTGGCCGTGCGGTACCGGCGGGAGGCGACCGAGTTGTCCTTGGCGCCCGCCGACGGCATCGACGACCCCACCGTCCCGCTGGACACGCTGCGGCGGCGGTGGGAGACCGCGGCCAGGGCGCTGGAGAACCGCGCGGCGCAGTCCGTTCTGGCGGATCGCGTCCGGGATCTGACGGACCGGGTCACACAGGCGCGCGGCGATCTGGCCGGGATCACCCCGGACGAGAGGCGGCGGGCCGAAGCGGCGCTGGCGAGTCCGCAAGGGCAGGAACCGCATCTGCGGGCGGTCGCCCTTGGGCAGGCTCGACACGACAAGGACGCCGCCGTCGGGGACCACGGCGCCGCACGCGGCAGGCTGGACGACTACAAGAACCGGCTGGAAGAGGTGGACAAACGCCACCGGCAGCCGCCACGCCGCGCCCTTCCGTCCGTCCCCGCCACAGCCGTCGAGGCGGACGTGCTCGCCCTCGAACAGGAAACGCAGGGGCAGGAGGCGCAGGAGCGCGTCACGCAGGCCGAGTCGGTCATCGGCGGGATCGAGGCCGAGATCGGCCGCGCCGAGAACCGCTCCGACCACTTCACCATCCTGCTGGAGTCGCTGCCCGCCCCCGCCGGCGGCCCGCAAGCACCCTTCACCGCGGAAACCGAAGCAGGCCGGCTCGCGGCACGCGAGATGAAAGACGCCCTCATCGAGGCGAGCGACGCGTGCGCAAAGCGGGAAAAGGAGCTGAACTCCGCGGTCGACGCGCTCCGCCAGACCACCACGCAGTTCACCGGTGTCGCGGGACCGGTCAAGGATCGCGCCGCACACGACCCGGCCGAGGTGATCGGACCGCACGCAGCGGACCTGGCCCGGCGTCTGAGGCTCCGCGCCCAGACGCTCACCGACGAGATCGACGCGATCGCCGCAGATCAGACGATCATCGCCGAGGCCCTGGCGCATCTGGTCAAGGACGGCTTCGACATGCTGGGCAAGGCGGAGCGCGCCTCTCGCATGCCCACGTCTCACGGATCATGGGCCGGCAAGAAGGTCCTCCGGATCGCCTTCGATCGTCCCGGCGACGCCGACCTCGTCGCCTACGCCGAGCGCGTCATCGACCAGTACCTCGGCAAGGGCCTGCGCCCTGAGGGGATGCCGCTGCTGAAGACGGCCCTGCACGAGTCCGCCGGGCCCCGGGGGTTCACGGTCAAGGTTCTGAAACCGGCCACGGACCAGGTCTCCACCACCGAGGACATCAGCCGGCTCGCGAAGTGGTCGGGCGGTGAGAAGCTCACCGTCTGCGTCGCCTTGTACTGCACCCTCGCGGCGCTCCGCGCGGGAGGACGGCGGGGCCGGTCCGGTGGCGTGCTGCTGCTCGACAACCCGATCGGCCGCGCGTCGTCGGCGCCCCTCGTCCGGCTCCAGCGGGACGTCGCGGCCGCCCACGGCGTCCAGCTCGTCTACACGACCGGGGTCAAGGACCCCGCGGCCGTCATCCAGTTCCCGAACGTGATCCGCCTCGAGAACCGGGAAGGCCGGACCCGCAGCCGCCGCTACATCGTCCGCGAAGAAACGGACGGTGGCGTGGACGGCGTCCGGGTCGCGCACACCGATCACCCGTGGGACGGCTGATGGCGGAACTGTCACGCATGGCGGCTGAGCTGGGCAGCGTCCTCACCGCGGCGAAGGTGAAACGTGTCAGCGTCGACGAACTCCTCGCCCGTGCCCATGCCGTCGAACCCGGGCTGCTGGGCGACCCGGCCGGCCCGTCGCGCTTTCGCGACGCCCTCGACGAACTCGTGGCGGCCGGTCAGGTCACCCTCCCCTCGTCCGCCTCACGCACCGGCTGGGACACCCGCTCCCGGCCCCCGATGCCGCTGTGGGTGAACCGCACGGAGGCGCCGGCATCCCGGAGCGTCAAACCGGAACGACGCGTCTGGCCTCACGCATTGGAGAAGGCCGGCCGCCTCGCCACCCGGCAGGACGAGCATCGGCTCCTCGAACGCATCGCCGAGTGGCTACGCGACAACCCGGAGCCCGCGCCCGTCCCCGTCCAGGAGCGCTCGGCCGAACTGTTCGGGGACGAGAAGGCACTCGACCGCCATGTCAAGACGCGCCTGTTCACCTCCGGCGCCCTCACCTTCGGGCTTCTCGCCTGCTATGCCCCGCCGCTCCCCTTCGCCTCCCAGTACGTGCCCGGTACCGGGATGACCAGGTTGCTCGTCCTGGAGAACCTCGCCACCTACACGTCCTTCGTCACCGCCGCCCGCGAACTTCCCCGGGAGGCGCGCCCCGACCTCCATATCGCATGGGGCCACGGAGGTGAGTTCAGTCGCAGCATCCTGAGTGTGCCGCTGCTGGATCCCGAGCCCGGAGAGCTGCACTACTTCGGCGATCTCGACCTCGCGGGCCTGCGGACGGCCGTGGGTGCAGCGGGCGCGGCAGCCGCGCACCGCCTCCCCGCCGTCCGCCCGGCGACCTGCTGCTACAGCTACCTCCTCGGCGGAGGGCCTGCCTGGCATCGCCCCGACGCGAGCAACTTCGGCGCGGCCGCCGACCACGACGCCCTGTGCTCGTGGCTGCCTGCGGTCTTGCGCGGCGCGGCCGGGGAACTCCTGTCCGCGCGCCGGCGGATTCCGCAGGAACGCCTGGGCCTGGACGCCCTCCGCGCGAACCCTGCCCTCCTCACCCGGATACCGGGCCCGTGACAAGCGAACCGATCATTACAGAGAACCGGCGCCGTAGGCGGCCGGGCGCCGGGAATAGGTATATCGCGCGCGAGAAAAGGATCTTCATCTTGGCGTGCTGGATGAAGCCTTTCTCCGAAGCGGCGGCGAAGGACAGGGTTCCGCACCTAGGGTTGTGGTGCCAGGAAAGCCGAGCGGGTAGGTGATCGTGACTTCAATGCTGTTCCGGACTACGGACTATTCCGTTACCCATCTCGTCGAGGCCATCGATCGCGGAGATGTGGCCCTCCCCGACATTCAGCGTCCGTTCGTGTGGAAGGCGACCAAGGTGCGGTCGCTCTTCGATTCGATGTACAAGGGCTTCCCGGTCGGTTTCCTGCTGTTCTGGGAGACGGATGCGGAGCCCGGGGCGCGGCGGATCGGCAGCGGCGACGCCGTGCCGCGCAACCTCATCGTCGACGGGCAGCAGCGGCTCACTTCCCTGTACGCGGTCATGAAGGGCATCGACGTCATCCGCGAGAACTACGACAGGACCCGGATCCGCATCGCGTTCCGTCCGGCGGACGGCAGGTTCGAGGTCACCGACGCGGCCATCGAGAAAGACCCCGAGTTCATTCCCGATATCAGCGTCCTGTGGGCCGGGCGGGGATTCCATGGCGTCGTCCGGGAGTTCATCGAGCGGCTTTCGTCACGCCGGGAGGTCCCGCAGGAGGAGCAGGACCGGCTGACCGAATCCCTGGACCGCTGCCGCGATCTGAGCAACTACTCCTTCAAGGTGATGGAGTTGTCGAGGTCGATCGACGAGGAGCAGGTCGCCGAGATCTTCGTCCGGATCAACAGTGAGGGCGTGACGCTCAACCAGGCCGACTTCATCCTCACCTTGATGAGCGTCTTCTGGGAGAAGGGGCGCATCGATCTCGAGGAGTTCTGCCGGGGTGCCAGGCAGCCGACCTTCGACGGCGAGACGGCGTTCAACTGGTATCTGCGGCCGCAGCCGGACCAGCTCCTCCGCGTCAGTGTGGCGCTGGCGTTCCGGCGCGCGGTCCTCAAGCAGGTCTACCAGCTTCTGCGGGGCAAGGGCGGGCCGGGTCTGAGCCGGGACGAGCAGTTCGCGATTCTGGCGGAGGCGCAGTCCCACGTGCTCGACCTCGGGAACTGGCACGATTTCCTGCAGTGCCTGGAGCGTGCGGGCTTTCGTGGCGCGAAGATGGTCTCCAGCGACAACGCCGTGCTGTTCACGTATGCGATCTGGCTGTTCGGGCGGAGCCGTTTCGCGGTGCCGCCGCGGCGGCTGGAGGCGGTGATCGCCCGCTGGTTCTTCATGGCCCACATGACCGCCCGCTATTCGGGCAACTTCGAGACCCAGGCCGAACGCGACTTCGCGATGCTCGGTGATCTTCCCGACGGTGACGCGAACGCTTTCTGTGCCGCCCTCGACCGGGTCATCGACTCGACTCTGACCAACGACTTCTGGAGCATCGGACTGCCGAACGAGCTGGCGACATCGGCGTCGAAGTCGCCAAGTCTGTCCGCCTATCTGGCCGCCCTCAACATCCATGACGCGCCGGTGCTTCTTTCGCGGAGGAGCGTGCGCACCGTCCTCGATCCGGCAAAGACCAGCAAGAACGGCATCCGGCGGGATCATCTGTTCCCGCGGGCACATCTGCGGAACACCGGTCAGATCACGCAGACGCAGATGAGCAACCGCATCGCGAACATGACCCTCGTCGACTGGACGAGGACCTCCGGTGAGGACGACCCGGCCCGTTTCTGGCCCGCGGAGGTCGAAGCGGCCGGCCTCACCGAGGACGAGCTCCTCCGGCAGCAGTCGCTGCACGCTCTGCCGGACGGGTGGGAGGAGATGGGATATCAGGACTTCCTATCGGCGCGGCAGGCCGGAATGGCCAAGGTGATCCGGGACGGGTTCGCGCTTCTCGGCGACCCGGGCTACTCCCCCGACTATCCGGCCCCCGACGGCCAGGTGAAGGTCCCGTTCCGCCGTACCTTTCACGGGGTTCAGGTCTCCGACCTTGTCGAGCGGGGTCTCCTGGAGGTCGGCGCAACGCTCATCGATCGACGTCTCGACGGTGAGAACGCGACGGCGCTGGTGACGTCCGAGGGGTTCATCGAGATCGAGGGCGAGATCTACGAGTCTCCGTCCGCCGCCGCGGCCGCCGTCGTGGGGGTGAAGGCCAACGGTTGGGACTTCTGGCATACCCCCGTCGACGACGTGCTGCGTCCCCTGTCCGTTCTCAGGGCCGAGTACATGCGCCAGTCGGGGCAGGCTCAGTCCGCGGACTGAGCGGGCAGGTCACCGAGGGCGTCCAGGAGGTAGGCGCACCAGGCGATGGCGACGCGGACGGCCAGGCGGCCGTCCCGGTCGTCGATGCCCGTCACGGCGGTGACGCCGCCGTGCCCGTCGCCCGCCTTGTTGCGGAACGCGTTCACCTTCAACGCGAGGTCGCGGAGGCTGTTCATCATCGCCTGGACGTCCGGCGGCTTGGTCGCCGACCAGGCGTCCACGCTTTCCATCGCCTTCGGGATCAGATCGCGCATGTTCGGGTTGCGGCCGACGGAGACTCCCGTGCGGGCCAGGACGATTTTGGCGGTGGATTCGATGAGCCGCTTGGCCGCGCCGATGTCCTGGCTCGGGTCGGCGTCGAGGTTCCGCTCCAGGCGGGTGAGTTCGGCGCGTATCGCGGACGCGTCCGCGAGTTCCCGCCCGGCGGCGTCGGCCAGTGCGCGGATCGCGGCCATGGGATCGCCCGCCTTGTTGACGTGGTATCCGTCGGCGGCCAGGCAGTCGCGCAGCCGGGCGAGCCTCCCCGGCTTGGAGTTCGGCGCGTTTCCGTAGATTTCGGCGAGCCTCGTCGCGGCGGCCAGCACCGAGTTCACCGTCGAGCGGTCCGTCAGGTCGAGTGCCTTCAGTGTCCTGCCGAGCCGTTGGCTGACGTTCGGGACGATCACCGCGCCGTGGTCTCGGACCGGTGGCAGCACCTCCAGCGCGATGCCGACGTCGGCGAGCACGCGTTCCACGTCGGGTGCGGAGCGGGCGAGGTCGGCGATCGCACCGATCGACGCGTCGCTCAGCAGCCTTCCTTCGGACATCGTTGACCTTTCGCGCGGTTAGTCGGGGAGGGTGGATAGGGCGGTGGCGTAGAGGCGGGTCGGGTCGTCCGGGACGGGGGTGTAGTAGCCCGGGAGCGGGGGCAGGTCGCGGGCGTGCGGAAGCAGCGCGCGGACGACGTCGGCGGCGGTGGCGGGGCGGGCGGACGGGTCGTCGGCGAGCAGGGCGTCGACGATGTGCGCCAACTTTTCCGGGAGGTCGTCGCGGAACCCGGCGGGCCTTTCGGCGGGGTGACGGCAGGTGAGGAGTTCGTGGAGGACGCAGCCGGCCGAGTACAGGTCGCTGCGGACGTCGGCGCCGGCGTGGCCGTCGAGTTCGGGCGCGATGTAGTGGGCGGAGCCGGGAACCTCGCCGGGCTGGGTGATCGCGGAGTATTCGGCGCGGTCGACGGCGGCGGCGACGCCGAAGTCGAGGATCTTCACGGTGCCGTCGGGGGCGAGGACGATGTTGGACGGGGTGAGGTCCCGGTGGATCAGCCCGGCCGCGTGCGCGGCGGCGAGCGCGGCGCAGAACTGGGCGCCGATCAGGGCGGCCCAGGGGACGGGGAGCAGGTCGTCGCCGCGTTCGGCGATGAGGTCGCGGAGGCTCACGGCGCGGGGGACGAGTTCCATGACGATGAACAGGTCGTCGTCGTGGGCGCCGAAGTCGTACAGGGCGGGGATGCCGGGGTGGCGGAGGCGGGCGAGGATGCGGGCCTCCCGGTAGAAGCGGCGGCGGGCGGCGGAGCGGTCGAGCAGGCCGGGGCGGATGACCTTGATGGCGACCTTGCGGTTGAGGCGGTCGTCGGTGCCCTCCCAGATCTCTCCCATGCCGCCGATGCCGAGGGGCTTGCCGCGCGTGTAGCGGTCGCCGATCTTCACCGGTCCCCCAGGAAGGGGCTGGGGTCGCCGTGCCAGGTGATGTGGAGGGTGTCGCGGGCTCGGGTGGCGGCGACGAACAGCAGGGAGCGGGCGCGCTGGAGTTCCCGCCGGTACCGGGCCGGGTCGGACTGCTCCCATTTGCGCAGGTACGCCTGCGGGACGAGCCCGTCGGAGACACCGGCGACGATCACGTGCTGGTATTCGAGGCCCTTGAAGCGGTGCATGGTGCCGACGTGGACGACGTCGTCGGCGCGCGGCCCGCCGGGCCCGATGGAGGCGGCGGGGATGCCGGCGCGGGCGAGGCGGGCCTCCATCTCGGCGACCATGGCGCGTTCCGGGACGCTGATCGCGATGGACGGTGAGGGCCCGTCGATCAGGTCGCTGACCCGGGAGGCGATGTAGTCCTGCTCGTCCTCCCACGTCGTGGCGCCGTGCAGTGCGGGACGGGAGCCTCGCAGGACGGAACGGTAGCCGGTGAGTTCGTCGGTCTCGCCGTCGAGGTCGTCCCACGATTCTTCGCCGAGGAGCCGGACAGCGGAGCCGAGGATCTCGTGGGTGGTGCGGTAGCTGAGCGTGAGCCGCGACGAACGGCGCCCGCGGATGTTGATGCCGAGCACGCTCAGTGAGACGTAGTTGTCGTAGAGCCGCTGGTGGACGTCGCCGACGAGGAAGATGTCGTCGGGCCCTTCGGGGACCATGGCGCGGAGCATCTTCCAGTGCGCGGCGGCGAGGTCTTGTGCCTCGTCCACGACGATGTGGGAGTAGCGCGGGCGCAGTCGGGCGACTGAGGCGTCCTCGCGGTGGACGTTGAGGCTGCCCTCCTGATGCCGGCGCATCTTTTCGGCGCGTTCCTGTTCGAGGCGGGCGGCGTGTTCGGCGACCTGCCGGTACGTCCACAGGTTCTTCTCGTCGAGGCGGAGCCGGAACTTCTCGACGAGCCGCCAGATCTCGGCGCGCTGGGCGCGGCCGATGCTGCGTCCGCGTCCGGGGCGGCGGGTGCGGAAGTAGTCGGCGCGGGAGTTGCCGGCCATGCCGAGGATGACGTGGGTCCATTCGGCGTGCAGGAACTCGGGGTCCCAGCGGCTTTCGCCGAGTTCGAGGAGCAGGTCGCGCCATTCCTGGACGGCTTTGGCGTCGTCGATCCAGCGGCGTTTGCCGCCGGGTTCGGCGCGGGCGACGACGTCGGCGGCGAGCTTGTCGATGTTGACGATCTCGACGCGGGACACGGTTTCGGGGCCGCCGAGTTCGAGGAGGCGTTTGCGGAGGTCGGCGGCGAGGTTCTTGTTGTAGGTGGTGAGCAGGACGGGCTTGCCGCCCGGCGGGAGCCGGTCGGCGAGGTGTTTGACGCGGTGCAGCGCGACGATCGTCTTGCCGGTTCCGGGGCCGCCGCTGACGCGGGCGGAGCCCTTGTTGCGTCGTTCGACGAGCTTGCGCTGGCCGGGGTGCAGGAAGACCTTCCAGCGGCCGAAGTCGTCTTCGAGGACGGCCTGCAGTTCGGTGTCGGACGTGGTGACGCGGGTGGCGGGACGGCTGAGGGCGGTGGCGTAGTCCTCGGTGTCGACGTCGTCCTCGGCCTGGACCGGTGCGGTGATCTTGTCGAGGACCTCGTCGAACGTCTTCCCGAAATACAGTTCGAGGAGCACTTCCTCGGTGAGCGCCGGGGCGAGTTCGGTGAGGCCGAGCAGTTCGTCCTCGGTGGTGATCTTTCTGATGAGCGGGAGCAGGGCGGTGGCGACGCCGAGCTGCAGGAGCTGGTCGTCGGTGAGGGCGGCGAACAGCGGCGGGGACGCGGCCGGTTCCGCGGGCGGTTCCGCGGGCGGCTGCGCCGTGACGGCCGGGGCGGGACGGGCCGGGCGGGGCGTGGAGACGTTCTCCTCGACGCTGACGAGGTCGACGAACTCGATCCCGCCCGTCACATCGTTGATCTTGTACTGGTAGCGGTCGAGGTTGTCGTAGACGTCCTTGCGGTGCCTGACGGCGACGAGGATGTAGTCGCGGTTGCCGGCGTGCAGCAGCAGCGCCCGGTACTCGGCGCTGATCCGGGCGGAGTACAGCCGGTTGTGGCCTTGAAGCTGCTTGAGCCGCAGGCCGCGCGCGTCGGGGTTCTTGCGGAAGTCGTGCTGGAATTCGTAGATCGCGCCTTTGACGACGCGCGGCAGCTTCTGGATCTCCTTGTCGGCCTTGTCGAGCAGCCGCAGCGTGGCCTCGCCCTGCGTGGTCATGGGTTCGCCGCCTTGATTCGTTCGGCCAGTTCGTCACAGTCCCACCAGGCGGCCGAGCGGGTCTCCCAGCCGGCCTTCGCGTAGGCGTGGTAGCGGCCGGTGGCCTCGTCGTCGTTGCCCGCGAGGACGACGGCGACCTTGGCGTCCGACCAGGCCAGTTCGGCCTGCCATGCCTGTTCGCCCAGTTCGTAGCCGACCTCGGGGGCGGGGACGCCGTGCGCGATCAGGCAGCGCGCCAGGTCGGCGAGGTGGGGTTCGTCGGGGTCGAGCAGGTCGAGCGCTTCGGCCCAGGCGGGGCCCGGCGCGGCGGCGCCGGGCGGCGGGGACGCCTCGGCGTCCGCCGGGGCCGGCTGCGCACTCGCCTGCTGCGGGTCGGGCCGGGTGGGTTCGGGTTCCGGCCGGATTTCCTGGACGCTGCCGGGCGGCAGGTCGTCGGTGTCGGGCGGCAGCAGGCTGAGGGCCGGCAGCAGGCCCGCACCACCGGTGACGGCGAGCGCGGCGGGGTCGAAGCCGGAGAGGTCGGTGTAGGCGAGCTGGACGCCGTCGCCTTCCCCGTACGACAGGAACTGGAGGAGGTTGCCCCAGTAGAGCCAAGCGTGCCAGCGGCGGCGGTGGGCGTCCTCGTCGGCCTCGATCGCGGCGGTCCGGTCGTCGATGACGGCGAGGGCCGTCCAGGCGCGGGTGCGGGCGTTCGCGACGACGGTGAGGGGGCAGCCGGCGGCGTCGTCGGTGCGGACGAGCATGAGGTCGCCGGGCGGCGGCTCGGGCAGGGCGTGACCGCGGACGGCGGCGGTGAGCAGGTCACCGATCCCGTCGGGCGAGGCGCGCCGCATTTCCGCGCCGGGCATCACGAGGCCGGTCACCGCCGCTTCGGCGCGGCGCCGCCAGCGGTCGCCTTCGGGATCGGACAGGAAGGCCAGCAGTGTCTGGATCGGGTTGGCCCAGATCAGGTCGGCCAGCTCGGCCGGGTCGCCGCCGCCGTGGAGGTAGCCCTCGCGTGCCCGTCCCTGCGCGATGCCCTGGTACGGGACCCAGGCGGGCGATTCGGGGAACAGGCCGCTCTCCCAGTGTTCGACGTCGTCCCAGGTGATCTGGAAGACGACGCGGCCGTGGGCGCGGAGCCGGGCGCGTTTGGCGGCGTCTCCGGCGAGCCGGTTGGCGTGCGGGGCGGCATGGTAGTTGTAGCCGTCGAGGTAGACGGCGACTTCCAGAGGCGCCCCGTCGAGCCGTTTGAAGTAGACGTCGGGCCGGGTCTCCTTGATGGTGTTCTGCAGGATGACCTGCCAGTGGACGACGTCGTCTCCAGACGTGATGCGCAGGTCGGCGGTGCGGCGGTCGTTGAGCCGGGGGCCGGAGCTGAGAGCGCGGCCGCCGCCGGGCTTGCGCGCCCACCGCATCAGCGCGTCGAGGAACCGGGCCTCCAGTTCGCTTTCGACCTGGTTGACGAGGGAGATGTCGTCGGTGCTGGCGACGGACGCGGTGTCCCACTCCTCCAGGAGGTCGGCGAGCATCTCGACGGCGAGGCCGCGGTCGGCCTTGTCGAACTCCTCGCCCCGCACGTGGCGGAGAAGGCAGCGGTGGCAGGCGGCCTTGCCGTCCTCCTCGTTGGCGCACGGGCAGTTGAACACGACCTCGTACGCCTCTTGCAGGACTTCGCGGAAGCCCGCCTCGGTGGACATGCGGTGCAGGTAGCCGGTGCCGCCGGGCAGCGTGTCGTGCAGGACGAGGAAGCGCCGCCGGTGCCCGCTGTGGTGGAGGTGGTCGGGCATGGTGGCGGTGACGATCCGCAGGTGGGCGGGGTCGCCGCCGTACTTGCGGGCGATCCCGGCCATCAGGGCGGCCTCGAACGTGACGGTCCGCTCGGGGATCATCGTGGTGGCGATGGGGACGAGGATCCGCAGCGCCTCGGTGCGCAGCTCGTGCGCGAGGATCAGGGGTTCGTGCTCGACGTCGCCGCCGCGCCGCTGCGGGCACCAGGGGCGGTGGTGGCTGCGGGACGTGTCGTACCCGGAGCTGGTGCCGGTGAGCCGCCCGTCCCCGTCGGGCGGGCCGTCGGCGGTGGCGCCGCCGCACGTCCGGCACACGTAGAACGGGTTCAGCCGGCGCAGGTCCCCGGCGAACGGGTCGCCTGCGGGACGGTCCATGCGCAGCGACCCGAGGTTGAACCGGCGGATCACGGCGCGGCGGGTGAAGTCGACGCCGAACACCCGTTTGGCGTGCCGCCAGGCGCCGGGGGCGATCTCTTCGCGGGGGATGTCGACGGCGACGGCGGTCTCGTAGTAGCGGCGCTGCCGGTCGTCGTGGTCGTCGCGGATGCGGGCGTCGTCGCGCAGGTCGTGGGCGGTGACGCGGGTGGGGATGAGGACGGTGTGCAGGCCGCTGCTGTCGCCGATGCGTTCGTTGCCGCACTGCGGGCAGGGGCTGTGGTCCTCGGCGGCGGCGGTGGTGCGGACGTAGCCGCATTCCTGGCAGACGCGCCACTGCTGGTAGGCGGGGCGCTGCGGGGTGCCGATGTCGAGTCCGGTGACCTCGTGCCGGTAGCCGCGGATGTAGAAGTGGTTGCCGGGGGCGAGTTCGGTGAGGGCGAGGGACGCGGACCGTTCGTATTCGCGGAGTTCGCTGTGGAAGCGCCGGTCGCCGCGGGCCCGGTCGGTCCGCTGCCGGTCGGCGGGCGCGGGGCCCTCGCCGGTCTCGTCGCCGACGCGCTCTTCCCAGGTGAGGGTGGCCTCCAGCGCGGTGGCGGTGTCGATGAGCGAGTAGTTGGGCAGGAGCCCGAGTTCGACGAGGGTGCCGTGGGCGTCGCTGCGTCCGATCTCGCCGATGCGCGCCTGGACGGCGCGGCGTTCGGCGCGCAGTTCGTTGCGGCGGTTCCGCTGCTGCTGGTCGGAGTCGATCATCGCGGCGATCGCGGCGTCGATGACATCCAGGCGGGCGCGCAGGTCGGCGAGCCGCTCGTCCCAGACGCGGGCCGCGGCGGCGATGGCCTCCTTCAGCCCCGTGGCGGCGAAGTCGCGGAGCCGCAGGGCGGCCTCCTCGGTGACGCCGGTCTCGGGGTCGCCCTGGGCGAACAGGGCGAGGAACCCGTCGGCGAGGGCGTCGGCCTGGGCGAGGACGGC
This sequence comes from Spirillospora sp. NPDC048819, assembly GCF_040650055.1. Classification (NCBI taxonomy): domain Bacteria; kingdom Bacillati; phylum Actinomycetota; class Actinomycetes; order Streptosporangiales; family Thermomonosporaceae; genus Spirillospora; species Spirillospora sp. NPDC048819. The sequence continues at coordinate 368,148 of NZ_JBEZGN010000004.1, read as the reverse complement.
GTCCTGGAACGCGGTCAGCCATCCGGACTCGCCGAACAGCGCGGACGCGAGCCGCGGCATCGGCGGCAGCCCGTCGAAGCGTTCGCGGGCGGCGAGGTCGGCGAGGTGCGCGACGTACTGGCGCTGGAGGATCTCGACGGCGGACAGGTGGCAGCCGGGCGGGACGATGTCGCCCGCGATCATGTCGGTGGGGTCGGTCAGGTAGTACTTGTCGCGCGGGTTCCGCCCGATGAGGGTGAGGAGGAAGGCGTTGCCGGTCTTGCGTCCGGCCCGTCCCGCCCGCTGGACGTAGTTGGCCGGGGAACGTGGAAGCGACGCGAGGACGACGGCGGACAGGTCACCGATGTCGATGCCGAGTTCCAGCGTCGGCGTGCACGCGAGGACGTTGGGGTCGCTGTAGCGGGTGCCGTCGCGGAACTGCTGCTCGACGGTCTCGCGCTGCTGCCGGGTGAGGGCACCGGTGTGCTCGGCGGTGATGACGCTGAACGGGCGGGCGCTGCGGTAGAGGCGGCGGTAGTAGTCGTTCTCGTACAGGTCGCTGCGGCGGGTGTCGGTGTCGAGGCGTCCGATGCAGCGGTAGCGCGGGCAGTGCGCCTCGACCCATTCCCGCAGGCGTTCGGGGTGGACGGTCTGCTGCCAGTTGCAGACGGGGCAGTACACGCCGGCGCCCTCGACCTGGTCGTCGTCGAGTTTGCGCACCTGGACGTGGCCGGGCCGCAGGCCGAAGACGGGTGTGGCGCCGTCCCCGGCGGTGCGGCGCGCGATGACGTCCTCGTCGGTGAGGACGTTCAGCAGCCGGGACAGGTAGTGGCCGGACGCGCCGTGTTCGAGGCCGAGGCAGCGGGCCGTCCAGTCCTGGAGCCAGCTGTGCCGCCCGGTGATCCCGTCGAACTCGCTGCGGTTCTTCGGCGCGCCCAGCACGAAGCGCGGCGCGGCCAGCCCGCGCGGGAACGCGGGCATCCCGTCAGGGCGCTTGCCCCAGATGGTCATGTACCGCTTGGTTCCGGCGCCGTCGATCCACGCGTCGAGCCAGTGGTGTTTGATGGCGCCGCGCATCCGCATGCGTTCCAGCAGGCCGCGCACGTACGCGACGTAGGTGTCGTGGCCGGGGAGGCCGGTCAGCGCGGCCGGTCCGGCGAGCTGGAGGTCGCGGGCGAGGTCGGCGATGCGGTCGATGTCATCGACGGCGACCTCGGCGGCGACGGTCCGGGTGAGTTCGAGCGTGCGGCCCTGCCGGGAGCGGAGGCCGAACTCCAGGACGGACGCGAACGCGAGCCGCTCCCCGATCAGCGTCCAGGTCCGCGCCGACCCTTCGGATTCGCCCGCGAGGAGCGCGTCCACGTCGTCGCGGTCGTGCAGGTCCGGCGGCACCACCGAGGGGAGGTACTCGGGGACGCTGGCCTCCTTGACGGTGTCGGAGATCAGCTCGTGCAGCGGCTTCGGCCCGTCGGCGCCGTCCAGCTGGGACGCGAGGAGAAGGCGAAGCGAGAACCCGAACGACCGGTTGGCGACGAACCCGGCCCGGTGCGCGGCGTCCTGCACCGAGTCGTTGAACAGGAGGGTCTTGCGTTCCTGCTTCTCGAGCTGGCCGCCGGTGAACAGTTCCGTCACCGCGACGGAGGCGAGCGCCGCCAGCCCGGAGCCGAGGAAACGCGTGCCCTGTTCCATGCCGCAGGCGGGGCAGCGGTCGTTCTCGGCGTCCCGGTTGCTCTCCTTGCTGTGGGAGAGGTCGGTGAGTACGAACACGTCCCGGAAGTCGGCCCTGGTCGAGTTCTCCAGGTCCTTTTCGGGATCGAGCGGCCGGACGTGCTGCCCGTTCGCCGCCAGGACGAGGACCTTCGGGCCGCCCTGCTCCCCCGCCGCCTGCGCCTCCACCTCACGCCGCGTCGCGGTGATCAGCGGCCGGACGAGACGCTTTTCGGAGATGCCGGACCGGTAGATGCGGGCCGGGTCGGTGACCAGGTCGTGCGGGTCGCGTTCCGGGGAGATCGCCGCCCATCCGGACCGTCCGCAGTGGCGGCAGTACACGGCGGGAAGCATCTCTTTGCCGCCGCCGGTGGCCGTGGTCTCCGCGTCGACCGGAGGGGCCTCCCCGTACCAGCCGAACCCCGGCCGGGGACCGACCGCACGCAGCAGCCGCGTCACCGACCGCACCCACAGATGCGTTTCGACGTGGAGGAAGGGACGGTCGGCGTCGTCAGGGTCCCGCGCCTCGGACAGCAGGGCGACGAACCGCGCGAGTGCCGCCGCCGCATGCATGGGAGACAGTCGTATCGCCGTGCCCCAGCTGTAGGCGCCCTTGCGCGGGAGGAGTTCGAGGATCTCCCCGAGCGTGTGCGGTCTCCCGTCGAGGACTTCCAGGACGGCGCTGGTGAGGATGTGCTGCCGCAGTACCTTGCCGAGTTCCTGCGGGGTGAGCGAGTCCCGCCCGGTGACGGCCTGCATGATCTGCGCCATGGCGCCGTCGTCGCCGTGCGGGTCGGGGATGGACGCGAGTTCCTGCGGGTCGGGAAGGGGGAGCGTGTAGTCGATCCCGGCCTCTTCGATGAACTCGTCGGTGCTCTGCCGGTCCTCCCCGATCACCGAGTCAGGGTCGAATGGAGTACCGAACACCGCCTCGGCGACCTGCCGGATCTCGGCCCCGTCCCCGCTCTCCCCCAGCGTCGCGCTCGTCGCGACTGGACAGATCTTGCCGAGCGGCCTGCCCGGCTCGCTGTGCCCGATCGCCGCCGCGAGGCGCCGGAGCAGCATCGCCACATCAGTGCCCTGCGCGCCGTCGTAGGTGTGGAACTCGTCCACGACGACGAAAGCGAGGTCGGCGCCCTCCCAGAGCCGCAGGTCGTCGGCGCGCTGGAGGAGCAGGTCGAGCATCTTGTAGTTGGTGATGAGGATGTCGGGACGCGACCGCCGGATCTCCGCCCGCTGCGTGTACACGCGCGCGTAGCCGGTTTCCGGGGTGTCACCGATGTAGAGGCCCGCCGTGACGTCGCCGAGGCCGGGCTGCTGGAGGTATTCGTTGAGCCGCTGGGCCTGGTCGGTGGCGAGGGCGTTCATCGGGTACAGGAGGACGGCCTTCACCCCTGTCTTGCCTTGCGCGCGTGCCCTGCGGCAGTGGTCGAGCACCGGGATCAGGAACGACTCGGTCTTGCCGGAGCCGGTCCCCGTGGTGATCAGCGTCGGCTCCGCCCTGTGGTTGAACGTCGTCAGGCGCCGGAACGCGGCGGCCTGATGGCGGTACGGGACGAACCCGGCCGGCGCCCACTGGAGCAGGCCCCGCCACCCGTCGCCCTCCATGCGGAAGGGAGTACGGATGCGCAGGTAAGGGCCACGGAATATGCCCTGCTCAGGATGGTTGAGGAAGCGTTCCAAGCCCTCGCGGACCTGCTCGTCCGCCAGCGCGAACGTCGTCGTCAGATATTGAGTCAGGTTCCGCCGAACCTCATCGGCCGCCAGCGTCGGCCTCATCTACACCGCCCCTTCGTCCACCTGCGACAGGCTATCTACGCCTGGGGACAGTCCCGCGGCCGTTCGGGGCAGGCCAGCGTGACCGCCACCGGTCAATCGCCCAGGTCGGCACGAAAGTTGACCCACTCCATGAAAGCGGCAAGCGATCGAGTCAGCACGGATCAGCCCTTCGACTGCGGAGGCCCGCACTTGGGAACCGATGGGCGATTCCTGCCGCTTGCCCGAGAATTGCGGACCGAGCCGGTATGCTCCCGCCATGCCCGGGGAAGAACTCCATGTCCGTGGCGCGGACCATGCACGACGAGCAAGACTCTGGCTCGACTACACGACCCGCGTCCGGGCATCTTGGCTGGTCACCGATCAATTCGGGGGCGACCGGCTGACGTTCTCGTGGCCGTTCGACGACGAGAACTTCTCCTTCGACCTTGGCGGCATCCTGCGGGGAGAAGGGCTGGAACATCAGTCTTTTCTCGCCGAGGTGAAGGGGTACTCGACGCCCGCCGATCAGGGCTCGCACTACCTCAGCTACCTCGCGAAATGCTACGTAGCGCTAGGTGAACACCCCGGCAACGCGCAGAACTTCATGTGGATCACCTGGTGCCCCTTCAACGTCACGAGCTGGAACGAGCTTTGCTCTCCAGCAAAGGTCAGGGAAGGGGTTCTCCACGAACGAGTGCGCGTCCTGGGCACCGAGGATCACGACAAGTCCGAAACCCTGATTAACGACAGCCGAATCAAAGATGTAGCCGATCGTCTCTGGCTCATCGTATTGTCGGAGCGGCAGGAGAAGCTCGTCATCTCCCCGGAGGAACTCGGCGAGCTGGAGCGGATTCGCAGGAGGCGAGGTCAGTCATGACTGGTCATCGTGTTTCGGCGGACACCGAGGGGTACGCGGGTATCGCGGACCTCACACGTTCCATCTCTTCGGTGAAGGACGAAGTCATCAACCGGGTCCGCGCACTGGATGCACGGGTCCGGATCAGAAGCACGGATTATTTCAACAACACTTTTGTCCCCGATCTCGTACTTAGCTGGCCAGGTGAGGAGCGTCCACGCGAGCTGTTCATCCGCGCCGACACCAACCCCGAGCATCTTGCAGAAGACATCGGGTTCGTACCAGATCGGCAACCCATCTTCTTCGGCCTGGGTTCGGTATCGGCGTCAGCGGAGCACAATTCGCTCGTATCATCCGAGGCACAAGATCACGGTGTACTCATCACCGATGCGGCCGGCGCCGACGAGTTCCTGGACAGAAGGCGACAAAGCGACCTGTTGGGCCTCGCCTCCGCCGCCGTCCTCCAAGGGGGACGTGGAGTCGTCGACCGAGGAGAGGCCGCCGATACCGCGACGCTTTTCGAGGACGGCTTCGAATCCGCGAAGCGGGGTGATCCCGAACGGACGGCCAGCGCGGCCGACCGAATCGCAGGGGTTCTGGATCCGGATCGCACCGACCGGCTCCTCCAGGTTCTGCAGGCTCTTTGGGTAGGCTCAGGGCAGCCTGCCTCACTATTCCCAGCGGCCGTGAAGCAGGATCATCTCGACAGCAGCGCCCTGCTCTTCCTCCTCGAACAGGAGTGGATCAGAGACACCCTGTTCTGGCGCAATCTGGCCTACTCGCTGAAGTTCGATCAGCTGGTGAGCCTGGATCTTTCAGAGCCGACCGAAAATCTACAGGAACTCATCTGGGCCAACACCGACCGCCTGAAAGCACGAGCTTGTGCGGCAGTCACCTCCGAAGCAAACGACCTACCAGGCAAAAGGTTTGCGTACTTCACCATCGAAGACGGCGGCCTCGCCTTCCGCACACGCCGAGCCCTCCTTCGCCTGTACAGTAGCGCCGACCAGTTGCCGGAGACCGAGAAATCCACAGGCGTGCCACTGGAGCACGTCCTGCAGCGGCTACGGCTGCTCATGAGGGACAGAACTCCCGTCCGAACAATTGAGTTCGTCGAGGAGGGCCGCAAATGGACGTGCGAGTCCGAGGGCGACAGAGACGTCTTCAGTGACGACGACTTCATGCAGGTTATTTCCACTGCCGGGCCGAACGCACAAGTCCGGCGGGTTGCGGTGAGATCAACTGAAGGAAATTTCCTGAAATTGAACTTCGCCAACAGATCCGTGACCGGATACGGATCCAGCCGCTTTGAGATCGCACAGCTTGTCACGCTGGCTCTGTTCGCGTTTCCGGAGTTCCCTCCCGAGGAGGCAAAGACGGCCGGCGAGGCGTTCGCCAACATGCGAGTGCACGCCGAGCAAGTCGGGGGCGTCAGGCGGGTGGTGGCGCTGTCTGAAGAGAACTCGCACGAGATAGACCGGTGGTGATCTTCAGACCTCGCAACCGGCGTGACCACAGAGCGGCACCGCTGAACCGGCTCGCGCCGGGGTGGCCTCCTGAACTCCGCTCAGACCGTGCACCTGGACAACCGTGGTCCGGCCCAGCATCACCGATGTGTTTTCCGGGCTCTCGTTGGGTCGGCGGCGTCGCATTACGCTCCGGGCGTTCAGTGCGAGCGGAGGGCCTCGTCGACGATTCGGGGGTTGATGGGCTCGCAAATGTCCCAGTAGGGGCGGGCGGCGTCCAGCTTCGCGGTCAGGGAGTCGATGAGCTGGTGCCTCGGGTATGGGTACGGGCCGTTCCGGGCGAAGAGTTGGGAGTAGCGGATGGAGTCGACGATCGCCGACTTGATGCGTTCGTGGGTCAGGTAGGCGTCCAGGTCCTTTTGCCAGCCGGTGATGTGGTCGGACGGCATGGCGGTCTGCCATCGGGTGGTGAGCGTGATTTGTTCGTCCGGCAAGTACCCCATCTTGTGTATGTGGACGGCCAGGTCGTAGACGGGATCGCCCCAGAGGGTGAGTTCCCAGTCGAGGAATGTGGTCGTGTCGTCGCCGACGATCATGTTGCGGCGGTGGACGTCGGCGTGGACGCAGGTGAAGGGGCGAGGGGTGTGCCCGCGCCATAGGTCGTCCACCGGCCCGAGGGGGTCGACGGGGATCACGAGGGCGGCGAAGAGGTCGGCGTACTTGTCACGGAAGGTGTCGTACACGCGCCGCGTCAGGTCGGACAGGAGACGCGCGAAGGCGGTCGTGTCCTGGTCGGCCGGCCAGGAGGCGGGGACGTCCGGAAGCCGTGGAACGCGGGTGAGCTGGGTGAACAGCCGCACGACGTCGTCCAGCACGTGCGGCGGTACGGGGACACCGCGCGGCGCGACGTCGTTGAGGACGTGCCCTGGGATGAACTCGTGGATCTGGAAGGGCGGGTCGACTGAAGTGTGCAGCAGCCGCGGGGCGTCGCGGACGTGCGGGGTGATGGCGGCAAGGACGCGGTCTTCACGCCAGGGCCGCAGATCCATCATGTCGGCGCCGTGGATCGGTATCCGGACGATGACCGGGCCGTCGGGGGTGTCGACGCGGATGTTGTCGTTGTAGTAGCCGGCCGAGGAGTCTCCCTGCGCCTGCGCGCGATCGTAGACGTCCCGCCAGTTCATCCGTCCTCCAGCATGGCCGTCACGAGTGCCTTCGCCCGGTCGTCAAGGAAGCCGAGCAGGTTCGGCGGGCTGATCTGGGCGCGGGCGCGCTCCGTGACCGCCGCGGTGTGCTCATCGGCCGCGTCGAGGGCGTCCAGGAGGTGTCCGGCGACCATGAGGAGGGTGGGATAGACCTCGGCTGCCACCAGCTCAGCGATGGCCCATCGGGTGGATGCCACGGCGCCGGTGGTGTCGCCCGTTCGGGCGTGGAGGAAGGCGCGGAACAGTTCCGCGCGGGCGCGGCCGGAACGGTAGCGAGCCCGTTCGAGGGCTTCGGTCGCCGATTGGAACGACGCGGCGGCCGGGGCGTGCTGCCCGAGCCGGCACTGCGCGATGGCCAGGGCGGTGAACGCCTTGCCGATCTCGTGATGGGCGCCGAGTTCGGACTGTACCTCGATGGCGTCGGCAGCGGCGTCGAGAGCACCGGACGGGTCGGTCCAGGCCAGCAGCTCCGCCCGATTGGTCTTGACGTCGGCCTGGCCGATGATGGCGCCGGCCCGCATGTAGAACGCGGCGGCCGTCTCCAGCGACCGGGCGGACGCGTCCAGGTCGAACCCGAACCGGTACCCGAGGTGCTGGAGACGGGCCACGTCGCCGCGCAGCACGAGATCGTCGTCAGGCGCATCGGCGAGGATCTGCTGCGTGATGGACAGCGCGTCACCGAAGCGGCCCTGGCACATGTCGAGGTCCGCCATTGAGAATCCCGCGCGCAGCCGGGCGGGTCCCGAGTGCTGGTTCCACACCTGACGGAAGAGGCGCTGGGCTTCGCCGGTCGCCCCGGCGATGCGGCGTCCGTGCGCGCCCGCCAGCGCCAGGCGCGCACCGGGGACGTCGTCCAGCGGCCAGTCGATGGACGGAGTCAGTCGCGTGGCGGCTTCCGCGTCCCCGAGGAGGACGGCGGATTCGGCCGCCAAGCAGCGGGCGGTCTGCACCAGGTCCCCCTCGTCGCCACCCGCGTCTCCGGCGCCCGTGTCCAGGTGTTCGCGCAGGTCTTGAGCGATGCCGTCCACGCCGTGCTTGCCGCCGGAGGTCATGGCCCGGTCCGCGTACGCCAGGAGGTCTTCGCCGCGCAGCGCGCCCGCGCGCAGGCCGCAGAAGGCCGCCTCCCGGATGGCGCGTGCCCGGGTGGCCACACCATCCTCCGCCGCGTGGTCCTGCGCGGCCCGGGCGTCCCAGACTCTCCGGAGGACGGCCTGCACGTCCTGAGCGGCGCCCTGCGACAACCGCCGGTGCAGGGCGGCACGCATGAGCTGATGGAGGCGGCAGCCGTTGGGGCCGGCCGGGTAGACGAACGAATAAGCGGTCAGTGACTCCCAGGCCATCCGGTGCCGGGGCAGGTCGAACGCGTCCGCCACCGCCTGGAAGATCTCATAGTCGAAGACCCGGGCCACGCTCAGCAGTTCGAGCGTGCGGATCTCATCGGGAGCTACGTGGGCCAGGAAACGTTGCAGGATCTCCTCGGACGAGACCACCGCTGACTGCCGCGCCGTCGTGCGAGTGTCCACGGCCAGGTGGAGGTAGAAGGGGAGGCCCTGGCTGGCGGTCGCGATCGCGTGGCGTGCCGAGTGGTCGGTGATGCCGCCGTCGGCCAGGAGCTCCAGGCGGGCCGCCATCGGGAGGCCGTCCACCGGCTGGTGGTGGATCACGTCCGCCCAGCCGGGGTCGTGGGTCGTCCAAGTGAGCGGCTCCCGGCTGGCCAGGACGGCCACTCCGCTGTCGAGCTGGACGATCAGGTCGCGGAGCCACACGTCCTGGGACACCGCCCGGCCGGAACCGGCGGACGACGTACCGAGCGCCTCGTAGGCGTCCACGAAGATCACGTAGGGGCGGTCGGAGCCGTCGCGCAGGTCCTCGGCGAACAGGTAGGTCACGGCGTCGGCGAGTTCGGCGTTGGTGAGGTCGTCCAACTGGCTGAGCGTTTCGTCGGACTTGATCCGGTGCCGCTGCCGCATCCCGCTCCTGGCCTTGCCCAGTAGGCGGAGCAGTCCGACGCCGGTGCCGAACACCGGGACGCCGGACGCGCCGTCGAGGATCTGGGAGAGTGCTTCGCTCTCGTCCACGAACGGGAGGTCGTTACGTGAGAGGCGCAGGTGCGGGTGGAGTCGCTGCCATAGGACGGCGTAGGCGATGTCGAAGCGGTCGAACCGGACGCCCTGGCGGCCGAGTTCGACGCGCAGGACAGCAAGGGCGTCCTCCTGCTGCCGCATCGCAGGGACCTGGAGGTCGAGCGTCGCGATCCGGTGCGTCTCGGCACTGCGCTCCCCCAGCTCCCGCAGGAGCCTGGACTTGCCGATGCCGCCCACCCCGACCACGTTGAACACGCACGGCGAGCCCTGCCGGACGCTTAACACCTCGACGAAGGCGGCGATCACTGTCTCTCTGTCCACGAAGGAACGGTGGAGAGCGGCGACCCGCCGGAAACGTGGTTCGAGGGGCATCGACGTCCTCCGGGCGGATTCCTCCGTCCGATGCGGCGCGGACGGAAACGGGTTGCACGTCGACGATAACGGGCCCCAGCCGCCACCGCAGGGCAGGCCGCCCCGACCCAAACCCGTGCCAGTCCCCGCCCCACGCATACGGTCGCTGACCAGGTCGGCGACCCACTACGGCCCGCGAATGCGCAGGCGAGACCCCAAATCCCCCGGGTCGGGATGGCAGAGGAAGCATCCCCGCGTCGGGGACCTGTTCGCCCGCCAGCACGAACGTCGTCGTGAGGTACTGCGTCAGATTCCGCCGCACCTCGTCGGCAGCAAGGGTAGGCCTCGCCTAAATTCCCTTCCTTATCGCGCATCCCCGCAGCTTAATGGGCGCATCTGACACGTCGGCCGGGATTCCGCCGCCAAGACCTGGCCACAGTGGGCATGCGACGCCACCGCGTGCAGACGCTGTGCCGGTGGCCGGTGGAGAGCCGCCGAGGCGCGGTATGTGCGGTGCCTCGCCGCCGAGGGTTCCTGCGGGTGAGGGCGCACGAGAAGGGCGCCCAAGGTCACGTCGGCTGCGACGCCGCATCGCGGCGTTCTAGCTGATCCGGTACTTCCGGTGATCGACAGCTCGTTCCCAGACGGCCTCGAAGGCCGTGGCGCATAGCTTGATCGCCGCCGGGTCATCGGTCAGCTCGTCCACGATGTGTTCGCCGTCGCCGGCGAAATGGTGAAAACGAATCAGACGGTCGTCGAACAACCAGAAGTCGTTACCGGGAAGCGCCAGGTCCGAGGCTTGGCGGCGAGGTAGCCACCGCACCTGCTCGCCGGCGGCAAGGTTCATCGACTCAGTGACCGCGTACTCGAACTTGATGTATGGGGTCACGGAATGAAGGGTCTGAGGGCACGTAGGCATCGCGCATCTCCAGGTGGAGCGCCTGCGATGTGCACCCGCTGATCAGCTCGTCAAAGCTTCTCAGTTCCAGTGTTCGCATCGGCCTCCTCCAGCAGCGCCTTCAACAGGACATCCCGCATACGTGCCGGGATACGTCCGATTATCTCGTTCGGGCCGATGGGGCTCTGCCCGCTGACCTCCGTCAGCTCGGCCTCGGATGTCACCTGCGGCCCTTGAAACAGCAGGTCGCCGGTGGCGTCATCCACGAGCAAGGCGGGGCAGTGCCCGCCGTCGGTACCGGGGTCGATTGCGACCAACCGTAGAGCAGCCATCGCGACCTCCTGCCTGCCGTTGCGCGTTGTTGCGGCCTGGCAGCCCAGCCCGCATGTTGAGGATGGGTTACAAGCTGTCGTGGACCTGCTCGTCCGCCAGCGCGAACGTCGTCGTGAGGTACTGCGTCAGATTCCGCCGAACCGCATCGGCCGCCAACGTCGGCCTCATCTACACCACCCCCTCGTCCACCGCGTGACAGGCGCTCGACCGCCCGTGGCGGATCCGTTCGTCAGAGCAGGTCACGCTGGCCATCACCGGTCAGAAGGGCAAGGGTGTCTCCCCGCTGTGGTGGGCATGACGTCGAAGGTCGTCCACAGTGACGGGGGACGTCTCCAACTGGACGCTGAGACGGGTCAAGAAGTCTTCGGCCTCGTCGGCGCCGAGCTTCCGGGACGCGGTGACACGGTTGAGCGTGCGTTCCAGGATGGCTTCGCGGCGCAGGCGGGGATCGTCGCACCACAGTTGCAGGACGTGGCTGCGGAACGTCACGTAGGAGCCGAGGCGGACCAGGGAGAACGTTCCCTTGCGGCCGCCCGTCGCAGTACGGGCATTGAAGCGGGCGGCGGGCAGGGTGAGGCGCAGGGTCCCGGCGTCGGTCCATTGGAGCCGGGCCGGGTCGATGTCGCGCTCGGCGAGCCAGCTGCCGAACTCGGCGCGGACGTCGCCGGAGTCGCCCGAGTCGAGGGTGCCGGTGAGGGCGGGCCAGCCGAGGCAGAGGCGTTCCAGATGCTCGTCGCGGGCGTCGGAGACGGCGGAGTACGCCAGTAGGGACGGCCCGCGCGAGGTCAGGGTGCGGATCAAGTAGCAAGGGAGGTAGGCGTTGTCGAGGGCCTGGAAGGTCACTTCGCGGAGCTCGTCCGGAACGTTGAAGTCCCGCCGGTCGGGGCGCTCCGCGAGACGCTGCAGGGCGTCGTTCCGGAAGGCGCAGGCGTGGCTCATCAGGCGGTGCCACTTCTGCTCGGTGGCCTGCGCCGTGTCCCAGACGACGACCTTGCGCCCGTAGTACGCGGCGGGGAGAGGGGCGCCGAGAACTCCGTCGAAGTAGAGCTTCTGCCTGTCGCGCTTGGGCACGTAGCGGGTGTCGTCGCGAACGGACCGGGCGCCGAGGTCGGTGAGGGCGAACGTCCCGTCGGGCAGTCCAGCGATGTGCCCCACCCCGCTGAGAAAGCGCAGGACGCGGTCCACCATCGCATCGTCCAGCCCGAGGAAGGCCGCTATCTCCGGGACGGTCCGCAGCCCGGCCTCGGCGATGGCGCGGCCGATGAATCGGTCGAGCAGGTCGTAGGGCTGGCGGTCCTCGATGAGCGCGTCGATCTCGACGGCGAACAGCGGCAGCGCGATCCGGTGCAGGCGCACAGGCTGCGTGTCCGGGAGGGCGGCGGCGTCCTCCACGGCACGGGCCGCGTCGTAGAGCGGTTCCCTCATCGTCCTTCCTCCCGTGCGATCAGCGGCCGGATCTCGCGGACGTCGCGTGCGGCGCCGTTGTCATGAATGTGATGGAGCAGCGACTCGGCCATGGAACGGAAGGCGGGGTCGTTGGCCCGTATCAGGGTCGTGGAGTCGCCCACAAGGATCAGCAGCCGGCGGGGCCTGGAGAACGCGACGTTGGCGCGGCGGAGTTCGTTGAGGAATCCGATGGCACCGGAGGCGTTGCTGCGGGTGAATCCGAAGACGATGAGGTCGCGCTCGCCGCCCTGGAACGAGTCGACGGTGCCGACGCCGGCGGCCGCCCGCTCATCGTCGCCGATACGTCCGGCGAGCATCTCGGTGACCAGTCCGACCTGGGCTTGGTAGGGAAGGATCACCGCCCAGTCGGCCACCCTCCCGTCGTAGTGGCCGACGAGGTCGGTGATGACGCGGGCCTCGGCGTCGTTGGCGTAGCCGTTTTCGGCCCACCGCTCGTCCGGGCGGGGCCGTCGCTCGTGGCGTTGCCGCTGCGGCAGGCCCGCGGTGTCGACGAACGCCAGTGGCGAGTCGAAGAGCGCGTCGCGGTGCGGGCGCTCGACGTCCGACTCCAGGAAGCCGTTGTAGAACTGCCGGGAGATGAACCGCGCGATGACCGGTGGCATGCGCCGCTGGTAGCGCAGGATCTCGCGGTGCCCTTCGGGGACGCCGGGGAACAGCAACTCGAAGGCGCTCTTCGTGACGAGGCCCCGTGCGCGGGGGTCGTTGCGCGCCCAGCGCTCCACCTGCCCGTCGACGAAGGGCGGGAGCTGGTTGTGGTCGCCGACCAGGACCGCGCGGCGCGCGCGCACGAGCGGGACGAGCACGTTGGGGGTGCTGATCTGCCCGGCCTCGTCGACGATGGCGAGGGCGAAGTCGAGCCCGTTGAGCGCACGGGTGGTGGCGGCGCCGATGCATGTCGCGCCGATCACGTCGGCGTAGCGGGCCAGTTCCGGGTAGAGCTGCTCGGTGCGGCTGCCAAGGTGCCCGCGCCATTCGGCGAGCAGGTCCAGGCGGCGGCGCATGAGGTCGAGCGCCCGCGCGGCATGTTCGCGGAACGCGTCGAGTTCTGGCAGGCCGCGGCCGGGCATCGCGGGAACGGGAACACCGTAGATCAGCGTGCGGAGTTCTCCGGCGTCCGCGGCGGCCGCGAGGGCGCTATCGCCGGCCGCAGTGCTCGCGTCGTCCAGCGAACTGCGGAGTTTCAGCAGTTCGGGTGAGGATTCGCGGATCCGGCGGGCTTCGTCGAGGGCGGCTTCCCGGTTCTGGAGGACGGTGTCGAGCGTGTCCTGGAGGTGTTCGCGTTGGAGCTGGTCTTGCCGATGCTCGTCGGCGAGGCGGTCCACGCGTCCTCGCAGCAGGGGGCCGATGAGCGGCCAGCGGGTCCTGGCCTCGGCACGGTCCCGCCTGTCGGCCAGGGCGGCCAGGAGGGCGTCACGGTCGGCGAGTTCGCGACGATGCTGGTCGGCGACAATGGTCAGGCCGCGTGCCCGCTCGTCCACCCCCGCGGTGAGCTGGGCGGCCCGCTTTCTGAGTGCGTCGGCGGCCTGCCGCTCGGCGGCCTCGGCCTCGCGGAGCACGCCGATTGAGGCGTCCAGTTGCCGCAGCCAGTCGGCCGCCTCACCCCGACCCGGTTCGGCGGGCGCATAGGAGCGGAAGGCGGCCTCGGTCCGGCGCAGAATCTCCCCCTGGAGCGTCGCCGCCTGTTCCTCCAGTGTCAGATGCTCGCAGCCGGGCGTGACGCCGTCTTCGCGACCCACACGCAGGACCACCAGATCGGCGGGCAGTTCTTGCAGGACGTTGTCGACGGCGCGGTTCGTGTAGGAGGTGACGAGGACGCGTTCACCCGTCGCCGCGCAGGCGCGAGCGATCTCGGTGATGGTGCGGGTCTTGCCGGTGCCCGGCGGCCCAAGGATCAGCCCTGCGTCGGGCACCGCGAGTGCCTTGCGGAACGCCGACCGCTGACTGTCATCGAGGGCGCGGGCGGGCTCGGCCGTCGGCGGGGTGAAGGGACGGAACCGGTGCCCGGCCAGGACGTCCAGCAGGTGCGGGTTGGCCGATTGCCCGTCGCGGAGCAGCCGCACCGCCTCCGCCTGCCGATCGAACGGGATGGTCGAGGGCGACTCGACGAAGGCGCCCACCCGGGGGACCGCGTCGAGGTCCACGGGGCGTTCGAAGCGGACGGTCATCAGGGTCCCGCGCAACAAGTCGACGCGTCCGCGCAGGTCCGGCGCACCGCGGACGTGCAGCCGAGCGCCGACGAGCGGGCGGTGGCTTCCGATGAGCTGGAAGTCGTGGACGCTCCGGGCGGACCTGCGGCGCGCGGCGGACGCCTCCACCCGGCGATAGGAGATCATGCCGTCGGTGCGGGCGGCGGCCAGTTCGACGCGGCGGCCCTCCTCGATCACGGCGTCGAGGACGTCCAGGAACTCTTCGTGCGCCTTCGGCAGCGAGGGCTCGCCGGCGACCGAGGCTTGCCCGTCCTGGTTGACCAGCCGCCACTGCTCTTGCAGGTGGTCCCAATGAGCACCGGCGTCGAACGGCATCTCCTGGATCCGGTGGTGGAGGATCCAAGCCGGGGCCTGGAGGCGCAGCGTGCCGCGGACGATCTCGTCGTGATGCTCGAAGCCCATCGGGAAGGCGCTGCTGACCGAGTACCCGTTCCCGCGCTTGGTCACGTTGAGGGTCAGGACGTAGCGGCCGTCGATGTAGATCTTGAGAAAGTCGCCGCGGCCGCCGCGCCCGCTCTCCACCCGCGCCGGTATCGGTCCCCGAGAAGCGAGCACGCCCAGATCACGCCGGATGCCCTCCGCGTCAGGCAGGAACGGGTAGCGGGCACGCTGCTCCGCCAGTTTCTCGACGAAGCGCAGCGAGGGAATGAGATGGATCGCGCCTGGCAGGTCGACTTGGCGTTCAGGCACCGCGTCACTCCGTTTCGGCCATCGTGCGTTGTGAGGGGTTTTCAGTTCCGGCGGTGGCGGGAGGGTCGCGCGTACCCGGGGGCTTCGATCGCCGTCCGCAGGGCGGCCGCGAACGCTCGAACCCCGGGCCTGGGCGCCGGGTCGGCATCCAGCGCCCGTTGGAGCACTTCGTCGCAGGCCGCGGGGACGGCCGGGTTGAGCACGGAGGGCGCCATGTGCCGTCCGCGCCGGCCTGCGGGGCGCCCGGTGATCAGCTCGTAGAGGATGCGGGCCAGGCGGTGGACGTCGGCCGGCGGTCCGGGCGGCGTCGCGCCCGCCGCCTGCTCGGGCGCATGGTGGCGGTCGTCCCGCTCCCCTGCGCGAGGTGAGGCGGTCGCGAGGCCGAGGTCGCGGAGCAGGACGGTGCCCGGTTCCGGCATGAGGATCGTCCCGGGGCCCAATGCCCGATGGGCCAGGCCGCGGTCGTGCAGTGACCCGAGCACGTCGCCGAGGGGCTGCAGGGCGCCCGCCAGCAAGGTCAGTTCGTCGTGGGAGGGGATCGGCCGGGTGCGGGTGAGCCGGTCGTGGAGCGTCACCGGCGACGGCATCACCGTCACCACTGTGATCGCGTCCACCGTCATCTCCACGCCCAGCAGGGACGGCAGGCCGGGGAGGAAGGAAAGGTCGAGGAGCAGCGCGGCCTCGTCGGCGAGCGCGGCCCGCAGGCGGCCAGTGCCCGGGGGCGCTTCTGATCTGCGCAGCCAGGCATGCCCTTGGGTCCCGCCCTCCCCGTACGCGTGCCCCTGATACCAGATGCCCGACCCGCCTGGGTGCCCCGCTGTCTCGTAGGCGGCTTCCGCGTGGTCGGCGACGTCCCGGCGCACGGCGTCCTCTCCGCACAGCCGGTACGGTTCGCCGTCCACGACGATGACGTCACCCGGGCCCGGCGGTCTCTTCCGGACGTGGTGGCTGTTCGCGGGAAGTGACGGCCGTTCGGCGAGTACGGCCGTCCAGGACTCGTGGTCGCGTTTGAGTTGCAGGAGTTTGCGGCGCGGCCACAGCCGCGGACCGTCACCCTTATCGATGGTGCGGTGGTCGGACGGACAGAGCAGAACCAGGTTGTCGATGCCGTCGATGTCCGCCGGACGGTCCGTGGCGCCCCTGGGGCCTCCGGGCTGCTCCGCGACGATATGCGCCGCCTCGGCGATGTTGTAGTCGGCGCCGTTGGGCGCGGCCTCGATCACCAGGGACCGCTGGCACATCGCGCATCGTCGGCCACCGAGCTCGAACAGCTTTCGGCGCGTCGATTCCGAGGCAGACACGCGGAGATGGTAGCGAACCACCCCTGTCCAGACGAGTAAGAAGACATTTGACCGATACGCCACACTTGCCAGGTCTTTGGGGCAAACGGCGGTTTCGACGCTTCTCGCGTCGATGTGCCGAGGCACGGTCGGCAAGGTGCCCGTACGGTGCTCAGCGGCTTGAGGTTCTGCGGGCGCGGGTGCCGGCGAGGAGGAATGCCAGGATCACCCCCGCTGCGACCGACCGTAAGCGTCCAGGGACGGCGGTGGTGAAGGTGAGGCGGGGCGCGGTTGTACTCCTCGTCGAGGATCTAGTAAAAGCAGCGGGCTCGCTTCGTTTCCGCGGTGCTGAGCCGCACCTGCCGGGCTCGCACCAGTAGGCGCATCAGGGGTGGGCGCTGAACATCTCGCGGGCGACGACGCGCAGGCGCGTCGCGGGGGGGGCGTCTTCGTCTCGAAGACATCTGCCACCCGGAGATGATCGATTGGGGCCCGGATCGTCTCGCCTCGCTCCGCCCAGCGATTCGGGTGGGGGTCCAGGAGGTGTCCGGCGACCGCGAAGAGGCTGGGATGGGCATTGCGGCTACCAGTTCGGCGAGGGCCCAGCGACTGGATGCCGCAGCGCCGGTCGTGTCGTTCGTCCCAGGCGTGGAGGAAGGCGCGGAACAGTTTCGGATGAGCGCGGCTAGACCGGTCAGGGGCTCGCAGTGGCCGCGCGGGACGACGCGGCGGCCGGGGCGCGCTTTCCAAGCCGACGCCGCGCCATCACCAGGGCAGTGCGCGCGCCGGACGGGTCAGTTCAGGTGAGCGACTCCGCCCGCTGCGACGATGACCGGGGCCGGTCGACACCGCAGGGCTACGCCGGCCGGTCCTGGTTCGAACCGCGGCAGCTGCCTGAATCGTCGTACGGTCACTGGCCAGCTCGGCGAGATGCTCTGCTCAGGATGGGGAAGGGAGCATCCCCGCGCGCATCTGCTCGTCCGCCAGCGCGAAGGTCGTCGTGAGGTACTGCGTCAGATTCCGCCGAACCTCATCGGCCGCCAACGTCGGCCTCATCCCGCACCCCTCTCCATCCGTCACTCCCCCGCCGAGCCGGCCGATCTTGAAGCAAGCCACCCGCCCCAAGACCGGCCCGCGTTCACATCAGGCCCGGTCGAGAGCCCCTTCCTTGATCGCCTGCATCAGGCTTCCGAGTTGCGTCCGGTTCACGATAAGCCGTCCGCCGTCCGGATCCTTGGAGTCTCTGACCCCGACTCCTTCGGGCAGCACAGCCAGTTCGACACATGCTTCATCGGTCGCGCTTCCGCTGCGGGAGCTCTTGCGCCAGTAGATCGTCATGCGAAACCTTCCATGATCTCAGTGATCAGGGTCCGGGACGCGTCCTCGCTCAGCGCCTTCGCCCCGATCATCTCGAAATCTACGGCGAGCTCCCGCACTTCAACAGGATCTTGGACCAATCGCCCACCGTGAAACGCACCGATGTAGGCGACGTCGGACTCGTGGCTCATGACCTGGAACGGCCCATTGAGGCCGATATGCGCGCCGACCTTCCTGGGGACGACGCGGATGATCACATCCGATCGCTCCCCCAGATCGAGTAGATGCTGAAGCTGCGCCCTCATCACGTCGCAGCCGCCCACTGGACGATCTATCGCGTCCTCATCCAGCAGGACCAACAGGACGGGCGGATTCGGACGATTGAAGATCGCGTCCTGACGAGCGACCCGCGCCGCCAGCGCCCGGTCGACATCCTTGACGCTCGCCACGCCAAGGAACGCTCGGGCGTAGTCTTCTGTCTGCAATGGGACGGGTATGACCTGCCCCTGGTAGATCCGGATGATTTCGGCTTTCGATTCGTACTCGGTGTACTGCCGGAACCAGTCCGGATCATGGGACGCGTTCGCGAAGTAGATCAGCAGCTCGAACATGTGCGGGGTGTTGTACCGCGCATCGAGCTTTCTTGCCTGGTCATCGCCGAGCTTGAGCCTGCCTGCCTCGATGTTGGAAACAGTAGAACGAGCAGCGTTGATGATCTCCCCACACTGCGCCAGCGAGAGACCGTGCTTCTCCCGCTCAAAGCGCAGGGCATAGGCCAGAAAGTGCCAGAGCGAGATCTTGGGGTCGAGGGGGTCTCTGACGCGGGCCATGCAACCTCCCGTGTTTCCGGTTTTCGGAGATACACAAGACGGTAGCTCTAACTGCCCATCCTTGGAGGAGAAACAAAGAAACAGCGCCCGAGAGGCTCGACGATGATCACAACGCCTGACTGCCTGTTGATGCCCATTCTTGCATCGCAAGCGGCTCCCGGACTGGCGCGTACGCTCACGCGGTCGCGACTCGACAAATGGGGCTGTACGCACATTTCGGACGATGCATTCCTGATCGCCTCGGAATTGATCACCAACGCCGTGACTGCCACGCCCGGCAAGGAGATCCGCTACCAGTGCAGCCGCGACACCGCCGGCGTCCTCATCGCTGTGTGGGACGCCAGTCCGACCGCCCCCCGAGTACGCCCGCTGATGGACATGACGCTCGACACGCTGGACGTCTCCGAGGAGCACTGGGACGACAACGGCGGCCGGGGCCTCCCGATCGTCGCGGCCCTCGCCGCCGAGTGCGGCCACACCCCCGACCCGTCCGGCGGCAAGTGGGTCTGGGCCCGGCTCAAACTCTGACCCTCATCCCGTGGAGTAGCGGCATGTCGCTCTGATGGAACGTCTCATCGAGGCGACATGCCGCAGGTCGCTGTCCGACGCCTCTCTGCGCGACTACCGAAGGACGCTCCCGAGCACAACGCCCCGCCATCATGTGGACGAGCCCCAGCCGCCGAGTTTCCGCCGCTCAACCCCCACCCACTCCAACGGGGACCGCACCGAACATTGACTTGTCCGCCTTTGCAAGGACGACACAGATCCGGCCCGCTGCGACTCAACACTCAGCATCGCCCAGCACCCGCCTCACGCAGGACGCCACAGCACGTGCCGAGCGACCAAGCTGAGGAGGAGCCCCACTTCTCAGCCTTCGCGAAGTCCGAGTTCGGCCTGGACCATGCCGAAGACTGGCACGCCCGCCTCACCGTGCATGGCGTAGCCGTGGCCTGCCACGATGCGCATCCCCGCACCGGTCCCTGCCCAACTCTTGCCAAGACCTCCAGAGCGCGACGGTCGAGCATCATGCGGACGAGCCTCCACCATCGGGCGTCCACCCTTCAGCCCTCGCCCGCTCCAGCCGCTCCGAGAACACAGCATGGGCCTGCCGATACTCAGCTTCCCGATCTGCCTTATAGAACGGCGCCTCATATCCTTCCGGCACAACATTATCGTCAATCTTATCCAAGTATGCCTTTAGTTGGATGTAATGCTCCTTAGTCTGACCGAAGCCGTAATAATGAGAAGAAGCTGCCAGCTTTCTTCCGTTCGCGTCGAACCACGTTTCTTCTTCACGGTCAGCAAGTATTGCATAGCGAGATTTATAGATGGCCACTAGTTCGTCAGCGGAGATGCCTAGCCAGACTCCGACCAAGGCGTCCAGTTCCACCAATGCGGCCCGGCGTTCGTGTTCAGAGCGCAAGGGAATACTTGGGCCCCAAACTGCACTGACTTCGCCGCCACCAAGAGTTTGTATTGCGTTCCACCTAACGGCCCAGGTTTCGTCCCGCCAGGACAGATTGAACAGTTCGCGCCACAAAGGTGCATACGCCGAGGTAAGGCAGTTGAGCCGGAGAGTTCGACATATCAATGCGGACGCGAGGGGATGGGAGGTCGCTCCAGTGGGCATAGCACCGATTTCTCGAATGCCATAAAGTGTGGACCTGCCCATAATCCGCACGATATAATCTAGGGCCAGAGTCGACCAAAACCCGGCAGTTAAGACCGTCTCCAAATTGCTCCGCAAGGCCATCGTGTGCACAGCTTTTACATGCGTCGGGCCGGGGGGAATTAGGGACGCAAAAAGACTACGCTCGGTATCGAACGGAATCATCTCTCGCCAAGCCACGCGATAATACTCAGTGAATGGACGCCCCTCCCAGCGCTCTCGCACCGAAGCAAAGGTGGCCTTATCGCAGGCGCGTTCATAGTTGGTTATCGGAATGGCATCAACGGGTAGCTTCGATAGATCCCAAGAATACCAATCGTTGTTACTCCTGCACGGGTCCTTGGGCTGCTTGCTAAACGGAGTTGCCTGCACAAAGTGTGGCCCCTGAAGGATGACTTCCTCCAAGCTTTCGGGCCTTGCCGTCCGCCACCTGATCAGGCCGTCGGTAATCGCTTGCCGCTCCGGGTAACCTCGACTGACGTATGGATGGTATTTGCCCAGTCGGTCACTGTACGAAGCCAGAGCTTCGACGGCCCGCGCTTCTGCGGTAGTCAAAAGGTATAGCACAGGAGTTTGGTCCCACGGAGATTCTGTAATCTCCAGCAGTTGCTGCCACTGCCTGAGCAAGGTCTCGTCCACCTCGATAATGCGGCGGCCGTGTGGCCGAATATCCCAATCGCCTTTGTATTTCACTCCAGGAAGAGGTCCACTGCCATCGTGATCGAGAGAACCAACAAGCGTCGCCGAGTCAAAGAGGTAGCTCAAGTGAGAGAAGCGAATCTCTCCTTCACGACCATAGACATGAACGCCAAATGAGACGTTGTTGTGGACATCCACAAACACTCTACGCTCGTTGCGAAAATGAGCATGGAAGCGCAAGTGCCTGTAGGTGACTGAACGGAGATGCCCTTCCTTTGCTCCACCAAGATGCGAATCCGGATGCACCAATGCAGCTATGGAAGACGGACTAAGGTTCGACCAAACGCGACACATAAAGGCACGATATAGGTCTGGCTGCGTGCCTACCAGCAATGGAAATGTCGATGCACTACTAAAGAATTGTGCGGCTGCAGAATTGGCAGCGACGTCGTTGATGTATCCGGATCTACCAAGACCATCAGATAGAATCTGGTCTTTCTTGCTGCGCCACTCGGCGGAAGTTGGTCGCTCGGCAAGCACGAACCATGGGTCAACTTCAGCAAGTGCAAGGTTCTCCTGCCAGCGAGGGCGGACCCAAGGTGGGTTGCCCACCTGAAGATCGAAACCGCCCTTGCGGAAGATCTGGGCGAACTGGAGTTCCCAGTGGAAGAAGCCCTGCTGCGCCGCGATTCCCGCCTCACGGTCCGTGATGGTTCGGAGCCAAGGGAACCGGACCAAAAGCCGATCAGGCGAGTCCATGCCCATCCAGCCGGGAAGCTGGTCCTCGAACGCGCTGAGTTTCGCCAGCGTTTCGTCCTGGGCGCCCAGGGTGCCGTCCGTGTTATCGGCACTACCGAGCAGGGCCTCGGCGAAGTCGAGCCAGTCGTCCAGGTCTGCGAGCTGGATTACTGAGCGGCGCTCTACGCGGGCGGGCTTGCGGGGTGGCTTGGGGCGCGACTTCGACTGGTTGATTGAGATCTGGACAGGGGCCTCCCCGAAGAGCGATGCCGCCTCCCAGCTCTGCGGGAATCCGGCCGGGTCGGGGTACGGTGCCTCTACTTCGGCGAGCGCGGGCGGAACGCTGTCGAGGACGTTGTCTTTCAACCGCTCATAGATGTCGTCCGAACCGTCCAGCAGGCCGACCTTGTCGAGAGGCCAGAACCAGAGCGCGCACCACGCGTCCATCAAGGTCTTGAGACGCCAGAAGGGCGTCCCCGGATACATCAGGTCCTTGAGGATCTGCTCGCGGGATACGACCTCCTCCCCCGGCTCGCGCAGGTCGTCCGCACCCCACACGTTGATGCGGCGGCTGATGTCCTTCTCGGACAGCTCCAAACGCTTGATGACCAAGCCCCACAGGTACTCCGCGCGGCGGGCGAGGCCCTGGAGGCGCTGGACCTGGGTGAGCTTCTGTCCCTGCTTCTTTTTGGCGGACGGGTCCTTGAGCATCCCCTTGCGCCAGTCGCCGAGGCGCTTGGCGTCGTCGGGAGCGAGGTTCTTGGCTTCCTTCTCGCTCGCCACCGCTCCCCAGCCCTGGGCGGGCAGCAGGAAGTGGTGAATGTGGCCGTCGGGGATCGGGCCGTCCCGGAACGGGTGGTCCTTCGGTGCGGTGGTCAGCCACGCCTTCTTCTTCAGGTGGTGCGCCTCGTACAGGCGGCGGCCCGCGCCGATGAGGGAGTTGCCCCGGCGCAGGTGCAGGCCGAACCACGGAGCTTGAAGCCCCTGGTGCATGACGTTCAGCCACAGCGAGACCTCGGCCAGTTCGACGGCCGTCTCGTTGAGGTCCACCCCATATGAATTGTGGAGCGCGATGTATGCCTTGGCCTTCTGGAGTTCTTCCGCGTAGCGGTCGGGTTCGAGGCTCTGGTTCTTCTCGGCCTGGCGCCTCTTGAGGTACTCGGCGGCGACTTGGTTGATCGCCTCGTTGAGGAACGCGCCTGAGCCGAGGGCGGGTTCGCAGATCGTCCAGTCGAGGATCTCGCGGGCCTTGGTGGTCGTCCCGTCCTGGTCGAGGCGCTCGCGAAGCGCCAGCTGCACGGTGACCTGCGTCAGTGACTCGGGCGTGTAGTAGGACGCGCTGGTCTGGCGGTCGCGGCCGGCGAGCCGGTAAACGAACGCGCCGGGCTTGTAGCGGACGCGGTCCTCGGTCTTGATGCCATGTTCATCAACGCGGCGGACGAAGACGGCGTCCTCGTAGTCGTCGACCTTGGAGGCGGGAATCATCCAGGAGCCGTCCTTGGGATCGCCGTTCTTGGCGACCTCGTACAGCTCCTCCTTCGCGATGAACCCCGTGTACGACATCAGCCCCTCGTACACCGCACCGAGCTGGTTGATGCCGAGTTGCGCGTACGAGATGAAGCCGCCGCGTTCCTTGCGCTTGCCCTTGGCGAGCATGAGGAGGCGCAGCACCTTGTAGAGCGCCTCGTTGCGGAGGCGGGTGTCGATGGGCGTGGAGTCGGGGTCGTCCTCGTCCAGGTCGATCGCGGCCTTGCCGATGAGGCGGGTGCGGGCGGGGTCGAACAGGTCCGACTTGAGGGGTTCGAAGCGGAGTCCTTCACCGTCCGAGCCGAGTGTGAGGCCCGCGCCGCGCGGGTTGTGCCCTTCGTTGACCATGTGGAACAGCAGGTCGAGCGACTCGTAGAGGTGGACGCTGCGGCGCGACTCCTCGGAGACCAGGTCGCGGACGATCAGGTCGCCGAGGCGGGCCATGCTGTAGCCCCTGACGTACGCCTCGTCGTCGGTGGGGAGGATGCCGAGTTCCGGGCGGGCTTCGGCGTACAGCAGAAAGAGAATGCGGTAGAGGTAGCGGAGGGATTCGCGGCCGAGTTCCTTGGCGAAGGCCGCCGGTTCCATGACCTCTTCGGGGCGGACGCCTTGCTCTCTCATCCGGTCGAGGACCTCGTTGGCGATGATCTCGACGGATTCGCGGAGTCCTTCTCGAAGTTCTTTGGATACGCCGACGGCGTGCTGGCGGGAGCCGGAGAGCAGTTCGGCGAGGGGTTCGGCGCCGCCTTCCTCGGGCGGCAGCAGCGAGTCGGCGCTGAACAGGGCGGCGATCGTCTCGATCTCGCTGGTCGCGGCGGTGCTGCGGCCGAGCGCGATGTCCAGGCTGACGGCGAGGTACCGTCCCTCACCCCAGGTCATCCGGTCGGCCAGGATCACCACGCCGCCCGCGAGGATCAGTACGTAGCGGGGTG
The DNA here is from genome assembly GCF_040650055.1 of Spirillospora sp. NPDC048819. NCBI lineage: Bacteria > Bacillati > Actinomycetota > Actinomycetes > Streptosporangiales > Thermomonosporaceae > Spirillospora > Spirillospora sp. NPDC048819. The sequence goes on along the minus strand of NZ_JBEZGN010000004.1, from coordinate 344,215 downwards.
GCTCGTCGGCGGCGAACAGCCAGGACGCGAGCTTGTCCCCGGTCCGGAGCAGGTGCGGGTGGTCGAGTTCGACGGGGGTGAGGAGCCGTCCGGCGTCGGTGATGTCGAGGGCGGCATCGACGTCCGGGGCCCATCCGCACTCGATCGCGATGACGCTGGGACGGTCGGCCGGCTCGGCGTGCGCGACGGCGACCTCGTACCGCTTGTCCGACCGCTCGACCGTGAGAACGCGCGGCTCGGCCTTGAAGCCCAAGGCGCGCAGGATGTCGCCGTGCAGTTCGTGGAGGGCCTTCTTCCACTCCTCGATCTTCGGGATGTCCTTGCCCTCGCGGACGGTCTCCAAGGCGTCCGCGAAGGTGGGGCGGTCCTTGAAGTAGCTGCGCTTGAGGCCGCGCAAGCCGGTGCGGGGGGTCGGCTGCCCGTCCTTCTCGGCCTCGGTCCAGCGGGCGAGCAGCCCGTCCTTCTTCTTCAGGTCCTTGGGGAGCACCTCGGCCAGGTAGTGGGCCGAGAAGTAGTCGCCGCGGTTGACGATCGAGTCGTACGTCATGCGTCCCCCTCAAGGACAGCGAGGATGCGCAGCAGCGGCTCCCCCGTCGTCTCCAGGCTCTGGAGCAACCGCTTCTGGTCGGCGACGGTGTCGGTCACTTGCCCCCGCTTCTTCGCGCCGTGGGACGTCCCGTCCAGGCTCTTCAAGCTCTCCCGCTCCCACAGTTCGAGCTGCCCGTCGTACTCCCGGAGGGGCCGCGCCACCTCGTCGTCGTGCCGGTCGCGCTGCTCGTCCAAGTGGCGGCGCGCGGCGTGGATCGCGGGCTCGATGAGCGGCGTGAGTCCTTCGACATCGGGTGTGCGGCTGGTGTTGATCATCGCGGGGCCGACCCCGGCCTCGGTGAGGACCTCGGTCATGTCGCGGACGACCGGCGCGCCGGGCAGGCCGCTGATCGCCATCCAATCGACCACCGTGGGCTGACCGAGCGCGTTGGAGTAGATGCCCTGGACGAGGAACGTCGGCTCGTCCACCTTCGCGGTGATGACGGGCGCCTGCCGCCGGACGAGCTGCACCTGCACCTTGTCCACCAGCCACTCGACCATCGGGTGCAGGTCGGACAGGTACGCGATGTCCGGCCACATGGTCTTGGTGCGGCGGGCCTCGTCCAGCTTGCGCTTCGCGAGGTCGTGGTCGAAGGTGACCTTCATCCGCTCGGTGATCTTGTGGGTGCGCAGGTAGGACGTCGGCAGCGCTGACAGGCGGTGAATCAGATCGGAGGGTGGCGCAAAGGCGAGCAGGCCGCCGTCGTCATCGACGCGCAGGCTCGGGCAGACCGTGCGCAGCGCCTCCCGGACGAACTCCTCCGTCGACCCGAACAGCTTCGGGACGCGGGCGCGCCTGACCTCCGCGCGTGCCTCGCCCTGCTCCACCGCGCCGAACAGCTCGGCCATGAAGTCGACGGGCGGCGCCTCCGCGAGGGACTCCTCGACCGACTTGCCCTTGAGGAGGTCCTTGATGAGGCGGTCTTCTTCCTTCTTCGCCGTGAACTCGCGGGTGACCGCCTCTGCCGTCCCGATGCTGCGGTGCGCCTCCTCCTCGCGCCTCAGCAGCTTCTCGGCGACGGTCGTGTCGTCCAACGCGCCCTCGGTCTCCGAGGTCAGGACGATCGCGCGGAACTGCGGCTCGTGCTCCTGCCCGTACCGGTCGATGCGGCCGTTGCGCTGCTCGATCCGGATGAGGCTCCACGGCAGGTCGTAATGGATCATGTGGTGACACTGGCGGTGCAGGTTCACGCCCTCGGACGCCACGTCCCCGGTGAACAGCAGCCGGACCTTGCTGTCGGCCAGGGAGAACGCCTCGACGATCTCCTGCTGGCGCTGGTCGGAGAAACCGCCGTGCATGATCTGCACCTGGTCGGCGGCGAGCCCGAGTTCGGCGGGGACGGTCCGGGCGAGCCACTCCAGGGTCGGGATGCTCTCGGAGAACACGACGGCGCGCATCGTGCCCTTGGCCTTCACGCCGATGTTCTTCAACTCGTCCACGAGGGCCTTGAGCTTGGCGGAGTCGTGGTCGCCCATCTGCTCGACGAGGAAGGCCAGGTTGTTGAGCGCCTCGATCTCGCGCGCCTCGGTCGCGTTCTTCAGCCGCTTCGCGACGGTCGTGCCGAGCGCGACGTGCGACGACAGGAACGCCTTCGCGAGCGTGTAGGGGAACAGGCGCCGGTCGGCGTCGACCACCGAGCCTCCGGTGCGGTCGGGGCCGGGCAGCCAGACCTCGGCCAGCTCCGCGAAGATCGCCTCTTCCCTGGGCGTGGCGGGCGTGCGCAGCGAGATGGACGGGCCCCGGTCGGGCCACCGGCCGCGGATCCGGTCGCGGACCTCGTCGCTGATCTTCGTCCGGCGGATATAGAGGTGATCGATGTCGGACGCCGAGTACCGCTTCGGGTCCGCGATGGCGGCCGGGTCGAGCAGGCCGATCAGCTCGGCGAACGACTTGGCGTCGCCGTTGTGCGGGGTGGCGCTCGCCAGCAGCAGCGCGTCGGTGCGCCTGGCGAGGAGGCGGGCCAGCTTGTTGCGAAGGTTCCCCTCGTTGATGAGGTTGTGGGACTCGTCAATGACGACCGCGTCCCAGTGCATGTTCTCCAAGTGCTGCCCGTACCGTCCCTGGTTCTTGAGGGTGTCGACGGAGATGATGACGCGCTTGTAGTACAGGAACGGGTTGCGTCCGGCGGGGATGTCACGCTGGATCCGCTCGATGCCGACCGAGTCGAGCCGGACGAGCGGAATCGCGAACCTGGTCCACAGCTCGTGCTGGAACTGCTCCAGGACCTGCTGGGGCGTCACGACGAGGATGCGCTCGCCGCGTCCCCTGCGGATCAGCTCCGCCAGGATCAGGCCGATCTCCAGGGTCTTGCCGAGGCCGACGACGTCGGCGAGGAGGATGCGGGGGCGCAAGCCGTTGAGCGCCAGTTCCGCCGGGCGCTGCTGGTAGAGGAGCGGGTCGAGGAGGAACCGGTCGGCCAGCGCGAGGCCGCGCTCGGACTGCGGCAGCGGCGTGCGGCGCAGCACCGACTCCAGGTAGAGGCGGCTGCGCGCGAACGCCGAGGACGTGTCGGCGACGAGCTGGGTGTCCTCGGGTCGGAGCTGGACGACGTCGTCGATCTCGGTGAAGAAGACCGCGTCCTCGTCCCGGACGAACTCCGAGACCCCCACCGCGGTGATCTTGAAGCCGTCGCGGGGTGTGGGGGTGCAGGTGCGCACCATCCACTCCGCGTCGCGGACCTCGATACGCGCGCCCGGCGCGTACGGGGTCGCGGTCTCTGCGGAGGAGGTCACTCGGCGGGCTCCTAACGGGTCGTTCACGGGGGGTCGGGACGCTGGCGGTGCGGGCGCCGGGTCAGAGTCTGGCGCTCGGCGCGTAGGCGAGGGCCAGCCGGTCCGCGAGCGACGCCACGACCGGGCGGGGCACCGAACGCTCCCGATGTCGGGGCCGGGCGGGACGCCGGGGCGGCTCGATGTCGGACGGCGGGTCATCCGGCCGCTCGACGTAGGTGAGCGTCGCGAAATGGACGCGGGCGTCGCGGACGGACAGCCCGGCGCCGTCCAGCACGCCGCGGAATTCGGCGGACGCGTCCGCCGGGGTCGGACGGGCTTCCGGGGCGTGCGCCAGCATCGCCTCGATCAGCGGTGCCAGCGACGCGGGCAGGCCCGACACGTCCGGTCCCTTGTCGGGGTTCGCGATCGCGAAGTACAGGGCGTGCTCGTTCTTCTGCCCGTACGGGGGGTGCTTGGTCAGCGCGTAGAGCAGCGTGGCGCCCGTCGCGTACACGTCGGCCGACGGCGTGAGGTCCTTCGCCGACTCGACCTGCTCGGGTGGCATGAAGCGGGGGGTGCCGAGGCGCATGCCGGTCACGGTGAGGCTCTCCTCCGCCTCCACCAGGTCGACGAGGCCGAAGTCGATGACCTTCGGGCCGTCCGGGCCGAGAAGGATGTTGCCGGGCTTGAGGTCGCGGTGCAGGATCCGGGCGGCGTGGATGTCGGTGAGCGCCTCCGCGAGCATCACCCCGAGCGCCGCGCCCATCTCGGCGGTGAGCGCCGGGTGCCCCGCCAGGTAATCCTGGAGCGTCTCGCCGCGCACGTACTGCATCGCCAGCCACGGCCTGTCTGCGCCAGGCTCGGAGGCGGCCACCAGACCCGCGACGCGCGGGCCCTGGACCATCCCCATCGCGAGCACCTCGCGGTCGAACCGCTCGCGCATGGTGGCCTGGCCGGCCAGGCCGTCCCGGATCACCTTGACCGCGACCTGCTCCGCGTCCGGCGTCACCCCGAAGTAGACGACGCCCATGCCGCCCTCGCCGAGCCTGCCGTGCAGCTCGATGCCGCCGATCGTCCGCGGATCGGACGGTTCGAGCGGCTTCATCGGCGTCTGCCTTCCCAGGACGGCATTGACCAGGGTCGTCCGGCCGGATGACCGGCCGAGCAGCCAGGATAGGCGCGCGCACGAGGCGGTAGCGGCGTTCTCCGACAGTCGCTGAACGGTGACCGTGGGACGTCCCGGACGGACCCTTCGCGACCGCCTCCGCCGGCGCACCTCCTGACGGGACATCGTTCCAGGTCGGAGCGCCACGAAGGCTGAAGTTCCCTGGTCAGCCGACATCGGGTCGCGATGTTCTCCCGGGGCCTTGACACGGCTGACCGTATTCGGACACAGTCTCCGGTCAACCGGGCCGCCGCCGGGGAGTCGTGCCAGGTCGGCGTCCGGATCCACGGGACCTCCTCCTGAACGACCGGGGTCATGCGAGCACTCACATTACACAGCGGGACTTTAAACCCATAGTCTGATGGTCGATCAAGTTCACGCATGTACCTTTGGCCGATGGCCGCCACCGGACAACCGATGAGCCCCGCGGGACGTCCCACTCTGCACATTGGTCTCAGCGTCCCCATCCGGACCCGTTAACGCAGGATGTGAAGTGTCAGAATCATTCCGGTCCCTGGCCGAGACCCCGCTGACGGGTCCAGCCGGGAGGGGATAGATCGATGGGGGACTCGGTGATGGACGAACTCCCGCGCACCCAGCTGCGGAACGTGCTGGGCAAATGGCGCGACAACCTGATCGACCTCACCGGCCGCAACCGGCTGCTGAACTTCCGGCACACCCGCACGGCCACGCTCGCCATCCGGTCACCGCTGGCGGGCCCGCTGCTCGTCGACCTCGACGCGGGCCTGCGGTTCGCGGAGCTGCCCGAAGACGACGCCGAAGACGAGGGCCTGGTCACGCTCGCGGACACCAGCGGAATCGTCACGCAGAAGAACACCCGGCTCGCACTCGACGCCGCACTTCGCAAGCTCTACCGCGACTCCAACCAGATGTTCAACGACACCGGCCTGTGGACGCTCCAGCTCGGAGTGGCGTTCCTCAAATGGCGCGAGCCCGGCGCGGAAGGCTTCAACCTGGCACCGCTGCTGCTCGTCCCGGTACGGCTCGACCGGCTCGGCCCCGGCCTGTTCAAGCTGATCGCGGAGCAGAGCGAGGACACCGTCCCCAACCCGGCGCTGGCCGTCAAGATGGGGCAGCTCGGCCTCGACTGGCCCGACCCCGACAGCATGAAAGACCTTCCCGGCACCCTTTCGGCCGTCCGGTCCGCCGTCGCCGGCAACCCCGACTGGGAGGTCAGCGAGGACGTCGTGCTCGCCACGTTCCGCTCCCACAAGGAGGCGATGTACCGGGACCTGCTCGACCACGAGGACCAGATCCTGGCCCATCCCCTCGTCCAGGCCATCGGGCTCGGCGAAGCCGCCCGGCTGCCCGAGGACGCGCTGTACTTCGAACCAGTCGACGCCGACAGGATCGACGAAGTTCAGCCGCCCGAGCTGACGCCCCTCGTCCTGGACGCCGACTCGTCGCAGCGCCAGTGCGTCGCGGCGGCGCTCGAGGGCCGGTCGTTCATCATGGACGGCCCGCCCGGCACCGGTAAGAGCCAGACCATCGCCAACATGATCGCGGCGCTCATGCACGAGGGCCGCAGCGTCCTGTTCGTCAGCGAGAAGGCCGCCGCACTGGACGTGGTCCGCAACCGCCTGGACTCCGTGGGGCTCGGGGCGTTCGTCCTGGCGCTGCACAGCCACCACGCGAGCCGCAAGGAGGTCGCGAAGACGCTGGGGGCCGCGCTCGCGCAGCGTCCCAAGGCCGTCCGCACCGGGGTGGACGAGGACCGGCAGCGTCTCCTGCGCACCCGGCAGGAGCTCTCGGCCTACGCGGCGGCGATGAACGAGACCCGGCCACCGCTCGGCCTGACGCTCCACGACGTGATCGGGCGGCTGAGCGCGCTGGCCGACGTCCCGCCGCTGCCGACCGCCCTGCCGGACGGCCTGACCTCCGAGGGACTCCGGGACGTCCGCGCCGCCGCGGAGAGGCTCGGCGACGCGTGGCGGCCGGTCGCCGAAGGCTCCGGCTTCGTGTGGCGGGACCTCACCGGGAGCGGGCAACCGCAGACGCGCCTGCAACTGCTGTGCGAGCGCGCCGACGCGCTCCGGCGCCGCCTTGCCGTGCACGCCGATCTCACCGGGCCGCTGGGCCTCATCGAACTCGGCGCCACCGAACGGCTGCTCGCTCTGCTCGACGCCACGGCCGGCCGTCCGGACGCCCCGGAGGCGTGGCTCACCGTCCCCGAACTTCCGACGCTGCGGGCCGAGGTCACCGACTTCACCACGCGGCTGGGTGCGCTGCGGGCCGCGACCGCCGCCATCGCCGGAGACGTCGGGCCGGGCTGGGACCACCTGCCGTTCGGGATCCGCACCGAGCCGCCCTCCGAGGAGACCGCGCTGGCCGGGCTGGCGACGGAGGGGCTTGAACTGTCGGGGCTCACCGAGGAGTGGCTCCGCGGGCTCGGCACCGACTTCCACGACCTGGCGCAGATGCTGAGCAGCGCCCAGGCGTCCCTGGGCGACGTCGGCGCCGTTTACGGGATGCCCGCGCCGGAGACCTTCGAGCAGGCGTTCGCCCTCTGCAGGCTGACCGGGTTCGCGCGCTGGCCGCACCGTCCCGAAGCGGCCTGGCTGACGGAGGCCGGCAGGACCGCAGCCGCCCGTGCCGCCGCCGAACTCGAAGGTCACGTGAACGCGCTCGTCCAGGCCAGGGCCGCGGCCGGGCAGGTGTTCACCGAGAACATCTTCACCGTGCCCGATTTCCCCGGCCTCGTCCTGCGATTCGGCGAGACCCACGGGCTCGGGAAGCTCTCCGGCGCCCACCGGGGCGACAAGCGGCTGCTCGCGGGGCTGACCGTGTCGGGTGAGTGGACCAAGGACGCCGCCGAACGGCTGCCCCAGGCGGTCGCCTGGTACGAAGCCGCGATGGCGCTGCGTCAGGCGGCCGCCTCCCAGAGCCGGCTCCTCGGACGCTACTGGCAGGGCGAGCACACCGACTTCCAGCTCGTCCGGGGGCTGTTGGAGGGCGCCGAGGAGATCGGCCGGCTCACCGCCGGGCTGCACTTCCCGTCCGCTCTCGCCGAGCAGGTCAGCGCCGACGGCCGCCCCGACGCGGGCGCCTGCGACGCCGCCGGTCAGGTCCGCGAGCGGCTCGACCGGTGGCGGCGGACGCTCGTCCCGGCACCCCGGCCAGGCGGACGTCCAAGGCTCGCGACCGGCACCCTCACCGACGCCGCCGCCTGGTACTCGGCCCACCTCGGGCCCCTGGCCGCCGCCGCTGAGCTGATCGCCAAGGTGCAGCCCGTGCTCGCGGTCCCGGCAAAGCTCACCCTCGGGCAGGCGCGGCGGATCGCCGCGCGGGTGGAGGCGGTACGTGCCGAACGCGAGGCGTTCCTGTCCCGGAAGGCTCGCGACGAGCAGTTGCTGGACGCTCTCTACGCAGGGCCGGACACCGACGCGACCGCGCTCTCCAGTGCACTCGAATGGGTCGCCGGCGTACGGGGGCAGGACGAGCCGATGCCCGAGCAGGCCGCTCGGGCACTCCTCGCGGCCCGTCCCGACGAGGAGCTCCGCAGAGTGTGGACCGCGTTCCGCGCCGCCGTCACCGACTTCGCCCAGCTGTTCGACGCTGCGCGGGTGCCCGACCTGTGCGCCCGGCTGACCGGCACGACCGCGGCGTTCGATGAACTCACCGGCCGGTTCGCCGCCGACCGGTCCGGCCCTGAAGAGTGGCGCTCCTTCCATGAGGCCCGCGCCGCCCTGGGCCGGTACGGGCTCGACGGGCTGATCGGCCGGGCCGCCGAGAAGGGGCTGGACGGCGCGGGGTTCCCCCGGGCCGTCGAACGGGCCGTCCTCGAAGCCTGGGCCGAGCAGGTCATGGCCGGCGACTCCCGTCTCAATCCCGTCCGGGCGGTCGAGCGGGACAAGCTCGTCGAGCAGTTCCGCGGCCTCGACCGGGCTCTGGTCGCCAATGCCCACGCCCAGGTCATCGAGGCGTGCAACGCGCGCCGTCCCCGGCCCAACGTCGGGCAGGCCGCCGTCGTCCAGCGGGAGGCCGAGAAGAAGAGCAGGCACATGCCCGTCCGGACGCTGCTCGACAAGACCTCCGACATCGTCCCGCTGGTGAAGCCCTGCTTCATGATGAGCCCGCTGACGGTCAGCCAGTTCCTCCCGCCCGGATACCGCTTCGACGTCGTCATCTTCGACGAGGCGTCGCAGGTACTTCCGCAGGACGCCGTCAACTGCGTCTACCGGGGCGGCTCGCTCATCGTGGCAGGCGACCAGAAGCAGCTGCCGCCCACCGACTTCTTCTCCCAGACCGACGACTCGGACGACGAGGAGTACGACGAGGACGTCCCCGACTCCTTCGACTCGCTCCTCGACATGTGCAAGGGCAGCGGCCTCATCCGGAGCCTGCCGCTGTCCTGGCATTACCGGAGCCGCCACGAAGGGCTCATCGCGTTCAGCAACCGCCGGTTCTACGACAACGGCCTGGTGACGTTCCCGGGGGCGTTCGAATCCGGCGACGACGTCGGAGTCACGTTCACCAAGGTGCCCGGCGTCTACGAACGGGGCCGCAGCCGCCGCAACCCGATCGAGGCGGACGCCGTCGCCGAGCGCGTCCTGCACCACTACCGGACGCGGCCGAACCTGAGCCTCGGTGTCGTGGCGATGTCGGACGCGCAGGCGCAAGCCATCGAAGACGCGGTGGAACGGGCCCGGGACGGCCATCCCGATCTCGAACCGTTCTTCTCCGAGGACCGGCTCAACGGGTTCTTCGTCAAAAACCTGGAGACCGTCCAGGGCGACGAGCGGGACGTCGTCATCCTCTCCGTCGGGTATGGGCCCGGCCCCGACGGACGGCTCACCATGGCGTTCGGCCCGCTCAACCGGGAGAACGGCTGGCGGCGCCTCAACGTCGCCGTGACCCGCGCCCGGCACCGCGTCGAGGTCATCTCGTCGATCTCCGGCTCCGACATCCGGGAGGGCACCAACAGGAGCCGCGAGCATTTCAAGAAGTACCTCGACTACGCCGAGCGCGGCCCCGCCGTCCTGGAGCAGGGGCCGCTCGCCGAGGACGCGGCGCCCGAGAGCCCGTTCGAGGAGTCCGTGCTGGACGTCCTGACGGACTGGGGCTACGAAGTCCAGCCGCAGGTCGGCGTTGGCGGCTACCGCATCGACATGGCGGTACGCCATCCCGCTCTCCCGGGGCGGTTCGCGCTGGGCATCGAGTGCGACGGGGCGATGTACCACTCGTCCAAGGCCGCGAGGGACCGCGACCGCCTGCGGGAAGAGGTGCTGCGCGGGCTCGGCTGGGAGCTGCACCGCATCTGGGGCACCGACTGGTACCGCAACCGTCCCGAAGCGAAGACGCGGCTACGTGAGGCCGTCGAATCGGCCATCGCCCTGATGGCCGTGGAGCCCGAACCCGATGACGGCCAAAGCCCGATCGTCGTCGTCCCCGAGCAGCCCCGAACGGCGGAGCCGCCCCGCGTGACCATGGAATCCGCCGACGACGGGCAGCCGCGCGACTGGGCCGCCCGCTACCGCCGGGCACATCTCGAAGGGCACCTCTACTACTACGAGATGCACGAGCCGGAATCACGCGGGCTGCTCCAGCGGCTCTTCCGCGAGACCCTCGAAACCGAGGCGCCGGTCCAACGCGACGTCCTCTACCGGAGGGCGGCGGTGGTATGGGGGATCGAACGGCTCGGCTCGCGCATTCGCGCCAACCTCGACAGGGCGCTCGATGACCTGCTCAGGGCCGATCGCGACGTCGAGCAGGACGGTGACACCATCACCGTGCGAGGATGCCTGGTCATCCCGCGCGAGCCCGGAGATGGAGTGGCCCGAAAGGTCGCCGAGGTGCCGCCCGCGGAGCGGCGGATGGCCCTGCTCGAGATCATCGCCGAATCCCCCGGCATGAACGGGACGGAGTTGACCACCCACACGGCCCGCTTCTTCGGCTGGAACCGCCGCGGCTCCGACATCGCCCGCGCATTCGCGCAGGATCTCCAGAAACTCCATGAAGAAGGCCGGATCGACGGCCTCCCGGACCGCATCGTCCTGCGCTGACCGAGGGGGCGCGTGGTGTCAGCCGTCAGGTAGGAGCTCTCGGCCTCGTGGCACGGCGATCCCGGCCTCCGAGCCGGAGGACGAGCCACTGGGGCTGCGGTCCAGCGCATGAGGTTTTCGCCTGGGCGTCTAGCCTTCGGGTGTGGACGTGGCGGTCGGCTGATGGAGGTGGCTCGTGCCGGAAGGCGAGTTGGCGATCGAGGACCTGGAGGCTCTGCGCGTCCCGCTGACCGGCTACTGCTACCGGCTCCTCGGCTCTGCGGCCGACACGGACGACGCGGTTCAGGAAACCCTGATCCGAGCGTCGTCCAAGCGGGACCAGTACGACCCGAGCAGGGCACGGTTGAGCACCTGGGTCCATCGGATCGCCACCAACGTCTGCATCGACATGCTCCGGGCGGCGAAGCGGCGGGCCCTGGTCATGGACGTGGAGTCGGCGGCTGCCCAGAGCTCGGACCTCGGCGCGCCGCTTCCGCCGGAGGCATGGGTGGAGCCGATGCCCGACTCGCGTCTGCTGGGCGGGCGGGACCCCGGTGAAGTGGCCCTGCAGCGGGAGTCGGTTCGGCTGGCGTTCATCGCGGCGCTTCAGCATCTCGCTCCTCGTCAGCGGGCCGTCCTGGTGCTGCGTGACGTCCTGGTGTTCACCGCCCAGGAGACCGCCGAGATCCTCGGCACCACGGTGCCCGCGGTGAACAGCGCGTTGCAGCGTGCGCGGGCCTCGCTGGACGCCGCTCGGCCCGACCCCTTCGACCTCTACGACCCCGAAGACGCCGGGCAGCGTGATCTGCTTCGCAGGTATGTGGCCGCTTTCGAGGCCCATGACATCGCCGGGTTGACCGCGGTGATGCGTGAGGACGCGGTGGCTTCGATGCCGCCGTTCCAGTGGCGGCTGGAAGGCGCACAGAAGATCGCCGCGCTCGCCGGGAACAGCGACTCGTGCGCGGGCGCGCGACTGGTTCCATGCCGCATCAACGGCGCCCCGGGGTTCGGGCAGTACCGGCCCGGCGACGACGGCGTCCTCCGGCCGTTCGCTCTCGTATCGGTCGACATACGGGACGAACTGATCACCCAAATGGTGACGTTCCTCGGTACTCAGCACCGTTTCGCCGAGTTCGGCCTCCCCGAGTCCTTCCGAGATGGTGAGCAGGTCACCGTGTGACCGATGAGTTCTCGCCCGACGCGTCGTACAAGTCGATGAACACCCTGACGACGCGGAAGGACCAGCTCGATGGAAACAACCTCGGACCACCTGACCAGCGAGACCCGGGCAGAGCGGGAGCGGCTCGCCGGCCTGCTCGGTGACCTCACGCCGGAGCAGTGGGACATGCCGTCCCTGTGCGAGGGCTGGCGGGTCCGTGAGGTGGTCGCCCACATGACGATGCCGTTCCGGACCAAGCCGATCGGGGTGATGGCGGGCCTGGTCCGGGCCGGGTTCTCGTTCAACCGGTACGCCGACCGGGATGCCCGATCGGCGGCCCGGACGATGAGCGAGGCCGAACTCGTCGACCTTCTCCGGCGCAACATCGACCACCCCTGGCGTCCGCCCGGTGGTGGGCAGGCGGGTGCCCTCAGCCATGACGTCATCCACGGCCTCGACTTCACCGAGCCGCTCGGCCTCCCCTCGGCACCGGCCGAGCGTCTCGCGCTGGTTCTGGCATCGGGCGGTCCCCGGCAGCTGAAGTACTTCGGGGTCGACCTCGGCGGGAGAAAACTGACCGCCACCGACTCCGACGCGGTCGTCGGCGAAGGATCCACCGTCGTGGCGATGACGTCCAAGGACGTCCTCCTCGTGGTCACCGGACGGCGTCCTGTCGGGAGGTGATCACGTGGCGTATCGGTGAAACGAGGCGGACTTCTTTGCCGCGTGGTCCTCGGCGGCGCGGGCGTCAGGCCTCCTCGGGTTCGTCCTGGTCCGTGGGGACGAGTGGGAAGGAGTGGTGTTCGTGGACGACGGTCCAGCGGGCGTCCTCCTTGCGTAGGCCGAGGGTCAGGCGCAAGCGGTTGTCGGGGTTTGCGGCGAATTCCTCCTTGGTGCCGCAGCGCAGAAGCGCGTAAGCGAAGGCGACGTCGTCGCCTGCGATGACGTCCAGCGACTCGATGTCGAAGACGGCGCCCTGGGCCTGCCACTCGAAGAATGGCGGCCACGACCGGCGGTACTCGTCCAGGCCGCGCACTCCCTCGTACGGCGGCGGGACGTCGAACATGACGATGTCCTCGGCGTGGTCCTGGAGGACCCGGTCCATGTCGCCGGTGTGAACGGCCTCCGCCCAGCGTTCGATCAGGGCGCGGATCTGCTCTTGGTCGGTCTGCATTGTCGTGTCCTTCCGGCTCGGTTGTCCGTCAGGACTACAACCCGGGCCGGGCCGCGAAATCATCGCGGCGGGCCGGGCAATTCCATGGGGAGGCCGAATCTTGAGAAGTCGGCGTCCAGGAAGGACACCACTTCGGCGATCCGGGTGTCGTCCAGCACGAGCAGGTCCAGGCCCGCCGGGACGTATGCCGCTCTGGCGTCGTCCCACATGTAGGTGCCGAAGGCCAGCTGCTCGTTCGCCTGCGCCGGCACGAAACGCCAGCGGTCGGTCAGCGGCCCTTCGACGAGGAAGGCACGGATGCCCGCATGCCCTTCGTACCAGGCGGCCAGGGGCGGCATGGAGTACTTGGCGTCCTCGGCGAGCATCGCCACGATGGAGTCGACGTCCTGCGCCTCCCAGGCCGCCATGTACCGGCGTGCCAGGTCCCGCTGCGCGGCCTCGCCGATCGCGTCCAAGGTGCGCTGCTGGCTGGTTTCGGGGACGGCCTTCCGCGCCCGCTGCAACGCGCTGTTGACCGCGGCCGTCGTCGTCTCCAGGACCTCGGCGGCTTCACGGGCGGGATATCCGAGCACGTCGCAGAGCAGCAGAGCGGCCCGCTGCGTGGCCGACAGGTGCTGCAAGGCGGCGACGAACGCGATCTCCACGCTCTCTCGCGCGAGAACGCGAGCCTCCGGATCTAGGTCGCCCGCCCAGGACATCCACCGCCCGGGGTACGGCTCCACCCAGGCCGTCTCGACCGCCGGCGCACCCTCCGGGCTCATGTCGGTGGGCAATTCGCGCCGCCCGCGTCTTTCGATCAGCGTCAGCGCCCGATTCGTCGCGATCTTGTAGAGCCAGGGCCGGACCGATCCACGCTCCTCGTACTTCCCCAGCCCCCGCCATGCCCGGTCGAAGGTGTCCTGGACGGCGTCCTCGGCGTCGTGCACTGAGGCGAGCATCCGGTAGCAATGCGCGCGCAACTCGTCCCGGAACGGCTCGACCAGATGTCCGAACGCCTCCCGGTCCCCTTCTCTGGCTGCCAGCACCAGCTCAGCCTCGGCGGGCCGCTCCCCCTCGTCCATGTCGTCAGTATGCGCGCGGAGAGCGAACTGGGCGCCGCGCCGCTCCGCGAGGTCGTGATCGGAACCAGATCGCTGGTGCACGGGTCGGAGGAGGGGTGGTCGGATGTTCGGCGAGTTCGGTCCCGACCGTCTCAGATGCCCTCGTGATGCTCACCGAGCCGATTCGAAATAGGAGCCATGCCGGATTCCCGTGAAGCGGACGTCGAGGAAGCGCCCGCCGAGGCGCTGCCCGCCCTCCTGGTCGACCCGCCCTGGGCGTGGGACCCGATCGTGCTCGACGGGGTGGAGCCGCCCGCGGGGCCGACCGTCGTGTCCTGGGCGAAGGGCGTCCGGGAGTCCTTCCTGGAGAAGGCCCCTGCGGCGCCCTCCGGTAAGGACCACGACTGGGACGCGACGGCGGAACGGATCCGGGGCGGGAGACCGTTGGCCGACCTGACGGCCAAGGGACGCTCGACCCTCTACGCGCGCCTGCTGGTGCACGGCCCGGACGACCTCGCCGCCGAGGCATTGGACGACCGGCGCTACTGGGGCGACCTCGTCCCGAACCACGTCCGGGCGGTCGTCGCCCGCCACGAGCTGGCGGCGTACCGGCTGGCGCTGCACGCCGTCCGTCCCGACGACCCCGACACGCTGGGCGCCCTCGCCCCCTTCCTGGACGCGGACGTGGCGCGGCTGGTGATCGTCCACTCGGACGGCGCGCGACGGCTCCCGGTCGTCGGCTGGCCCGCCGATGCCTGGTTCGACGGGCACGGGACGGCCGCGCTGCCGTACGTCCTGCCGTACGCGCTTGGCGAGCCCGGCCGCGACCGCGCCGTCGCGGAGGCGGCGATCCGCGGGATCATCGCCGACCACGGTCACGACGCCGTCGCCGAGGCCGCGGCACGGCACGGCGGCGAGGCCGTACGGGCGGTGCAGGTTCTGCGCTATCCACTCGCGCGCCACGGCCCGCAGTTCCCGCTCGATGGGCTGCCGTCGGTTCTGCTGCGGGACGGTCGGCACGTCCTGCCCGCCGCCTCCGTCCGGCACCTGGTCACGCTGCTGTCCTGGTTGCGCCCCGAGCGGCCGCGCCCGGCGCTCGGTGAGGTCGTCGAGGAGGTCGTCGAGGCGTGCGACCCCGGCTCGCTCGCCGACTTCGCCTGGGGCCTGTACCGGGCGGAGTTCGACTCGCGGACACCGGCGGAGCGGCGGGGAGTCTGGGCCTCCGACGGCGTCCGGTACGCGCTGGAACGTTTCGGCGACGACCGCACCGCCGCCCGCCTCGCCGCCGTCGTCGCCCGCTGGTCGTCCCGGGAGGTCCGGCCGGCGTACGCCCAGAGGGCCTCCGCCCTGCGGGTGTTCACCGCGCTCGGGAGCGATGCCGCGCTGCGCCTGCTGGACGGGCTCGGGCGCGAGGCGGCCGACCAGACGCGGATCGGCCCCGGCGCCCTGGAGGCGATGCGGGAGATCGCCGAGCGGCGCGGGTTGAGCGGGCAACGGCTCGCCGCGCGGCTCGTCCCCGACTTCGGGCTGGACGCCGAAGGCGGCATGAACCTCGACTACGGTCCCCGCGGCTTCCGCGTCGGGTTCGACGAGCGGCTCAGGCCCCACGTCGTTGACGCCGACGACGAGCGGCACGCGAGCCCGCCCGAGCCGGGCCCCGCCTCCGAAATCCTCGCGGATCTGACCGAACTGACCGAACCGACCGAGCTGGCCGAGGTGGCCGAGCCGACTACGGAAAGAGATCGCGCCAAGTGACCGGATCTATGACGTTCGACGCTGCCGTCGAGGTGGGTGTCGCCGCGTTCTGCGCGGGTGCGGAGCCGCCGAGTGACGACGAAGTGCTGAGCCGGCTGACCGGGGCCGGTGTCGAACCGTGGCTGGCCGAGCGGCTGCTGATCTTCCTCCCGATGGCGTACACGCGGCGGCTGCTGCCTGATGTCCGGTTCCCGGATGCGGTGGTGGCTCCGGGCGGGCGCGTGAGCCTGCCGGCCGAGCCGGTGTTCGTGGCCGCGTCGGCGCGCGCCCTGCAGGCCGGTCGCGGCGAGATCGAACGGGTGGCGCTGCGCAGCAGCGAGATCAGTGCGATCAACAAGGCGCTGAACGCCGGGTCGCAGCTGTCGGACCTGGTGCCCGGCGAGACCGTCCTGGTCGAGGACCTGGAACCGGTCGAGCCGGGCGACGGCAGCGTACCCTCGCCACGAGCCGTGTTCGAGGGCCTCCTACGGGGGCACCATGTGCTGCTCGACGGCGAGACGAAGGCCGATGCGAAGCTGTTCGTCCACCCCGCTCCGGCCGGCGTGGTGATGGCCCAGGTCGACTTCGCCGTGTCGCACCCGGCGCTGGCCACATCGTGGCTGGTGGAGAGCTTCGCCGGGCACGGCACCACCTGGCGCGAGGCGATCGGCGGGGCGCTCCGCAAGTTCGAGCGCGGCTCCCTGCATCCGATCGTCGACGGCCTGCTGCGTCCCGGTGCCGCTCCCGACCAGGTGGTGCGGGAGCGGTACGAGCACCCCGGCGGCGCGTTCGACCTGGTCCTGGGTGCTCAGCTCACAATGTTCACCGACCGGCCGGTGCCGTCCGCCGGGCCCCTGTTCGACCGGCTGTCCGAGGCGCTGCGCTCGGTGCCGCTCACTCGGAAGGTGCACGGGCTGCGCCTGTTCATCGCCTACCACGACGGCCGGTTGCAGACCAATGAGGTGCTCCTGGACGGCGAGCAGTGGCCCGGCGGAGAGGCTGTGGTCGCGGACAGTCCGGCGCCTTTGCCCGATGGGAGGGTAGCGGTACGGCTCTTCTGTCTGCTCGTGCCCGTTGACGGCGTCTAGGGACGGGACTGCTTGCCGCTGGCCAGCCGGATGGAAATCGCGGCGTGCAGGAGGTCCAGGAACGGCCGGGTTCCGGCGTACGCCGGAGTGGAGCGCAGTTCGCGCCGGACGACGGCCAGGTCGTCCGGAGTCATGGCGGTCAAGGGGCGCTTCGCGGTCTCCATGACCGCGTCCGAGTGGCGGTTCCGCACGGCGATCTCGTCGTCGTCCCGATCGTTCAACAATTGCGCGAGCTTCAGGCCCGAATCGGAGTACCAGCCCGGTGCGGCCGGGCCCGGCCTGCCGACCTCCGCCAGGCGGACCGCGTCCAGAGGAAGGGCCGCCGCGTCCACGATCTGGCCGCCCATGACGAGCTCGTCGCGAGGCCGCAGCATGATGAGCGGGCCGGGGAACACCATGCGCTGGTGGAGTTCCTGCCGGAGCCGGTGGCCCTCCACGCGCCAGACGCGCAGGCCGTCCTCGCCGGCACCGATCACCTGGTCGGGGTCGCGGAAGACGGCCGAGACGACGCGGGACGGGATCTCGGGTGAGCGCGCGATCGGGACGCCGTCGGGGTCCGCGATCATCAGGTGGCCGCTCTGTCCGGATGCGCCGTACAGAACCACCCGGCCGCTGATCGGATCGCCGGCCAGCGGCGTCCAGTCCGCCCCGGCGGGCAGAGTGTGGTTCGCGACGACGTCGCCGTACGCGTCGTGCACGCGCAGAACGGCCGATTCTCCGATGAGGAAACCCGCGCGATGGCGCACGATCGGCCCGGACGAAGGGTGCAGCTTCTCCCATCGGTGCCCGTCGAGCCGGTAGAGCGGTCCCTGCTCCCGATCTTGGAAGAAGACGGCCTCGCCGGTGTCCAGGAGCAGTTCCCCTCCCATCCGGCTGCGCTCGCGGTGGAACGGCGGCGACACACCGATCGTGTCGCTGACCTCGCCTTCGGGCAGTGCGTAGATCACCAGATGGCGTGGGCCGCCCCGCGGCCGGTAGAGATCCTCGCACCAGGCGATGAGACGGCGGCCGTCCGGGCTCAGGGCTCCCAGGTACGTGAACCGGGTGCTCTGTTCGTCGTAACCCGGGCTGCGCAACGGGCCGGAGTGCGCGTAGCCCCAGAAGGTGCCTCGCGCCCCTTCGAGGAGGGTGCGGTCCTGACCTGCCAGCAGGTCGAACAGCGGACCTCCGCCTTGTCCGGCCGATTCCGGCACGGCGGCGGCCTGCACCGCATCGCCCAGCGGGAGCGCGTCGACCATCCGGTGCAGGTGCGGCCACTCCTCCCGCGCGGCGAGGGCCTCCACGATCTCCAGCGCCTGGACGGAGGGCACCCGCTCGGGGGCGAGGATCGCCAGGTGCCCCGAGTCCAGGAGGGCCTGGTTCACCCGGACGCGCAGCCGGACGTCCAGATGCGGGTAGGCGGCGGCCAGGCAGGTGCCGCCGGGGTCCAGCTCGGCGAAGCGGCCGTACTCCCCCACCAGCAGGTAGAAGGCCGCCCGTTGCGCCGGATCGGCGGGTTCGAGGCCGCGGTCCAGGCAGTGTCGCGCCACCGTCGTATCCCGCATGGCCGCCTCGTACATCAGCTCACGGTCACCACCGGCAAGGACGCGGGCGCGGGCGATCCTCTTCATCGGATGGTCACCGAGCCACTCTTTGAGAGGCTCGTTGTAGAACGCCAGCGCTTCGAGCAGCGCCGCCCGGATGTCCGGTTCGGTGTCACTGCCCTGGCCCAGCACCACCCGGCCCATGCCTTTACCGAAGCCCTGCCACTGCTTCTCGGTCTGAGGCACGCCGAGCTTCATCAGCAGCCGATACAGCCAGGGGTCCGGGTGGAAGAACCACGTCCACCACAGCTTGTCGACGGCAGCGGCGTCCCCGCTCTTGGCCGCGCGTGCCGTGCCGGACAGCCGTAGCCTCCGCCACCATCCCATCGCACACTCCGTCGCCGCCCCTGGTGGGCCGCGCCGAGGGCCCGGCAAGTCGAGAGGCATGATTCGGGGAGACGTCCATCGGATCACCCCGTCGCGGGACGGTCAATGCCGCAGGATTTCGCACGGACCCGTCCCGGCGCGTGTCGGACTACAACAGGCTGTCGGTGCCGCCGTCGGGGGCGGCGCGGACCAGGCCCGTCCGGTAGGCGATGACGACGAGTTGCGCCCGGTCGCGGGCCTCCAGCTTCATCATGGCGCGCTGCACGTGGGCGCGGACGGTGTAGGGGCTGAGGAACATCCGCTCGGCGATCTCCTGGTTGGACAGGCCGGTCGCGACCAGCGCCACCATCTCGCGTTCGCGCGGGGTGAGTACGGCGAGCCGTTCGGGGTGGCTCGGCGGGGCGTCGTCCGGTGTGGCCAGGAAACGGGCGACCAGGGATCGGGTCGCGGCAGGGGACAGAAGAGTGTCGCCGTCGGCGATGGTGCGCACGGCGTCCAGCAGGTCCTCGGCCCCGATGCCCTTGCCGATGAAGCCGCTGGCGCCCGCGCGCAGGGCCTGGGCGACGTACTCGTCGGTCTCGTACGTGGTGAGGATCAGGATGCGGCTGGCGCGCAGTTCCGGGTCCGCGCAGATCTGCGACGTGGCGGTGAGACCGTCCACCTCGGGCATCCGGATGTCCATGATCACCACGTCGGGGGACAGCTCCCGGGTGAGTCTCACCGCCTCCCCGCCGTCGGCGGCCTCACCGACCACGGTGATGTCGTCGGCGGTGTCGAGCAGCATCCGGAAGGCGCCGCGCAGCAGGGCCTGATCGTCGGCGAGCAGCACCTTGAGCGTCACGGCGCATCCCCGGCCTCTCCGTCGCCCGTCGCTCCGCCGGCCATCGGCGCCTCGCCGGTCGCCGGTCCATCGGTCTCCCGCTTGGCGGGCGGGAGGGGCAGCTCGGTGGAGACGAGGAAGCCGCCTTCCGGGCGACTGCCCGCGGAGAGGCGTCCCCCGACCGCGGTGGCGCGTTCACGCATCCCGATCAGACCGTAGCCGGGCGGACGGTCCGGCGCCGTGGACGCGGCCGACGCCGTATGGGCGCCCCCTCCGTCGTCGGCGACGGTGATGGTCACGCGATCGCGGTTCCAGGTGAGGCGCACCTGGGCGCTTCCGGTACCGGCGTGCTTGGTCACGTTGGTCAGGGCCTCCTGGACGATGCGGTAGGCGGTGAGGTCCACTCCCGGCGGCAGCGGCCTGGACGCGCCCTCCTGGTGCACCGACACGTCCAGGCCAGCGCGGCGGAACGACTCGAGGAGCGCGGGAAGCCGGGACAGCCCGGGCGCCGGTTCGGCGGGCGCGGCCGCGTCCCCGGACTCGCGCAGCAGGCCGACCGTGGCCCGCAGGTCGTCGAGCGCGTCGCCGGTGGTCTCGACGAGCTCCTTCAGGCTCTTGCGGGTCTGCTCCGGGCGGGTGTCGAAGAGGTGCGCGGCGACCGTGGCCTGCGCGTTGGCCAGGGTGATCTGATGGGCCACGAGGTCGTGGAGTTCCCGGGCGATGCGCAGCCGTTCCTCGGCCACCCTCCGGCGCGCCTCGATCTCCCGGGTCTTCTCGGCCCGCCGGGCCCGCTCCTCCACGGCCGCCAGGTAGGCCCGCCGGTTCTGCGTCGAGTGACCGAGTACGCCGGCCACCAGCGGGAACGCCGCCACCGCCGCCATCCTGCTCGCGTCCTTCCACGAAAGGGCCCCGAACAAGAGGGTGGAGGCGGCCAGCAGCGCCGCGGAGGCGAGCAGCACCGCGCTCGCCGCGCGCCTTTCGGTGCGCACGGCGAGCGAGTACGCGGCGATCACGGCGGGGGCCACGATGAGCGGGCTCAGCAGCAGGCCCAGCAGCGGCACCAGCATGCCGGCCGCGGTCGTGGCCGCCACGGCGGCCACGGGGGCCCGGTGCCGCAGCGGCAGCACGGCACAGGACACCACGGCGATGAGGTAGGCGGCGGCGGGCGGCGCCGACAGCGTGTCGTCGACCCGCACCACGCCGCCGAGCAGGCACACGGCGAACGCCGTCGCCATGACCGCCGCCTCCCGCCACCACATGCCGCGTGGTCGCGGGCCGCCGCCACCGGTGTTCGTCATGGCCGGCTCAGCGCCTGCCGCCGTGAAGCAGCGGCGCCGCCGCGTCCGGCCTGGTCGCGGAGGCCGGGACGCGCCTGCTCAGTTTCTCTCCCTCGATGTCCACGTTCGGCAGCACACGGTTCAGGATACGAGGCAGCCACCAGGCCCGATGGCCGAGCAGCGCCAGGACCGCGGGGACAATCGCCATCCGGACCACGAAGGCGTCGAAGGCGACGGCGGCGGCCAGGCCGACGCCCATCGTCTGGATGGTCGGGGAGTTCATCCCGATGAACCCGGCGAAGACACTGATCATGATGATCGCCGCCGCGGCCACCACACGTCCGCTGTGCCGGAAGCCGTGGACGATCGCCTCGCCCGAGGACGCGCCATGGACGTAGGCCTCCCGCATCCGGGTGAGAAGGAAGACTTCGTAATCCATGGCGAGACCGAACACGATTCCGATGATGAGGATCGGCATCAGCGACATGACCGGCCCGGTCTGCTCGATGCCGATCAGCTCCGCCGCCCAGCCCCATTGGAAGACGGCGACGAGCACGCCGAAGGCGGCGCCCACCGACAGCAGGAAGCCGAGCGCGGCCTTGACCGGGACGAGGACCGAGCGGAAGACCACCATCAGCAGCAGCACCGCCAAGCCGATGACCACGGTCAGATAGGGGATGAGGGCGTCGGACATGGCTTCGGAGATGTCGATGTTCATCGCGGTGGTGCCGGTCACCAGGACGCCGGCGCCCGTGTCGGCCTCGACGCCGGAGACCGCGCCCCGGATCGCGTGCACCAGGTCCTTGGTCTCGCCGCTGTTCGGCGCGGTCTGCGGGACGGCGGTGAGGACGGCCGTGTCCGCGGTCCGGTTGAGAACCGGATCACCGACCGACGCGACCCCGTCCACTCCCCGCACGGTCTCGGCCACCAGGTCCGTGGCGGCGCGGGTGTCCGCGGACTCCGACATGTCCACGACCACGGTCAACGGGCCGTTGAAGCCGGGGCCGAAGCCTTCCGACAGCAGGTCGTAGGCACGGCGCTGGGTGGTCTCCGCCGACTTGGACTCGTCTCCGGGCAGCCCGAGTTCGAGGCTCAGCGCCGGGAGGGCCACCACGCCGAGACCGAGTCCGGCGACCAGCAGCACGGTCACCGGCCGGCGCAGCACGAACCGCGCCCAGCGGGCGCCGAGCCCGGGCCGGGCTGCCGCGGCGGGCACCGGGTGCGAGCTTCCCGGCCGGCCGGCCTTGCGGGCGGCGCGGGACGGTATCCGCCGGCCGAAGAAGCCGAACAGCGCGGGGACCAGGGTCAGGGCGACGAGCACGGCGAGGGCCACGGCGCCCGCGCCGCCCATGCCCATCTTGGTGAGTTCGGGGATTCCGACGACCCCCAGCCCGACCAGGGCGATGAAGACGGTCGCGCCGGCGAAGACGACGGCGGACCCGGCCGTGCCCACAGCCCGGCCGGCGGCCTCCTCCGGCTCGCTGCCCTGCGCGAGCTCGTCGCGGAAGCGGGAGGTGATGAACAATGCGTAGTCGATGCCGACCGCCAGCCCCAGCATCAGCGCCAGGATGGCGACGGTGGACGTCAGGCCCAGCGGACCGGCCAGCGCGGAGACCAGGCCGAAGGAGATGGCCACGCCCACGAACGCGGTCAGCAGCGACAATCCGGCCGCGGCCAGCGACCCGAGGGCGAGGATCAGCACCACCGCCGCCACCGCCACGCCGATGATCTCCGTCGTCCCGCCCGGCGCCTCTTCGGCGTCCAGGGCCGAGCCGCCGATCTCCACGGTCAGCCCCGCGTTCCGGGCCTGGCCCGCGGCGTCTTCGAGGGCGCTCTTCGTCGACTCGGTCAGCTCGACGGCCTCCTTGGTGTAGGTGATCGTCGAGTAGGCGATGGTGCCGTCCTCGCTGACCGCGCCGGTCTCATAGGGGTCGGTGGTCGACGCCACCTGATCACCCCCGTCCAGTGAGCCGAGCGCACCGGCGACGGCCGCCTTGTTCTCCGTGGCCGTCACCCGCTGCCCGTCCGGGGCCTGGAACACCAGGCGGGCCTCGGCGCCCTGGGAGTTGCTCTGGGGGAAGCGCTCGTCCAGCAGGTCGAACGCCTTCTGCGACTCGGTGCCGGGCATGGAGAGGTCCTCGTCCTGCCCGGCCGGCGCCAGGGCGGCGGCGAGCCCGGCCAGCACCAGGGCGCCCAGCCACAGCGCGAGCACGAGCCGGCGCCGCCGGAAGGCCCACCGTCCGATCCGGTAAAGAGATGTCGCCACCTGCTGATCACTCCAGACACCGCTAGAAAGGGGAAATGCGCGAATTTCGCGCGTCTCCAACACTTCCCTCCGGCGCCCCGCCGGGCATCGTCCCCCGCCACCGTCTTCCCCTGGTGCACCCGGACCAGCCGCTCACGCGTCCTGGTGCGTACGCACCAGGCGGACCAGCGTGCCGAGCACGGGGTCTCAGAACGTGCAGGGCGGGATGCCGGGGACGGGCCCGTCCCCCCACGTCGTCGAGACCGACGAGGCCGGGAACCAGCCCCAGCCGTCGTTGTCGTAGCGGTCGTCGCCTTGGGTGTAGAGCCAGGTCGACCCGGTGCCCTCCGGGTTGTCCGCCCCCTTCGCCCAGCACACGAACCAGTTGCTGGACGACCTCAGGTAGCCGACGGTCGTCCCGGGCCGCCGTTCGAGGAAGAGCGGGCCCGGCCGGACCGTCCGGCAGGACCACGTCGCGAACTCGCGGCCCTGCGGGTCGGTGACCCTCCGGCCCTCCGGCTCGCATCGCTCGACCGCGGGAGTCCCGCCGGCACCGGTGCTCGGCGACGGCGACGCGCCGCCGGTACCGGACCACGGACGCGACGCGATGAGCAGGCCGATGACCAGGGTGCCGGCGAGCCCTGCCGCTGCCGCGCCGACCCAGACCGGCCACGTCCCGCGGGCGCGCGGCGGCGCCACGGCGGACGCGTCAGGGGCCGTGGCGGGGACTGGAGCCGCG
Source organism: Spirillospora sp. NPDC048819 (assembly GCF_040650055.1). NCBI lineage: Bacteria > Bacillati > Actinomycetota > Actinomycetes > Streptosporangiales > Thermomonosporaceae > Spirillospora > Spirillospora sp. NPDC048819. The sequence goes on along the minus strand of NZ_JBEZGN010000004.1, from coordinate 320,562 downwards.
GCGGGGACTGGAGCCGCGGCGGGGACTGGAGCCGCGACGGACCGCTGCGGAACGGGCGGAGGAGGAGGCGGCGGAGGCGGAGGGAGCGGAGCGGGCTCCTCTCCGTACCGGTCGAGCATCCGGGTCGCCTGCTCGGGCAGCCATTCCCCGATCGGCCCGCCGTCCGGGCCGAGCCGCTCCAGCAGCCCGGCGGGCGAGGGCCGGTCGGCGGGATCCTTGGCCAAGCATGCCGCGACGAGGTCGCACAGCGCGTCCGGCAGCCCGTCCAGGCCGGGTTCCTCATGGACGATCCGGTACATCAAAGTGTGGGCGGGCCCGTCGCCGAACGGCCGGACGCCGGCCGCGTGGCACAGGACCGCGCCCAGCGCGAAGACGTCCGCCGCCGGGCCGACGTCCTCGCCCTTGACGTGCTCGGGGGCCATGAACCCGGGCGTGCCGATGGAGCCGCCGGGGACCGTCAGCGCGGTCCCCTCCAGCACCTGCGCGATCCCGAAGTCGATGACGCGGGGCCCGTCGGAGGCCAGCAGGACGTTGGCCGGCTTCAGGTCGCGGTGCACCAGGCCCACGCTGTGGATCGCCTCCAGCGCCTCGGCGAGGCCCGCGCCCAGGACCCGCAGAGACCGTTCGGGGAGGGCGCCGTGCTCGGCCACGACGGCGGCCAGGGACGGGCCCGGCACGTAGGCGGTGACGAGCCACGGCGGGTCGGCGTCCAGGTCGATCTCGACCACCTGCGCGGTGTGGAAGCCGCCGACCTTGCGGGCGGCCTCGGCCTCGCGGGCGAAGCGGCGGCGGAACTGCGCGTCGGAGGCGAGCTCGGCCCGGACGACCTTCACCGCCACCGCGCGGCCGCCCGGCGAGTGGCCGAGGAACACCTCGCCCATTCCTCCCGAGCCGAGCCGCCCCGCCAGCCGGTAGCGCCCGATCGACTGGGGATCGGCGGGACGCAGCGGCTCCATCTTCCCCCATCCTCTGGTCCCGTTCGCATCCCGACGGGCCGGTCACCCAGTGTTCAAGATCCTCCAGGCACCGGTCGCGGTTCACGGCCCGGCGTCCACATCCGGCCATCGGAGGCGGACGCGATCACGCGGATTCCCGTCCGGTCACGGGAGGTTGGTCATCGCCAGGGGGCCGCCGCCTTCGGCCGTGCCCACCGCGACCATGGCGCCGTTCGTGCCGGGGATCCCGGTGAAGTCGAAGCCGCCGCGATCGAGGTCGCCGATGCCCGTCCGCGCGAGAGCGGGCATCGGGGTGGATTGCCAGGTCTGGCCGTCGAAGCGGTAGAAGCGGGCGCCGGGCCCGTCGGGGTCGTCGGCCGACCACAGGGAACCGTCTTCGGCGACGTGATAGCCGCCGCCGGAGGAGGGCGGTTTCGGAATCGCCGTCCAGGTGCCGCCGGTGCCGAGCATCAACTCGGTCTTGGTGGGGCCGCCCAGGAGGACGCCTTGCGGGCCGGCCGCCAGGAGGTAGGTGTAGCCCTCGGGGACGTCCGCCTCCACCCATGTGCCGCCGTCCCAGCGCGCGATGACGTCCCGGAAGGGCAGGTCGGTGCCCCTGGCCCACAGCTCCGTGTCGCTCACCGGGTGGATCGTGTGGACGTAGAAGTCGGTGTCGTAGGTGGTCCACGTGCCGTTCTGCCATCTGGCCAGGCACCCGTTGGACGCCCAGACGGCGTCGCCGACGGGCGCCACCTGCAGGTTGGTCGCGGACTCGCACGGCTCGGGCGGAGTGACCCGCGACCAGCCGGAGCCGTCCCAGTGGGCCAGGTACGCCCCGTTGTCCTTTTCGCCGGAGAGCCAGACGTCCCCGGAGGGGGAGGACCCCAGATCCCGGACCTTCATGTTCCATAGACCGGGCGGGTTGCGGTTCTCCCAGGAGGAGCCGTTCCACTTGCGGACGATCGCGTTGGAACTGCAGAACCTCAGGGGGACGCCGCCGGTGATGGGCACTTCCACGCACCCGTGGCCCTCGAACCCGGCCGCCCAGACGTCCTGCGGTCCCAGGGCGGTCACGTCGGTGAGGCCGCTCTGGGGCCAGAGGCCGAAGGGGGCGTCCATCAGCCGCCACGGGCGCTCGGCGGCGTGGGCCGGGGCCGCCAGCCCGGCGACCAGGGCGGCCGCGGCTCCGATCATCCATGCACGTTTCATGCCGGTCATCGTGCTGGACGGCGCACCTCGGGGCTTGTCACAATCATGACAGAAAATACTGGCAAGTTTGTGCTACCTCGCGAACACGACACACGGCGAAGCTGGACGTCGAAGACCGGGCGGCGCTTGTCGCAGGCGGTGGCCACCGCCTGCGACAAACACCTCCTCCCCGAAGCGGGCACGGCCGACACCTCGAACGGAGGGGCGAATGACGCGCTGGACGCCGTACCCGACCGCCGCCGTCGTCGCCGCCGCGCTCGGCCCGGCGCAGGTCACGGTCGCCGAACTGGCCGGCATCACCACGCTCGGCGGGGACTTCGCGGCGGGGAACGAGCGCGTCCAGGGCGTGCAGGTCACGCTCATCGCCTGGTACTGCGCCCTCACGGTGCCGCTGGCCGCCGCGGTCGCGGGCGCGCGGCCAGGGGCTGGCGAGGGGGCGAGGAAGTTTGCCGTACTGCCCGCGGCCATCGCGACGCTCGCGGTCTGGCCGCTCCTAGCGTGGTTCAGCGGCGACGCCGTCCGGGACGATGTCACGTCCGCCATGTGGACGGGGATTCTCCTGGGAGCCGCCGGCGCGCTGGCCGTCGCCGTGGTTCCGGCGATCGGCAGGGGGCTTGCCGCTTACGCGGCGCTGCTGTGGGTCGCTGCCCTGGTGTGCACGGCGCTGGTGCCGCGCACCGTCGTCTACGCGGGCATGGTGCAGCCGCTGGGGCTGGAGTTCCTGGTCGCGCTGCGGACCGAGCCGTACGACCTCGGCTACCACCTGCCGTCCATGCTCCCGGTGGCGGCGGCGGTGCTGGTCCTGGCCGGCGCCGTCAGCGGCGCCACCGCCCACCGCACCCGCGAATGGTGGACGTCGGTGGCCGCGGGCATGGCCGGTCCGGTGCTCACCGCCCTCCTTTACCGGCTCACCCCCGACCAGGCGTACCTGTGGAACGAGACCGCAGGGTCGACCGTGGTCGCGCTCGCCTTCCTCTCCCTTCCGCTGACCGCCGCGACCGCCGCACCGTTCACCTTCCGCCGCACCGTGTGATCGGAACCTGCAGCGCAGATACCCGAACCGGGCGGCGCCGTGCGTCGTGGGATGACGCGGCCGTCGCTCTGCGGGGATCAGGTGCTGAGGAGGGCGGCGTGTTCGTCCGCGATCGCCGCCAGGGCCGTCCTGGCCGGGTCGGGGAGGTCCTGGCGGGCCGCCGCCCAGCGGGTCCACGCAGGTAGGACGTCCTCGATGGGCCACAGAGCGGGGATGAAGACGAGCTGGTCCAGTTTCGCGGGGCTCACGCGCAGCGGCCTGCCGAGGTCGTGGTCGCAGCCGAAGTCGATGATCCCCCGGACGACGTCGGCCGGCAGGCCCGGATGGTCCTTGAGGAAGTCGTCGACGAGTTGCTGCCGCGCCTGGTCGTCATGCATCGGGGTCGGTTCGAGGACGCCTCCGGCGGGCAGGGCACGGACCCTGCTCAGGGCCAGAGCGCGCTCGCCCGCGAAGTCCTCGCTCACCGGGGAGGAGCCGGTGGTATTGGCGAAGGCCGTCTCGAGCAGGGCGCGCGCGACGGCGGGGTCCACGGATTCCAGGACGGTGGTGGGTTCGGCGGACACCTGCGCCCTCACCTCGCCGAGCACCGCATCCGGCCGGCCGGCGATGTAGGCGTCCTTGACGATGCGGCCGAGAGAGTCGTCCACGAGGACGCAGAGGGTGTGCTCGGCGCCGTCGTAGGCGAAGCCGCAGAAGATCGAGCGTTGGTCCCCGAATATGTCGTGGTGGCTCCAGCACTTCCCCGGACGGACGCGGCCGATCGCGTCGGCCCAGACCGGGTCCGGGACGCCGGCGGAGGACAACTCGTCGGCGGAGGCGGCGGCGCAGGCGTCGAACGGGGCAGGCGCGAGGACGGCGAGGGCGCGCAGGAGGGCCAGCGCCCGCGGGGTGCGGCGCCCGGCGGCGCGTTCGATGACGCCGCCGCAGAAGACCTCGTCCACGTCGGCATCGATGAGCTCCTGCCCCCACCAGGCGCCCATCGTCTCGGAGAAGAACATCTCCGGCTGGAGGGGGTCGGGGTCGTCCAGGAGCCCGTCCGGGACGTCGTCGATCATCGCGTCGAGCAGATCGTCGAGCGGCACCGGCTCGGGCTCGGGACCGGAGAGGAGGCGCAGCAGTTCCCCGGCCTGCTGGAGCGGATGGTTTACGAGCCCGGGGTGGGCGAACTCCGGGTCGAACGTGCCGATCTCCAGGATGTCCAGGACGCGGGTCGCCTTGTTCTGCATCGTCGTCTTCTTGACGTCGAGCAAGGTGGCTATCTCGTAGGCGGACATGTGCAGCGGATGCGTTCCGTCCCCGAGGAAGTTGACGCGGCCCATCGCGTACACGACGCCCGCGGCCCAGATGTGCAGGTCACCACGTGCGAGGGGGCTCGGGCGCTTGCGGGCGAGCTTGGCCGCGGCCTGGCGGCACAGCTCCGCGAATTCCGTGTCGAGGTGGCCGAGGCAGAACGCGTCGGTGATGGTGACGATGTCGGACGCCTTCGCTCGCACGGCCTTGGGAATCCGTTCGTCCGTGAGCCATTCGCCGATATCGGTGAGTTCCGGGTCGCCGAGCCTCCGGTCCGCCGCCTCGACGTCGAAGGCCGCGGGGTCGTGGCCGCCGTCGGTCCACTCCAGGTAGTGCTCGTGTTCCTCGTGAGCGGGGTCGGCGAGCGCCTCCAGCAGCTCCGCGTAGCCGAACGTCCCGCCGCTGTCCTCGGGCGGGCACGCGCCGGCCCCGCCGGCCACCCGCGGATACCGCGTATCGGGCTCGGCGGTGAAGGTCTCCTCCACGACGATGGTGTGCCGCCAGTTGTCGCCGAAGTCGTAGAGGTACTCGAAGCGGGGTGCGACCTCGTCCAGGGTCACGCTCGCCGCGTCCTGGATCTTCAGCTCAGGGTCGGGTTCACCGAACCGCCCGCGTGCGGACTCGAACACGTGCAGGTGATAGTTCAGTTCCCAGCCCATCGCCTTTTGGATGACGCCGTACAGGTCGGCAAGGGTGATGTCGGCCGGTACCTCGACGGCCCGCCAGACCGGGACGGGCATCTCTAGCAGCGTGATCTTGATCCGGTGAATACGCACGCCCTTCATGCTCCCGCACATCCCGCCCATCCAAGGCCCGTTCTCACCCAGAGGACGGTTGAGCACGATCAGTCATTTGCCGTCACGGATTGTCATACCCCCTCGGCATGCTGTGGCCGTGAGGAGGTCATGCATGGTGAAGAGGCCGGACGGGGTTGGGCGGGAGAAGGTCCGGGCGGAGCTCGGGCTCGCGGTGTGGGAGGTGGAGCTGGCAGCGGAGACGGGCCTGCTGCGGCGGCTCCCGGATCGGAGCTTCGACCCCGCGTCCGTCAAAGCGGCGCAGGATGATCTCGAAGCGTTCGGGAGGCGCTTGGCAAGGAAAGACGCTGCAACGCCACGGAGTCCGCCGCACGTCTGGGCGTCAGCGTGGAGCGGTTCAAGCGAGTCGCGGCCGCAGCGGGGCTGATGCCGGTCGCCGAAGAGGACGTCCACCGGTACGGAAGGGTCTTGCACGTGCTCTACTACCGCGCGGGTGACGTGGACGCGGTCGCCGACCACGTCCGTGCGGACGTCGAGTTACGGGCCGCCGCCACCACGGTTTCCCGGGAACATGCAGGACGGAAGGCCGCCGCGACGAGGAGGCGGAACGCCCAACTCGCCCGAGTGGCGCGGGCGGAGCTCGAGCAACGGAAACCTCCTGCGGACGCGGGAGCCATCGACGTACTGGTGTGGGCGGTCGCTCTGATGCGGACCGCCGAGATCTTTCCCGGGCCGCTCCGGAAGTTCGCACATGTGGACGACGGCCAGGCCCAGCAGCTCGCTCGCCTAATCCGCGAGGCGAGGTTCGGGCGGGGCGAACTCCAGGTATGGCTCGACGACATCCTCCCCCGCGCCGCCCGAGCTGCCGAGGGGCTCGCCACCCCGGACCGGATCGCGGCGACGCTGGGCGTCTCGGCCCGCCTCGTTTCGGAGCACGTCCAGCATTTCGGTTTGCACATCCCCGTCCCCGTACTGCGGGAGTTGGCCGAGGCCCCGCCCTCCTGGCTTCTCACGGCGCGGGCGGAGATCGAACTTCACCTGGCGGCCACGGAGGTGATGCATCAGGACGAAAGGCGGCGGGAAGCCGCCCTCGAGGCGGCCGGGCGAGCGACGGCGCGGCTCAGTGACGCGAGTGTGGCCGAGTTGCTCGGGCTGTCCGAAGAGGTGGTTCGACGACTCAGGGTGGGCAAGGGCCAATGGAAGACCGCGTACGTGAAGCAGTTGCTGGACCGCCGTCCGGCCTGGTCTCTCACGGAGGAGGCGGCGTGGGCCGAGGCAACCCGGCGTCAAGAGAAGAGAGAAGCCCGCAAGCGAAAGCACAAGCGTGGCTGAGGCTTCTTCCGCTGGAACCTGGATCGTGAGGGTTCCAGCGCGGGCTGGGACGGCCGTGGGAGGGGTTAGAGCCAGCCGAGGTCGGTGGGTTGGGGGAAGCCGCGGTGCCAGATGCCGTAGGCGGTCAGGGCTATCAGGGCGGGCGCGAATGCGGGGATGAGGGCGCGGCCCAGGTGGTGGCGGGTCCGCAGGCCCCAGGCGGTGAAGAAGGCGGCGATGATGAGGCCCATGGCGGCGGTGCCGCCTTCGAGGGAGTTGGTGGTCCAGGTGAGGGCGACGGCGAGGGCGGGGACCAGGGTGTGGAGCGGCGGGCGGGCGGGGCGGCGCGCGAAGGTGCGGGCCAGGGCGGCGAAGACGAGGGCGGTTCCGGCGTACCAGACGTAGTGGCCCACGACTTCGTCCCAGAGGTGGACGACGGCGATGCCGGGGGTGTCGTTGCCGACGGAGTTGGCGGCCAGGTGGATGCCGTGCCCTTCGACGTAGGTGATGACGCCGATGAGGTAGAGGGCCTGGCTGCGGCCGTCGGCCTTCGCGGTGTGGAGCGCGGCCGCGGCGGTGAGCAGGACGGTGTAGGGGACGAGGATGTCGACCCAGTCGGCCCAGCGGGTGTCGCCGACGGTGCCGAGTCCGGCGAGGCCGAAGCCGATGTGGTGGGTGAGGCCGTAGAGGAGGGCGCAGGCGGCGAGCCAGCGCTCGGGGCGTCGGTCGCGTGCGGTGGGTGCGGCCGGTGCCGAGGTCATGCCCCTCCCATGGTTCCGTGGGTGCCCATCATGGCGCAAAGCGGGACCGGGCGGGGCGTCGGCGGGGCGGGACCAGGGCTCTTCGGCGGGAAGGCCACGCCGGGGTCGGTCTCCCGGCGTGGCCTTCCTGGTGGATCGGCGGTCAGCAGAGGCCGCGTGGTTTGGACGTCTTGCAGTGGTTGCCGTGGAAGCGGTTGGTCCTGCTGCCGCTCTTGTCGACGAGGTCGTACGGCGCGTTGCCGCGGACGTGGTTGGCCTTGATCAGGTTGTGCGCGGCGGGCCGGTTCTGCGGCGGGACGCCGGGGAAGAGGACGATGCCGCCGGAGTAGGGCAGCTTGCCCCGGTTCCACTTCACCTTGTTCTTCTTGATCGTGTTGTGGTCGCCGCCGAAGAGCAGGATGCCGGTGCCGTGGAGCGCGGGGACCGGGTCGTGCGGCTTGCAGACGCGGTTGTTCTTCGAAACGTCGTTCTTCCAGATCGCGTTGTTGCCCTGCCCGCCGCGCTGGCCGTCGTCGACCAGGGTGATTCCGGTGCAGTTGCGGACGAAGGAGTTGCCCCAGACCTTGACGTGGCGGGCGTGCCGGATCAGCAGGCCCATCGCGTTGCCCGAGGCGTGGTTCCCGGCGACGACGGTCCCCCGCGCGTTGGCGATGTCGCCCACGTAGAGGCCGGCGTGCTCACCTGAGCGTTCGACCCAGTTGTGCACGAAACGGCCCCGGGTGGAGCGGAACTCCGCTATGCCGTATTCGCCGTTCTTCTTGGCCAGGACGTGCTCGACCGTCAGCCGGTCGGTGTAGTAGCCGAGGACGCCGGTCTCCTTGAAGTTCCGGACGCTCAGCTTCTTGATCGTCACATCCTTGACCGGGTGCTTGGCATGGCCGAGCACGCAGATGCCCATTCCGGGCTGTCCGGCCTTCGCGCAGTGGTCCTTCTTGCCCGGGCGCAGGACGGTCTTGTTGCCCACGCCCCGGATCGTGAGCCGCTTGCGGACGAGGACGCCCCCGTCGTAATGCCCCGCCTTGAGCTGGATGACGTCGCCGGGCCGCGCCTTGTTGACGGCCTTCTGGATCGAGTGTCCCGGCTTCACCACATGGACCCGGGCGCGTTCCACCGATGGCGTCACGATGGTCGACGCCTGGCCGGCGGCCGGCGTGAAGGCCGCGAGCCCGGCGACTGCGACGACCGCGCCGAGCGAGGCTGCGAAAGTCCGTCTCATCCCTTTTCCCCCGTTTCTTTGTCTCCGATCGGGAATTGGCGCCCTCCTTCCCCTGGCGCACAATTCCTCGATCATCTTGGACCGGGGAGGGAATTGCTTCGATGCCGGAGACGTAAACAACCGGGAATGCCGCTTTATTTTGCCTGCTCTTTCGAAGGGGCAGACCGGAACGGGATCGTCGGCGGGCGGCGGCGCGGGCCGCGTCGGCGACGGCGTCCGCCCTGGTCGCGCGCTTTACGTCTGGCTACGTCGTTTGGGACGCGGGGACAGCGCCGACAGGAGGACGCCGCCCAGGCCCTTCACTGAGGCGGCCATGAACGTGGTCCAGTCGAAGTAGTCGCGCCAGAGGGTGATGCGGTCGTCGTGCACCTTGAAGGTGCCGCACACCCAGAACTCGGCACGCCAGGCGCCGGCTTCCAGGACGTCGGTCCGCTCGGTCAGGACCACGGGGCCGTTGGAGGCGATGTGGTGGACGCGGGCCTCGAAGCCGGTGCCGTAGCGGGACATGGCGCGGAGCGTCTTCTCGACGGCGGGCAGGCCCCGGGCGGGTGGGAGAGGGACGTTCTGGTAGACGATCTCGGGCGCGGCGTAGGTGAGGGCACGGTCGATGTCGAGGTCTTCGAGGGCGGAGAGGAAGTCGGTGACGATCTGCGTCTCGCTCATGGCGGTCCTCCAGTCTCGGTGGCACCACCGTAGTCGGGGGATGCGGGACAATCGGGGACATGCGGTTCGGCGTCTTGGGGCCGGTCGAGGCCCGGGTGGACGGGGAGTCCGTGGCCTTGGGCGGGCCCCGGGTCCGGGCGCTGCTGGCGATGCTGCTGCTGGACGCGGGAAGGGTCGTCCCGAATGAGCGGCTCATCGACGGGCTGTACGGGGACGAGCCGCCGCACGGGGCCGCGAACGCGCTTCAGTCGCAGGTGTCGCGGCTGCGGCGGGCGCTCGGGGACGCGGACCTCGTGGAGGGCCGGGCGGCCGGGTACCGGATCGTCGTCGACCGGGACGAGGTCGATGTGCACCGGTTCGGGCGGCTGGCGGCCTGCGGGCGGCGGGCCATGGCGGCCGGGGAGTTCGCGAGCGCGGCGGGCCTGTTCGAGGAGGCGCTCGGTCTGTGGCGCGGGCCCGCGCTGGCCGATGTGGGGGCGCCGTTCGCCGGGGCGCGGGCGGCGCGGCTGGAGGAGGCGCGCGCCTCGGCCGTCGAGGAGTACGGCGAGGCCCGGCTTCAGGGCCGCGACGCCGGCGCGGTCGTCGCCGAGCTGCGCGGCCTGGTGGACGCCCAGCCGCTGCGGGAGCGGGCGCGGGCGCTGCTGATGCGGGCGCTGCACGCGTGCGGCCGGCAGGCGGAGGCGCTCGCGGTGTTCGAGGAGGGCCGCCGGGTTCTGGCCGACGAGCTGGGCGCCGATCCGTCCCGGGAGCTCGCCGACGTGCATGTGGCGATCCTGCGGGGCGAGGCCCGCGAAACCCGCCCGAGGCTGCCGGCGCAGCTCACCAGCTTCGTCGGGCGCGAGGAGGAGCTGAGGCGGGTCGGGAAGATGCTCGCGGGCGGGCGGCTGGTCACGCTGCTCGGCCCCGGCGGTGCGGGCAAGACGCGGCTGGCGGTCGAGGCGGCGCAGCGGGAGGGCGGCGAGGTCTGCTTCGTCGACCTGGCGCCGGTCGCCGCGGGCGAGGTGCCGAAGGCGCTGCTGGGTGCGCTCGGGCTGCGGGAGGGCGGGATGCGGCCGGCACCCGGCGAGCAGCAGCCGGCGGACGCGGTGGAGCGGCTGGTCACGGCGCTGGACGGGCGGCGGATGCTGCTCGTCCTGGACAACTGCGAGCATGTCGTGGAACCGACTGCGGGGATCGCGCACCGGCTCCTGAGCGCCTGCTCGGAGCTGCGGGTGCTCGCGACCAGCCGGGAGGCGCTGGGCATCACGGGCGAGGCGCTGCGGCCGGTGCCGCCGCTGGAGCTGCCGCCGGACGGCACGCCGGCCGGGGAGCTGGCCGCGTATCCGGCGGTGCGGCTGTTCCTCGACCGGGCGGAGGCGGTCCGGCCCGGTTTCGCGGTGGACGACGGGAACGCCGGCGCCGTCCTGCGGATCTGCCGGACGCTGGACGGGCTGCCGCTGGCGATCGAGCTGGCGGCGGCGCGGCTGCGGTCGCTGCCCGTCACGGAGGTCGCCATGCGGCTGGACGACAGGTTCCGGCTGCTGTCGCGCGGGAACCGGGCGGCGGTGCCGCGCCACCGGACGCTGCGGGCGGTGGTCGAGTGGAGCTGGGACCTGCTGGACGAGGCGGAGCGGACGCTCGCGCGGCGTCTCACGGTGTTCTCCGGCGGGTTCACGATGGAGGCCGCCGCGGGCGTCTGCGGTCAGGATGACGACGAACTGCTCATCGAGCTGGTGGACAGGTCGCTGGTGCAGAGCGACGGCACCCGGTACCGGATGCTCGACACCGTCCGCGCGTTCTGCGCCGAGCGGCTCGGCGAGGCCGGTGAGACCGAGCGGTTCGAGCGGGCGCACGCGGAGTACTTCCTCGGGCTGGCCCGGCGCGCCGAGCCCCATCTGCGCGGCGCGGAGCAGCTGGAATGGCTGGCGGCGCTCGCCGCCGACCACGGGAACCTGCACGCGGCGCTGCGGTGGTGCGTGCGGCACGACCACGCGCTCGCGCTCCGGCTGATCGCGGCGCTGTCGTGGTACTGGCAGCTGCGCGGGCGCATCGAGGGCGCGCCGCTGGCGTCCGAGCTGATGCACGCGATCGGCTTCGACCCGCCGGAGGGGCTCGGCGAGGAGTACGCCCTGTGCGTCACCAACGCGGTGTCGGGCGGCAGCTCGGGTGATCGCGCGGTGGCGTGGCTCGACCACGCCGCGGAGGTCCTGCGCCGCATCGGCGGCCCGCTGAGGCATCCGGTCACCACCGTCATGTGGGCGCTGATCGCCGGCCCCGCCCGGACCGAGTACACCATCTTCGCCGAGCAGATGCGGGACGACCCGTGGACGCGGGCGCTGGTCCGGATGAGCGAGGGGTTCCTCGCCCAGATCAGAGGAGGCCTCGGCGAGGTGGAGAAGGCATGCACCGAGGCCGTCGAGGGGTTCCGGGCGTGCGGCGACCGCTGGGGCATCGCGAACTCGCTGGACCCGCTCGCCCAGGCGGCCGACCGGCGCGGGGACCGCGAACGGGCCCTCGCCCTCCTGGACGAGGCGCTGGAGCTGACGCGGCAGCTCGGCGCGCTGGAGGACACCGCCGACCTGCTCTACCAGCGCGCTCTCGTCCACACTCACGGAGGTGACCTGGACGCCGCGGAGGCCGCGTACGAGCGCGGCATCGAGCTGTCCCGGCGGGCGGGCACCCCCGACAAGATCGCCGCCGGGTACCAGGGGCTCGGCGACGTCGCGCGGCTGCGCGGGGACGTCGCCGGGGCGCGGCGGCTGTACGAGACGGCGCTGACCGGCTACACGTCCGAGCGCTTCATCGCCGCCGGGGTGCGCGGCGCGACCCTGGTCGGGCTGGCGTGGCTGGCCTTCGCCGAGGGCGACCACGCACGGGCGAGGGAACTGCTTCACGAGGCTCTGGACATCTCGTTCGACCACCCGGTCTTCACCTACCAGGCGTCCGCGGCGGTGGGGCTGGCGGGCGTGGGCGTCGCGGAGGGGGACGGCCGGCGGGCGGCGCTGCTGCTGGGAGTCGCGGCGGCGCTGCGGGGTGTGCAGATCCCCGGCGACCCCGACGCCGAACGCATCTCGTCCGGTGCCCGCGTCCTGCTCGGCGACGCCGAGTACGGGGCGGTCTTCGACCGGGCGGCGGCACTGCCCCGCGCGGAGGCGCTGGCCGTGCTGACCGCCCGCTGAGGTGCTGACCGCCCGGCTGAGCGGACGCCGGGCGGACGCTGACGGCATGCCCCCGGGTCGGTCAGCGGACGGTGCGGGAACGGTCAGCGCTCCCCGCGACCGTTGCGGGCATGGACACCTCCACCCGCAAATGGGCCACGTTCACGATCTGCCTGCTGGTCGCGATCGTGCCCAACATCGACCTGACCGCGCTGAACCAGGCCGTCCCGCATCTGAGCGCGGATCTGCGGCCGTCGTCCACCCAGATCCTGTGGATCGCCGACGCCTACGGCTTCGTGCTCGCCGGGTTGCTGATCACCATGGGGGGCGTCGGCGACCGCGTCGGCCACAAGAGGCTGCTGCTGATCGGGACGGTGGTGTTCGCCGCCGCGTCCGCCCTGACCGCGTACGCGCCGACCGCCGAGCTGCTGATCGCGGCACGGGCGCTGCTGGGCGCCGCGGGCGCCACGCTGATGCCGTCGTGCCTGTCGCTGATCCGCCGCGCCTTCACCGACCCGAAGGAGCGGACGATGGCGGTCGGCGCGTTCGGCGGCGCCGGGGGCCTCGCGGTCGGCCTCGGGCCCGTGATCGGCGGGGCGCTGCTCGACCGCTTCTGGTGGGGCTCCGTCTTCATGATCAACGTTCCGATCATGGTGGTGGCGTTCCTCGCCGGCTCGGTCTTCCTGACCGAGTCCCGCAACCCCGTTCCCGGACGGCTCGACCTGCTCAGCGTGCCGCTGTCGGTCGCCGGCGTCCTCGGGCTCGTGTACGCGGTCAAGGAGGCCGCCGCGCACGGGCCGGACGAGATCCGCGTGTACGTCCCGGCGGCGGCCGGCGCCCTCGCGCTGGCCGCGTTCCTGGTCCGCCAGACACGGCTGGACCGGCCGCTGATCGACGTCCGGCTCTTCCGCAACCCGGCGTTCAGCGGCTCGGTCGGCACCAACATGTTCGCGATGTTCGCCCTGGTCGCCCAGTCGCTGATCTTCTCGCTGTTCTTCCAGCTCGCGCTCGGCTGGTCGCCGCTGAAGGCCGGGCTGGCGGGGCTGCCCGGGGCCGTCGGCGCCGTGATCGGCGGCGCGGCGCTGGCACCGCCGCTGATCACCGCGCTCGGACGGGCCCGCACCGTCGCCGCCGGCATGCTGGTCGCCGCGAGCGGCTTCACCTTCTTCCTCACGATCGGGCTGAACACCTCGTACTGGGTGATGGTGGCCGGGATGCTGATGTCCGGCATCGGGATGGGGATGGGGCTCACGGTCACCTCCGACACCGTGCTGGCATCCGTCCCGAAGGAGCGTTCCGGCGCCGCGTCCGCGATCTCGGAGACGGCGACCGAACTCGGCGGGGCGCTCGGCATGGCGGTGCTCGGCAGCGTCCTGAACGCGGTGTACCGGGGCGTCCTGGACCTGCCGGCGACGGTGCCCGCACCGGCCGCGGCCACCGCCCGCGACTCCATCGGCGCCGCCCTCCAGACCGCCGGGAACCTGCCCGCGGACGTCGCCGCCCAGGTCGGCGCCGCGGCGCGGGACGCCTTCGTGGACGGCATGCACGCCGCCCTGCTGTGCAGCGCGGTGTTCGCCGCACTCGTCGCGGGGTTCGCGCTCGTCACGCTCCGCAACGTCCCCAAGGTGATCCCCGAGGTCGAGGAGCCCGATCTGGTCACGGCCGCCTGACCTGCCCCGGTTTGAATAAAGTGATATCACTTTGATAGGTTGGTGATAACGCTAGACGAGGAGAACCGAACATGGCCGATGAGACGGCGAAGGTGGACATGCCGCGTCCGAAGATCACGGAGCGGCCGGCCCGGGACCGCGGCGGGTGGACGATGCTGGCGCTCGCCGTGGTGCTGATCCTGCTGGGCGCCGCAGCGGTGCTCCCCGGGATCGCCGTGGGCGGGACCGTCGCCCTCGCGGCGGCCGTCACCGCGGGATCGCTGCTCGCGGCGGTCGGGCTGGTCGTCGCCGCCGGCCTGACGCCCGTGGCGCCCAACGAGGCCCGGGTCCTGCTGCTGCTCGGCCGGTACAAGGGGACGGTCCGCACCGACGGGCTGCGGTGGGTGAACCCGCTGACGAACCGGGAACGCGTGTCGACGCGGATCCGCAACCACGAGACCGGGCTGGCCAAGGTCAACGACCTGGACGGCAACCCGATCGAGATCTCGGCCGTGGTGGTGTGGCAGGTCGCCGACACCGCGCGGGCCGTGTTCGAGGTCGACGACTTCGTGGAGTTCGTGGCGTTCCAGACCGAGGCGGCCGTCCGGCACATCGCGGGCAGCTTCCCCTACGACGACGCCGCCCGGACCTCGCTGCGCGACAACGCCGACGAGATCACCGCGCAGCTGTCGGACGAGCTGGCCGAGCGCGTCGCGTCCGCCGGCGTGGAGATCATCGAGTCGCGGATAACGGGGCTGGCGTACGCCCCGGAGATCGCGCAGGCGATGCTGCGCCGCCAGCAGGCCGGCGCGGTCGTCGCGGCGCGGCAGCGGATCGTGGAGGGCGCGGTCGGCATGGTGCAGCTCGCGCTGGAGCGGCTCGACGACCAGAACGTGATCGAACTGGACGAGGAGCGCAAGGCGACGATGGTCAGCAACCTGCTGGTCGTCCTGTGCGCCGACCGCGACGCCCAGCCGGTGGTGAACACCGGCGGCCTCTACCAGTGACCCCCTGACCGGTGACTGAACGCAAGAAGATCCTGCTGCGGCTCGACCCGGCGGTGCACGACGCACTGGCCCGGTGGGCCGGGGACGAGCTGCGCAGCACCAACGCGCAGATCGAGTTCCTGTTGAGACGGGCGCTCGCCGACGCGGGGCGGATGCCCGGGTCGGCCCGCGGGATGCGCGGGCCCGGCCGCCCCCGCAAGGCCGCCGAGGACGAGGAAGACCCGCCGCGCGGCGGGGGCGAGGACTAGCCATGGTCGATGTTCCGGAATCGCTGCCGGCGCGGATGTACCTGCTGGCGTACGACCTGAGGAAGCACAGGATGAGCAAGGGCGGCTCGCAGCTCGGCTACGTGCTGCGGGCGGCGGCCCTGACCGAGCTGTACCTCGACGGTCGGCTCGGCGAGGAGCGGCGCAAACCCGTCCCGGACACGCCGGGCGACGACCCGTACGGGGTGCTCGCCCAGATCGCCGAGTCACGGCCCCGGTCGTGGCGGCACTGGGTCCGCAAGGACAGCAAGGCCATGGTGGGGAGGGTTCGGGACGAGCTGGTCCGCGACGGGTGGATCCGCGTGCGGACGCGCCGGAAGCTGGGCCTGTTCAAGCGCCAGGAGGTGACGGTCAAGGATCCCCGGGTGGTGAAGTCGCTGTGGGGCGGGGCGTCGTCCGCGCTGCGTGGGCGTCCGGTGGCCCACGTGAACAGCTACGACGCGGCGGCGGTCGCGCTGGCGGCGGCGGGCGAGCTGAAGACCGTCCTGCCGGGAGCGGACCGGCGGCGGCACAAGCGGCGGATCGAGGAGCTGACGGCGCGGACGGGACCGGCGGCGACGGCGGTCCGCAAGCTGCTCCGCCAGGAGAACGCGGCCGCCGCCGCGGGATGAGCCGCCCCCGGACCGGCTACTCGATGACCAGCTCGACCGGGACGTTGCCCCGGGTGGCGTTCGAGTACGGGCAGACCTGGTGGGCGCGTTCCACCAGGTCGCGCCCGTTCTCCAGGTCCTCGGGCAGCTCGATCCGCAGGACGACGGTGAGGCCGAACCCGTTCTCGACGTCGCCGCCGATGCCGACCTCGGCGGTGACGGAGACGTCCCGGACGTCCTGGCGGGTGGTGCGGGCGACGGCGCCGATGGCGCTGGCGAAGCAGGCCGCGTATCCGGCGGCGAACAGCTGCTCGGGGTTGGTGCCGTTCCCGCCGCCGCCTCCCATCTCGACGGGGACGGCGAGGGCCACTTCGAGACGGCCGTCGGAGGTGACGGCCTTGCCGTCGCGCCCGTTGGCGGTGGCGACGGCGGTGTAGTGAACGTCCACCGGTTCCTCCTTCAGTTGTGCACAATTTAGTTTGACACAATCAGTCTAGCGCACATCCGTCCCCCGCATGTTTGAGCGTGTCCGAAAGGGCACGATTCACAGGGACAGAACGTGGACGGAGACAACGTGGAGATCAGCCTCGACCTCCTGCTCCCCCGTGACGCGGCCAGCGTCCCGGCGACGCGGAGGCTCCTGGACGCGGCGCTGACCGCCCTCGGGGTGGAGGACCAGATCCGCGACGACATCGAGGTGATGCTGACCGAGGCGTGCACCAACGTGATCGAGCACGCCGAGCACGGCGCCGACTACACGGTGCGGGTCGTCATCCAGGACCGCCGCTGCCTGATCAAGGTGATCGACTCGGGGACGGGATTCGACGCCGAGCGGATCCCGCATCCGGAACCGGTGGCCGAACAGGGCCGGGGACTGCTGATCATGAGGACGCTGGCCGACGACGTCCGGTTCCGCACCTTCCTCCAGGACGGCGCGCTCGTCGCGCTGGAGAAGAACCTGCGGTACGGGGAGGACAGCCTCGGCGGGCTGCTCACCGCCGGCACCGGGGTCCCGCTCACGGCCGAGGCCGGCCCGGAGACGGCGGAGTTCGCGACCCGTCTGTTCGACATGGCGCGCAGCGGCGAGACGGCGGAACTCGCCGGCCACGTCGACGCAGGGGTGCCGCCGAACCTGTCAGACGACAAGGGCGACACGCTGCTCATGGTCGCCGCCCACCACGGACACCCCGGGACCGTCCGGGCCCTCGCGGCGCGGGGCGCCGACCCCGAGCGCGCCAACGACCGGGGCCAGCGGCCGCTCGCCGGCGCGGTGTTCAAGAAGGAGGCGGAGGTGGTGCGGGCCCTGCTGGACGCGGGCGCCGACCCGCGGGCGGGCTCCCCGTCCGCCGTCGACACCGCGAAGATGTTCGGCCGCACCGAGTTCCTCGCCTGGTTCGACGAAACCGTCCCCCCACCCGCCTGACCGGCCCGGCCACCGGGGTCACCGGCGGACGCGCAGGACGAACAGCGCCACCAGCAGCGCGGCGGCGGCGAACACCGCGCCGGCCGCGAACGCCGCGGTCATCCCCTCGACGACCGCGCCGCCGGGCACGGCCCCATCGGGCACCGCCGACCCGTGCACCGTGACCAGGACGGCCGAGCCGAGCGAACCGCCCGTCCACAGCATGGTCTGCGCGACGCCGGAGGCGGCGCCGGACTGCTCGGGCTCGACGCTGCCCAGGATCGTCGCGTTCAACGGCATGATCGATATGCCGCCGCCCGCGCCGACGAGGACGAACGGTCCGAGCAGCCCGGAGGCGTAGCCGTCCTCCGGCGAGAGGCCGGACAGCCACAACAGCCCGATCGCGACCAGGGCCGTCCCGGCCACCACCAGCGTCCGGGCGCCCAGGCGCGGCAGCACGCGCGGGACCGCACGGACCGTCGCGAACTGCATCACGACCATCGGAAGGAACGCCGCGCCGGCCCGCAGCGGCCCGTAGCCGAGGACCTGCTGCAAGTACTGGGTGAGGAAGAAGTACGCCCCGAACATCGCCGCGACCAGCAGGAACTGGGTCAGATAGGACGCCGCGCGGTCGCGGCCGGTCAGCAGCCACAGCGGCAGTACCGGCTCCCCCGCGCGGCGCTCGACGGCTGCGAACCCGGCCAGCAGGACGGCGGCGGCGGCGAAGCCGGCGAGGGCCCGGCCGTCCCCCCAGCCGTCCGAGCCCACCCGGATCAGCGCGTAGACGAGGGCGGTCATGCCGGCCGTGGACGCGACGGCGCCGGCGACGTCGAACCGGCCGGAGCGGCGCCGGGTCTCGGTGAGGATGCGCGGCGCGAGCATGGCCAGCACGACGCCGAACGGGACGTTGACGAAGAACACCCAGCGCCAGGACGCCTCGGTGAGCACACCGCCGGCGAGCATGCCGAGCGCCGCACCCGCGCCGGTGACGGCGGAGAAGACGCTCAGCGCCCGGACGCGGGCGCCGCCCTGGAAGTTCGTGGCTATCAGCGCCATCGCGCTCGGCGCGGCGATCGCGGCGGAGACGCCCTGGGCGACGCGGGCGGCCAGCAGCCACCAGCCCTCGGTGGCCAGCCCGCCGGCCAGCGACGCGGCGGTGAACAGCCCGATCCCGGCGGTGAAGGTGCGGCGGCGGCCGAAGACGTCCCCGGCCCGTCCGCCGAGGAGGAGCAGCCCGCCGAATGCGAGCATGTAGGAGTTCTGGATCCAGGCGAGGCCCCCGGTCGACAGCCCGAGCCCGTCCCGGATCTGCGGGAGCGCGATGGTGACGACGGACGTGTCCAGCCCGATCATGAGCTGGCAGCCGACGATGACGGCGAGAATGATTCCCGGGCGATGATGAGGTGGTGGTGCGGCGGCTTCGGCGGGAGCGGCGAACTCCTCCGGTGCGGCCGTCCGCCCGTTCGATGCGGACAAGATCGACCCTTCGAGAATTAAGGAACGGCGAAGTACACTATGTGGGGAACGTATCACCGATTCGCACCAGAAGGAACGCTTGCGTTCACTATTTTGGGGAGCGTGTCGTGACCCCGGCCACCCGCCGCCGCGGCGGCGACCTGGAGACGGCCATCTTCGACGCCGTCTTCGAGCAACTGGAGGCCGTCGGGTACCACCGGCTGACCATGGAGGGCATCGCGACGGCCGCCCGGACCGGCAAGGCCGCCCTCTACCGGCGCTGGTCGTCCAAGGACGCGCTCATCACCGACGCCCTCAAGCACGTCCTGCCCGAGCCCCCCGCCCCGCCGTCGACGGGCAAGGTGCGCGAGGACATGCTGGCGACCCTCGTCTGCCTGCGCGACACGCTGATCGCCTGCCGCGGCGCCGCGTTCAAGGTGCTGAAGGAGGAGAGCGAGGAAGGCAAGGGGATCCTGCACGAGGTCGTCCACCTGCGCATGAGCAAGCCCGTCAAGGAGGTGATGTACCAGTCGCTCGAGCAGGCCGCCGAACGCGGCGAGATCCGGCCCGAGGCCGTGACCAGGCAGATCGCGAAGGTCGGCCCGGCCGTGGTCGTCTACCAGAACCTTACGGAGGGCGGCCCCATCACCGACGCCTACCTGGAGTCGGTGGTGGACGAGGTGCTGATGCCGATCGTCCGGCCCTGACGGCTGCGGGGCCGGGGGCACGCGGCCCCCACCGGGTCAGACGGCCGGTTCGCCGTCGCGGGACGGCTCGCCGTTGCGGGCGGCCTCGTCGACGAGCACGCGGTGGTGCCAGTAGGGCGGCGCGATGCCCTCGTCGCGGATCGTCCTGTGCAGCCGCTTGAGGAACTCGTGCTTGATGCGGAACTGGTCGCCGAACTCCGAGGACCGCAGGATCACGTGGAAGCCGACGGTGGAGTCGTTGAAGTCGTCGAACCGCACCAGGACGTCGCTGCCGGCCACGCCGCCCTGCACCTCCTTCATCACGTCGTGGCCGACCTCGGTGAGGATCTCCTCGAACCGGTCCAGGTCGACGTCGTACGCCACCTTCGCGTACACCAGGATCGACATGTCCTGCGCGGGACGGTGGAAGTTGGTGAGGATCGTGTCGGAGAACCGCATGTTCGGGATGACTTCGATGTTGTCCGACAGCGTCCGGATGGAGGTGTTGCGCCAGTTGATGTCGACGACGTACCCCTCCTGGCCGGTGGCCAGCTTGATGTAGTCGCCGGGCTCGATGGTCTTGGCCGCCAGGACGTGCACGCCCGCGAACAGGTTCGAGAGGGTGTCCTGCAGCGCGAGCGCGACCGCCAGTCCGCCGATGCCCGCGGCGCCGAGCAGCGGCGTGATCGACACGCCGAGGCTCCCCAGCATCACCAGGATGCCGAGGCCGAGCACGATCACCCGGGTGATGTTGGCGAAGATCGTCACATTGCCGGCGACGCCCTGCCGGGCCAGCGCGACGGAGGCGACCGACGCGGCGATCAGCCGGGCCAGCGCCAGCGTGACCACCAGGATCGTCACGGCGGTGAGCACCTTGGCCGTGACGTCGAGCGTGCCGCGCGGCAGCTGCAGCACCTTCGCCGAGATCCACAGGCCGAGCAGGACCGAGACCGGCACCACCAGGTCCTTCATGAGCCGGGCGCCGATGTCGTCCCAGGCCCACCGGGTGTCTCCCGCCCGCCTGAACAGCCGGCCGGTCAGCAACCGCAGGAACACCGCGATCGCCAGGGCGGCCGCCAGCACGACCCCGGCCGCGATGACCCGCTCCCAGCTCACATCACCCATGGCGCGTGCATCTCCCCCTTCGCGCGGACGGCGCCGCCGCCCGCCCGTCAGATCCCGATTTGCCGTGTTGCGCGTCCTCGATCGTATAGAAGACCCGGAGCGTGCGAGGCACATCACGGACTCCGGGGACGGACGCGACCCACGAGGCTATTACGATCGATCAAGTGGTAGGCGTCGGAATGATGCGCCGGCTCGGGGTCACGGCGCTGGGACTGCGGAACGGCCCCCACCAGGTCACGGTCGAGCGGGACCTGGAGGTCCCCGCGGCCGACGGGGTGACGCTGCTCGCCGACCGGTACGCGCCCGTCGGCGTGGAGCGCGCCCCCACCGTGCTCGTCCGCTCCCCCTACGGGCGGCGCGGGCCGTTCGGACTCATGTGCGGGCAGGCGTTCGCGTCGCACGGGTTCCAGGCCGTGGTGCAGAGCGTCCGCGGCGGGTTCGGGTCCGGCGGCGTGTTCGAGGCGCTGGACGAGCGGGAGGACGGGCTCGCCACCATCGAGTGGCTGAAGTCGCAGCCGTGGTTCGGCGGGACGTTCGCGATGCACGGGCCGAGCTACCTCGGCTACGTGCAGTGGGCCGTCGCCGCCGAGGCCGGCCCCGAACTCCGCGCGCTGTCGATGCAGGTCACCGCCTCGACCTTCCGGGACGCGGTGAACGTCGGCGGGACCTTCGCGCTGGAGTCGGCGCTCATCTGGGTCGACCTCACCGCGCGGATGAAGAACTCCCTGTCGGGCATCACGACCGGCATCATGTCGCCGCGCCGGGCCCGCCGCGCCACCCTGTCGGGACGCCCGATCGCCGAACTCGACCGGCTCGCGACAGGCGGGCAGCAGCGGTTCTTCCAGGAACTCCTCGTCAACGGCCCCGACACCTCGTTCTGGGACAAGCGCGACTTCAGCCCGACCGTGTCGCAGGTCACGGCCCCGGTGAACATGACCGGCGGCTGGTACGACATCTTCCTGCCGTGGCAGATGAAGGACTACGCCGCGCTCCGCGCCGCCGGGCGGCGCCCCTACCTGACGATCGGCCCGTGGTTCCACGCCGACCAGCGGATGATGCGCGGATCGGTCGGCGAGTCGGTCGCCTGGTTCCGCGCGCACCTGCTGGACGACCCGTCCGGGCTGCGGGAACAGCCCGTCCGGCTGTACATCACCGGCGCGGGCGAGTGGCGCGAGTTCCCCGACTGGCCCGTCCCGGGGATGCGGGAGGAACGCTGGCACCTGCAGCCCGCCGGCGCCCTGTCCCCCGACGCCCCGCCCGAGTCGGAACCCGACACCTACCGCTATGACCCGGAGCACCCGACGCCGTTCCTCGGCGGCCCCACACTGCTCGGCGAGACCCGCCCGTCCACCGACCAGAAGCGCCTGGAACGCCGCCGGGACGTGCTGACCTACACCTCCGCCGTCCTCGACGACGACCTGGAGATCATCGGCCCGGTCACCGCCGACCTGCACATCCGCTCGAACCGGGAGCACACCGACTTCGTGGTGCGGCTGTGCGACGTCACCCCCGACGGCGAGTCGCTGAACCTGTGCGAGGGCATGCGCCGCCTCGTCCCCGGCACCCCGGAGCCGGACGGCGACGGCGTCCGGCACGTCGCCCTGGAGCTATGGCCGGCCGGTCACCGGTTCCGCCGCGGCCACCGCGTCCGCGTCCAGATCGCGAGCGGCGCCTACCCCCGCGTCGCCCGCAACCCCGGCACCGGCGCCCCCATCGGCACCGCCACCGAAATGCTCACCGCCGACCAGGAGATCTTCCACTCCCCGGCCCACCCCTCAACCGTCAACCTCCCCGTCGTCCGCTGATCCCACCGACCACACGACACAAAGCACCCGCACCCACGGGCGAACGCGCCACCAGGCCCGCCGATAACGGGAAGCGGGGCACGCGTATTACGGCGGACGCAGCGAGCGGAGGCCGCCTTCTTCTTCAGGCCCTTCGGCTGCGGAGTGCGTCCAGGGCCTTGTCGGCGTGGGTGTTCATGCGGATCTCGCTCTTGACGACCGCCAGAACGCGGCGGTCGGTGTCGATGACGAAGGTCTGGCGTCTGGTGGGCAGGAGGGCGATGCCGCGTTTGACGCCGAAGCGGGCGCGGACGTCGCCGTCCGGGTCCGACAGGAGGGGGTAGCCGAAGGAGTGCTTGTCGGCGAACTCCTTCTGCTTGGCGACCGGGTCGGCGCTGACACCGACCGGGTGGGCGCCGGCCTCGGCGAGTTCGGCCACCACGTCCCGGAAGTGGCAGGCCTCCGCGGTGCAGCCGGGGGTCATCGCGGCCGGGTAGAAGAACAGGACGACCGGCCCCTTCTCCAGCAGCCCGGTCAGCGTGCGCGGCTCGCCCGTCTCGTCGGGCAGTTCGAAGTCGTCAACGACGTCACCGACGTTCATGGGTCGAACCTAGCCGTCCGGACGGCCGGCGGGCCAGGGCGCAGGAGGGCGGTGATGCCCCGGGGCGTCCAGGTGCCGTGGGCGCCGGGGCGTCCGGCCAGGTAGGACGCGGCGCGTTCGGCGGACCAGCCGTGCGCCTCGCGGAGGCCGTTGCCGAGCATCGTCAGGTAGGGGGCCGTCGGCGCGTTCGGCGGGGCGGGGGCGGGCGAGGTGAAGGTGAGCATGGGGTGCCCGGCGCGTTCCCCGACCTTCAGGACGGTCTCGTAGCGGCCGGGGCCGAGACGCTGCCGGCCGTGGGCGACGGCCTGCGAGAGGTCGTGGTCGGTGCCGACGTCGCGGTGCATCTCCTGGGAGAGGACGTCGCAGAACTGGCGGCGGGTCAGCAGGTAGGCGCGGGCGGCGGCGCGTCCGGGCAGGCCGGGGTCGTAGAAGGCCATCCCGCCGCCCCAGGTCCGCGAGGCGTGCGCGAAGTAGATGCCGCCGGGCACCGTGATCGACTGCTCGGCGCGGGCGGGACGGGGATCGCGGCAGCCGGCCTGGCGGCGGGCGCCGCCCTCCGGACGGCCCCCGGCGAGGTAGCAGCGGAACCTGTCGCGGAACAGGTTCGAGCCGTAGGCCACGTACCAGAGCGGTTCGTCGTCCATCTGGTCCAGTATTCCAGCAGGTTGAAGGCGGTTCGCCGGGTCCAAGCGGAGCTGAGACCCGATTCGCGACGTTTGACGGGGAGTGCGGGCGGATATGAAACTGACCGAGCAGGTGTCTACGACGCAGATACCTCCGTGCTTCCCCTGTGATGTACCGGAGGATCCGTCATGCACCGCACGCTTAACATCGCTCTCGTGTCCGCCTCCGACCTCGACGGCGAACACCTGCAGTCCGTCCATGTACGGGACCTCGCCCGTTCGCTCACCCGCCCGCTGACCGGGGACGGGGAGCCGAACCAGGTCACGGTGTACACGCGGCGCCAGGACGCCGCCGCCCGCAGCCGGGTGCGGCTGGCGCCCGGAGCCGCGCTGGTCCACATCGACGCCGGGCCGGCCCGCCCGCTGTCCGACGACGAGACGCTGAAGCACGTCCGCGACTTCGCCGACGAGCTGCGCCGCCGCTGGACGGGGCATGGACGTCCCGACATCGTGCACGCGCACGGCTGGATCGGCGGGCTCGCCGCCTGCGCCGTCGCCCGCGAGCTGGGCATCCCGTTCGCGCAGAGCTACCACGGCGTCGCCGCCGCCGAGCGGCGCGCCGGGCACCCCGTTCACCCCCACCGGGACCGTTTGGAGAAAGCCATCGGCCGGGACGCCGACGTGGTGCTGGCCGGGCACACCGAGGAGGCGGGCGCGGTCGTGCGGATGGGCGTCCCCCGCCCCGCGGTCGCCGTCGTCCCCTACGGCGTCGACGGCGACCAGTTCGCGCAGGTCGGCCCCGCGATGCCCCGCGGTGACCGGCGCCGGCTGGTGATGGTCTGCGACGACCTGGAGGCCGGGGACGTCGAGACGGCGCTGCACGCGCTGGTGCACGTCCCGCACGCCGAGCTGACCGTCGCGGGCGGCCCGGCCCGCGAGGACCTCGACCACGACCAGGTCGTGCACCGGCTGACGCTGCTGGCCAAGGAACTGCACGTCGCCGACCGGGTGATCTTCCTGGGGCGGCTGCCGCGCAAGGCGCTGCCGAAGCTGCTGCGTACCGCGTCCCTGGCCCTGTGCCTGACCCCGCACGACCCGTGCCCGTCGACGCCGCTGGAGGCCATGGCCTGCGGCGTGCCCGTCGTGACGACCCCGGCGGGCGGCAACGCCGACGAGGTGCTCGACCGCATCACCGGGCTGCACGTCCCCGCGGGGCGGCCGGTCGTGATCGGCCGCGCGATCCGGCACCTGCTGGCCGAGGAGACCACGCTGCACGGCTACTCGATCGCCGCCGCCGACCGCGCCCGCTCCCGCTACTCGCTGGAGCGGATCGCCGCCGAGACGCTCCGCGCCTACCAGAAGGTGCTGCCCGTCCCCGACCCCGAGGACACCGTCGAAGACGCCGCCGAGGACGCGGCGGTGCGCGAGACCGACAGGACCCCCGCCCTGGTCGGCTGACCGTCCTCCAGCCCCCACCCGCCACCATTCAACCGACGAGTTCCACTCGGCACCGTCCTCCAGCCCCCACCCGCCGCCATTCAAAGGACGAGTTCCACTCGGCGCCCGTCCGCCAGCCCGCGGGCCCCGGATCCGACGCCGGATCCGGGGCCCGTTCATGTCCGGTCCGGTGCGATACTGGGCGCGATGACCGGAGGGGACGGCCAGGCGCCGGAGAGCAGGCTGATCGGCAGGGCGGCCGAGTTCGCGGAGCTGACCGCGGCGCTGGAGCGGGCCGCCGGCGGCGGCGCGGGCGTCGTGCTCGTCAGCGGCGACGCGGGCGCCGGCAAGACCCGCCTGGTGTCCGCGCTCACCCGCGCCGCACGCGACAGGGGCTCCGCCGTCCTCGTCGGGCAGTGCGCCGAACTCGGCGAGAGCATGCCGTACCTGCCGCTCACGGACGCGCTGTGGGCGGCCGCGCACGCCGGCGCCCCCGAGGCGGACGAGGTCCGCGCCGCGATCACCGCCCGGCCCGTCCTCGGACGGCTGCTGCCCGACGGTGAGGGCGGCCCCGGCGCGGCGTCCGAGCTGGGCCAGCAGCAGCTCTTCGGGGCCGTGCTCGGGCTGCTCGGGGAGCTCGCGGCGGACCGGCCCGTCCTGCTCGTCCTGGAAGACCTGCACTGGGCCGACCGTTCGACCCGGCACCTGCTGACCTTCCTCACCCGGGTGCTCCAGCGCGAACGGGTCTGCCTCGTCGGCACGTACCGCTCGGACGACCTGCACCGGCGGCATCCGCTGCGGCCGGTGGTGGCGGAGCTGCTGCGGCTGCCGAACGTGACCGGTGTCGAGGTCCGCCCGTTCGGGCCCGGTGAGACCGCCGAGTACCTCGCCGAGCTGTCGCGCGGGTCGGCGCCGGTGACCGCGGAGGTCGTCGAGCGGGTGCACCTGCGGTCGGAGGGCAACCCGTTCTACGCCGGCGAGCTGTACGCCGCCGGGCTCGACTCCCCCGGCGCGCAGCCGGCGGAGCTGCCGTCCGGGCTCGCCGACCTGCTGCTGTCGCGGATGGAGCGGATCTCGGACGCCGCGGAGCGGGTCGTCCGGGTCGCGGCGGTCGCCGGGCGCCGCATCGACGACGAGCTGGTGCGCAGCGTGTCCGGGCTCGACGAAGCCGAGGTCGGCGGGGCGCTGCGCGAGGTCGTCTCCCACCAGCTGCTCGTGCCGTCCGGGGCCGGGTACACGTTCCGGCACGCGCTGCTGCGCGAGGCCGTCTACGCCGATCTGCTGCCGGGCGAGCGGACCCGGCTGCACGCCGCCTTCGCGCGGCTGCTCGCCGGCCTCCCGGACGGGACGCGCGGGTCGGCGGCCGAGCTGGCCCACCACAGCCTCGCCGCGCACGACCTGCCCGCCGCGTTCGCCGCGTCCGTCCGGGCGGGGCACGAGGCGGGGCGGCTCGGCGCGCCCGCCGAGGCGTTCGGGCATTACGAGCGGGCGCTGGAGCTGTGGGACGCGGTGCCGGACGCCGAGGGCGCCGCCGGCACCGACCGGGTGCGGCTGTCGCTGCTCGCCGCCCAGAAGTCCGCGCAGTCCGGTGAGCTCCGGCGCGCCGTGCACCGGCTGCGGCGGCTGCTGGACGAGGCCGACCCGGCGGACGCGCCGCTCGGCTCCCGGATCCGCGAGGTGCTCGCGTCGTACCTGGGCGACATCGACGACCTCGACCAGGCGGTCGCCACGGCGCGGGAGGCGGTCGCGATGCTGCCCGCCGACCCGCCGACGGTCGAGCGCGCCAACGCCCTGGCCACCTACGCGCGGATGCTGCTCTACCGGGACGGCGACGGCGAGCTGCCCGGGCTGGCCGAGCGGGCCGTCGAGGCCGCCCGCGCCGCCGGGGCCACCGGCGCGGAGGCGAGCCTGCTGGTGACGCTCGGCGTGCACCGGGAGGCGGGAGAGGCCGACTCGGGCGTCGCGGAGGTGTTCGCGCGGGCCCGCGACCTGTCCGCCGCGGGCGGCGAGAGCCCGATGGTGACGATGCGCGCCGCGTGGCACTACGCCCGGACGAAGTTCGACCGCGGCGACCTCGCGGGCGCGGCCCGCGCCGCCGACGACGGCGTGAAGTTCGCCCTGGAGCACGGCCTCGGCTGGAGCACGTTCGGGATCATCCTGCGGTCCCTGCGGTACCTGATGCACTACACGACGGGGAACTGGGCGGAGGCGGACCGGCTCGCCGCGGACTTCGCGGTCCAGGTCGTCCGGCCGTACGAGGCGCAGATCTCCGCGTACGCACTGTTCGTCGAGGTCGCGCGGGGCGGGCCCGCCGCGGACGAGCGGCTGCGCTGGATCGCCCCGCTGTGGGACCAGGACCTCTTCCTCAACTACCTCGCCCGGGGGCTCGCCGCCGAGCAGGCCCTGTGGCGGGGCGATCCCCGGGCCGCGAGCGAGCACGTCGCGAGCATCATCGCCACCTCCTACGGCGACACGGTCGGCGTCATCCGGATCGCCGCGACCGGGCTGTGGGCGCAGGCGGAGATCGCGGCACGCGCCCGGGCCGCAGGCGACGACGCCGCCGTCCGGGAGGCGGCCGCGACCGGCGACGACCTGCTGTCGCGGGCGAGGCGGGCCGTCGGCTTCACCGACAACGGGCGGACGCGCGCCTGGCTCGGGCTCGAAGGGCACGGCTGGCTGGCCCGTGCGGAGGCGGAGCGCCGCCGCGTGGACGGCGTCCACGACGTGGACCTGTGGCGGAAGGCGACCGACCTGTTCACCTACGGCGACCCGGACGGCGGGTTCGTGTACGAGGTGGCGCGGTCGCGGTGGCGGCTCGCCGAGGCACTCGCGGAGAACGGCGACCGGGAGGGCGCCGCCGAACAGTGGCGGTCCGCCGTCCGCGACGCCGAGCGGCTCGGCGCCGCGCCGCTGCTGGCCGCGCTCCGCGACCTCGGCGCCCGCGCCCGCCTCGGCGCCGCGCGCCCCGCGCCCGCCGCGACCGCCCCGTCCGGCCCGTTCGGGTCCCTCACCGGGCGGGAGCGGGAGGTGCTGAAACTCGTCGCGGAGGGGCACAACAACCGGGAGATCGCGGCGGCGCTGTTCATCTCCCCGAAGACGGCGAGCGTCCACGTCTCCAACATCCTCGCCAAGCTGAACGTGACGAGCCGCACCCAGGCCGCCGCCGCCGCGCACCGCGAGGGAATGTGATGTTGCATTGAATTGCCCGCGCGGGTAATCTCCATTTCCGTGACTGCCGGGTCGGCCATGGGCCATGAGCGAGTGAGGTACCCGGCCTCCGAGTGAGGCCGGCGCGGGCGCGAGGCCCGCCACTCCCCTCCTCGCCCTCTCTTCTTCGTTTCTTTGTTTCGCGTGTATCGCGCGACGTCATCGGGCTGCCCTATGCGGCGAACACCGTCTTCGGCACGCCCTTCTCCGCCATTCTTCAGCCACGGTTGCGCATCCCTTTCCGTGGCTTATTCGTCATGCCCGAAAACAGTTCAGGAGACATATGGATTTCAACAGGCAGGTCATCGAGGAGTTCCGGGCGGGCGGCGGCCGCGTCGGCGGCGTGTTCCAGGACGGCCGGCTCCTCCTGCTGACCACCACCGGCGCGCGGTCCGGCGCACCGCACACGACGCCGCTCGGATACCTGCCGGACGGCGAGCACCGCGTGCTGGTCATCGCCTCGGCCGGCGGGTCGCCGAAGCACCCGGCCTGGTTCCACAACCTGGTCGCGAACCCGCGCGTCACGGTCGAAAGCGGCGCCTTCACCTACGAGGCGGACGCCGTCGTCCTGGAGAGCGGCGAACGTGACGCGGCCTTCGCCCGCGCCGCCGAGGCCGACCCGGGGTGGGCCGAGTACGAGACCAGGTCGGGACGGACGCTGCCCGTCGTCGCCCTGGTACCGGTCGTGGCCGGGCCGCCCGCCGGGCCGGAGTCGCTCGGCGCGATGCTCGTCGCGCTGCACGACGCGTTCCGCAGGGAGCTGGAGCTGATCCGCAAGGAGGTCGCCGCGTCGGGGGCCGGTCTCGGCGCGCAGCTGCGGGTCAACTGCCTGACGCTGTGCCAGGGCCTCGGCAACCACCACATGGGCGAGGACCAGCAGATCTTCCCGCTCCTGGAGCGTCACCATCCGGGACTGGGGCCGACGCTGGCGGAGCTGAAGGACGACCACGAGAAGATGCAGGAGCTTCTGGACGAGCTGCGCCGCGTCCTCGACGCCGGAGATCCGGCGTCCCTGCTCACCGAGGTCGAACGGCTCACCGCGATCCTCCACGCCCACCTGGACCGCGAGGAGGAGCGGCTCGTCCCGCTCCTCGACACGATCGGGCTCTAGAGCAGCCCGCGTCCCGGGATGAGCGGCAGGTCGAGGGCGGTGAGCAGGCCCGGCGGTGCCTGGACGACGGCGGGCACGGCGTTGACCAGGCGCATCGCGGTGGCCTTCAGCCCGGCGGTGTTGTGGTCGCCGTCGGTGCCGAGGAGCCGGAGGTCCACGGTGTAGTTCGGCTCGCCGCGGACCTCCACCCGGTAGCAGCCCTCGCCGGCGGGCTGCGGCCAGTCGGGGGCGAGGTCGTCGCGGAGCCGGGTGACGTGCTCCAGGACGACGACGGCCTCGCCGCCGCGCATCCCCCGCACCTCGAACCGCAGCGCCGCCTGGGTGCCCTTCTCGATCGTCCCGGCGGAGACGGCGAACGTGTCGGGGGCCGGGAGCCGGGTGTGCCACTCGGCGGTCTCGTCCAGTTCCACGCCGAGACCGGCGGCGATCTGCCGGACGACGCTGCCCCACGCCATGGTGAGGACGCCGGGCTGCAGCAGCATCGGCGTCTCGTCCAGGGGCCGGCCGAAGCCCATGATGTCGAACAGCACCGTGCCCTGGTCGTAGGTGGCGTAGTTGAGGATCTCCATGCAGCGGACCTGGTCGATGCGCTCGCTGATGCCGGTGACGGCGAGCGGGAGCACGTCGTTGGCGAAGCCGGGGTCGATGCCGTTGACGAAGATCGACGCGCCGCCCTCGGCGGCCGCCTCCCGCACGGGGTCGGACATCTCGGGCGGGACGACGCCGTCCGGGAACTGCAGGAACACCGGGCTGCTGGACACGACGTTGACGCCGGCGCGCAGGATGCGGCACAGGTCGTCGATCGCCTCCATCAGCCGCACGTCCGCCATGGAGGTGTAGACGACGCAGTCGGGCCGCGTCGCGAGCAGCGCGTCCTCGTCGCCGGTCGCGGTGACGCCGAGGTCGCGGCCGAGGCCGGCGAGTTCCCCGGCGTCCTTGCCGACCTTGGCGGGGTTGGAGACCCAGACCCCGGTGAGTTCGAGGTCGGGCCGGGCGTCGATGCCCGCGATGGCGTGCCGCCCGACGTTGCCGGTGCTCCACTGAACGACGCGGTAGGTCACAGATCCTCCAGGCCCAGGTCGAGGTTCGGGGTCTCGATTCCGCCGTCCACGCGCAGGAGGGCGCCGGTCGTGTAGGCGGAGGCGGGTGAGGCGAGGTACACGACGGCCGCGGCGACGTCCTCGGGGGCGCCGACGCGGTGCAGCGGCGTCTTGCGCTCCATCTCGGTGCGCAGCTCGTCGCTGGTCATGACGATGTCGAGCGCGGACGTCGCGACGGAGCCGACGGAGATGGCGTTGATGCGGACGCGCGGCGCCAGGTCGAACGCGGCGAGCCGGGTGTAGTGGGCTAGCGCGGCCTTGGCGCTGCCGTAGGCGAGGTATCCGCGGCCGGCGATCCGCCCCATGACGGAGGAGATGTTGACGACGCTGCCCGCGCCCGACTCCAGCAGGTGCGGGACGGCGGCGCGGGTCAGCGCGTGCGCGGTGCTCACATTGAACTGGAACGCGTTCTCAAGATGGCGCGGCTTGGTCTCCAGGAACGGGGCGGGCATCGCGCCGCCCATGTTGTTCACCACGATGTCGAGGCGGCCGAGGCCGTCGGCGGCGCGGGCGGCCAGCTCCGCCGCCGCGTCCGGATCGCTGAGGTCGGACGGGACGATCAGCGCCCGCCGCCCGGCCGCCTCGATCTCGGCCGCGACCTTGGCGAGCTGCTCCTCCGTCCGGGCGGAGACGAGCACGTCGGCGCCGGCCTGCGCGAGCGCGACGGCGGCGGCGGCGCCGATGCCGCGGCCGGCGCCGGTCACCACCGCGACCTTGCCGTCGATGCGGAACCGATCAAGGATCACCGCGGTCACCTCCGGGCCGTCCAGTCGTGCCGCACAGCCTACGCAGCGGGTAGAACGTGTTTCAATACGTGCGGCGCCCGGGTCATGCGAGGAAGTCGAACCGGGTCCCCGTGCCGGCGGCGCGGGCCGCCTCGTAGGCGGTCCAGCTCACCGCGAGGTCCTGCCAGGGCAGCCCGACCGGCGCGTACACGGTGACCTCGCCGCCCTTCACCCGCCCCGGCACCTGGCCGCGCAGCAGGTCGCGGAGCGTCCCGGCGGCGTGCTTGACGTCGAGCCCCGCCCCGGCCAGCACGCCCATCTCGACGGCGAGGGGGACGTCGTCGACGACGACGCGGGCGCCCTCCAGCAGGTCGGGGGCCAGTTCGGCCTTGCCGGGCTCGTCCGCGCCGAGGGAGGTGATGTGGGTTCCGCGGGTCACGTCGGCGGCGTGCAGGATGGGGCGGCGCGCCCAGGTCGCCATGACGACGATCCCGGCATCGCGGACCGCGTCGCGCGGGTCCGCCTCGACGGCGGCGGTCACCCCGAGCCGGGCGCCGTGCCGTTCGGCGAATCCGGCGGCGCGGCCGGCGTCCAGGTCGCAGACGGTGAGGGCGTGCACCTCGCGCAGCTCCGACAGCCCCCGCATGACCAGCTCGGCCTGGGCTCCGGCGCCGATCACCGCGACGGCGCCGGCGTCCGGGCGGGCCAGCGCGTGCGTGCCGAGCGCGGCGGCCAGACCGGTGCGCCACGCCGTCACGGTCGCCGAGTCCAGCTGCGCCAGCAGCTCCCCGGTGCCGAGATCGTGCAGGCAGACGACGCCGCGCAGCGCGGGGCGGCTGCCCGGGAACTTGGCGTTCACCTTCACCGTGTAGGCGGGGACCTTTTCGACCACTCCCGGCAGCAGCGCCGTCGCGGTGCCCTGGCCGGGCAGCCTGCCGACCACCCGGCGCGCGACGGCCTCGCCCTCGGCGGCCGTGAAGCCGCGGCGCAGTGCGTCGAGGCATTCCACCGGGTCGAGGAGGGACTCCAGGTCAGATCGGGCCAAAAGGAGCGTCACCGGACCATTCTCCCGCCCCTACGGTCGCGGCGTCACTACTCGGCACTGAACTCTTGGGGCGAATGTGACGATTGGTCCCTTATTCCGCGGCCCTTTCCCGCCATCGGGCGGATCAAGGAACCGGGACGTTGTAGGAGATCAGGGCGGTGGAGCGTCCCGTCATCCGCAGCTCGGTGACGGCGCAGTTGCGGACCTGCGGGAACACCGTGCGATAGGACGACGGTGCGATGCCCAGCAGCCCGCACAGGGTCAGCCGCAGCAGCGTGTTGTGCGTGACGACCAGGGCCCGCTCGCCGCGGTGGCGGGCGGCGATGCGCCGCAGCGCCGTCATGCCGCGCTCGACGGCCTTGCGGGGGTCCTCGGCCCCCGGGAACACCCCGGTCACCGGGTCGGCGAGAAAGGCGTCCACGTCCGCGGGCGGCAGCTCGGCGAGGGTACGGCCCTCGGCGGCGCCGAAGTCCAGCTCGATCAGGTCGCCGTCGATCGCGATGGGGAGCCCGAGCGCGGACGCCGCCGGGGCCGCCGTCGCCCTCGACCGGCTCAGGGGGGAGGCCCACACCGCCTCCGCACCCGTCTCGGCCGCCCACCGGCCGAGCCGTTCGGCCTGCTCCCGTCCGGTTCCGGTGAGCGCGACATCGGTGACGCCCGCGTACCGGTTCTCCGCGTGCCACTCGGTCTGGCCGTGCCGGACGACGTAGAGGGTGGTGTTCAAGGCACTCCTGCCCATGCTGTCCTACCCGTGCTCTCGTGCGTAGGCGGCCACTTCGGAGGGTAGCCAGCCGCGCTTTTCCAGTTCGTCCACGAGGTGCCCGAAAGGAGCGCCGTAACGCTCCGTCATGCCGGGACGGGGCTCCACGACCGTGCGGATGCGCACCATCGACTCGGCGACGTCGGCCGGTGAGCGGTCCGGCGCGGTGCCGCAGGCGGCGAGGACCGCCATGCCCAGCGCCGCGTCGGCGTGCTCGGGGATCCGGGCCGGGCGGCCCAGGACGTCCGCGCGGAGCCGGTTCCAGTAGGCGCTGCGCACCGCGCCGCCGGTGAAGGTCACCGGCCCCTCGACGGCGGCGCCGAGCCGGCGGACGTAGGCCAGCGCCAGCCGCTCGACCAGGGCGACGCCCTGGAGCAGGGCGGCGTGCCGGTCGCCCTCGTCGCGGGGCGTTCCGAGCATGAACCCTTCGGCCTGGGGGGCGAGGAAGGGGAAGCGCTCACCGGGCGAGACCAGCGGGTAGGCGACCGCGCTGGACGGTTCGCGGCGGGCGGCCAGCGCGTCCAGCCGCTCCAGGTCCGCGACGCCCGCGAAGACGCCCGCGCCCACGCTGGACGCGCCGCCGGGCAGCCACGCCCCGTCCGGTGCGCGGTGGCTGTACATCACCCCGGCCGGGTCGCGGACGGGCGAGGCCGTCACCCCCTTGAGCACCAGGGTGGTGCCGAGCACCGAGTTCCACCGGCCCGGCCGCAGCGTGCCCGAGCCGAGCTGCGCGGCGCACCCGTCGGTCATCCCCGCGATCACCGGTGTCCCGGCCTTCAGCCCGGTCTGCCCGGCGGCCTCGGCGCCGACCTCGCCCAGGACCGTTCCGGGCCGGACGACCTCGGGGAAGAGCGCGGCGGGCAGCCCGAGCCGGTCGTGCAGATCGTGCGGCCACCGCTCGCCCAGGAGGTCGTATCCCGTCTTGAGGGCGTGGCTGGAGTCGGTCGCCACCGGCTCCCCCACCAGCCGCCCGGTGATCAGGTCGGACTGGTGGGCGATACGGGCGCGCGACAGGACGCCGGGACGGTCGCGGGCCAGCCACAGCACCTTGGCCAGCGCCCAGGAAGGCTGGATGCGATGCCCGAGCCGCTCCCACAGCGGCGCCCCGGCCGCCTGCGCCAGCCGCGCCTCGGCGGACGCCCGCGCGTCGTCGTACATGACGCCCTCGGTCAGCGGCCGCCCGTCCGGGTCGGTGAGCAGGACGGTCCCGGAGGTGGCGCACACCGCCAGGCCGCGCACCGCCTCCGGGGCCGAGTCCCGCAGTGCCGCCCGGGTGGCCAGGGTGACGGCCGTCCACCAGTCGCCGGGCCGCTGCTCGTGCCGCACGCCGTCGCGCCGTCCGGTCAGCGGGGCGGAACCGCGGCCGGCCACCCGGCCGTCGGCGGTGACGGCGAGCGTCCGCACCCCCTGGGTCCCGACGTCCACGCCGACCCACAGCGGCCCGGACGAGCCAGCTCGCACGATAGGACTCCCTAGATTTATCACTTCAAGATGTGAACTTATAATGCCGAGGCAGCATATCAATCACTTGTTACCGTCTCAGCGGGTCCCCGACGACGACGGTACGGGTTGACGTGGGAGGTCCCGTTGTTACAAGCTCGATGGCGCTGGGGTGAGGGTTGTTAACATCACGAACCCCGGTATCGCAGTTCGGGTGGCCGATCACCCCTCCGCCGGCGAGCGGCCACGAGAGGATCGCAGCATGACCAAGGAGATGAGCGGCAGGCGCGGACCTGACGCAAGGCGCCAGGCCATCGCCGACCATGTGCTGTCCGTGGGCTCGGTCACCGCCGGGGACCTCGCCGAGCGCTTCGGCGTCAGCCTCATGACGATCCACCGCGACCTGGACGACCTCGAACGGCAGGGCATCGTCCGCAAGTACCGGGGCGGCGTCACCGCGCAGCCCTCGGGCGTGTTCGAGAGCAACGTCGCCTACCGCATGAAGTCGATGCGGCCCGCCAAGGACGCCATCGCGGCGAAGGCCGCCGAGCTGGTCGAACCCGGCATGGCGGTGATGCTCGACGACTCCACGACCACGCTGGCGCTGGCCCGCAGGCTGGCCGGCGTCACCCCGCTGACGGTGATCACCAACTTCCTGGAGACCACGAACCTGCTGGCCCGCGAGCGCGGCATCCGGCTGATGGCGCTCGGCGGGGAGTACGACTCGCTGCACGACTCCTTCCTGGGGGTCTCCTGCGTGGACGCCGTCACGGCGCTCCACGTCGACCTGTGCTTCGTGTCGACCTCCGCCGTCTCCGGCGGGTACGCCTACCACCAGGAGCAGCACATCGTGTCGGTCAAGCGGGCCATGCTCGACGCCGCAGCGCGCAACGTGCTGCTCGTGGACCACTCCAAGCTCGGCCGCGTCGCGCTGCACCGGGTGGCGCCGCTGTCGGCGTTCGAGCGCGTCATCGTCGACGACGGCGCGGGCGCCGAGGTGCTGCGCGAGCTGGACGAGCACAAGGTCGCCTACGAGGTTGCCGTCACCTGAGCCCGGGGCCCGTGCCCGCCCTACGACCCGACGAGAGAGATCCGATGAGAGTGCTGGCCGCGGGAGACCGCTTCGTCCTGCCGGAGCTGCTGGCCGGCGCGCTGGACGCCGAGCTCGGCGGCGCGGCCGACGTCCGCCGCCTGGAACTGCCGTGGCCGGTGGTGCCGTTCGGCCCGGTGGCCGAGGTCGACGAGGCGTCCGGCGACGAGGACACCATGATCGACGCGCTGGACGGCGCCGAGGCGTGCGTGACCCAGATGGCCCCCGTCACCGCGAAGATCCTGGACAACGCGCCCGGTCTGCGGCTGGTGGCCGTCGCGCGGGGCGGCCCCGTCAACGTCGACGTGGCGGCGGCCAGCGAACGCGGCGTGCGGGTCTGCTACGCGCCGGGACGCAACGCGACCGCGACCGCCGAGTACACCGTCGGGCTGATGCTCGCCGTGCTGCGCCGAATCCCCGAAACCCACGCCGCGCTGGCCGGGCGGCGCGAGTGGGGCGGGCGGTACTACACCTACGAGTCCACCGGTCTCGAGCTCGAGGGAACGCCCGTCGGGCTGGTCGGCGGCGGGGCCGTCGGCAGCCGGGTCGCCCGGATCCTCGCGGGTTTCGGCGCCGACGTCCAGGTCTACGACCCGTACCTGCCGGACGGCGGCGGCGCCGCGAGCCTGGACGATCTGCTGCGCCGCTCCCGCGTCGTCTCCCTGCACGCCCGGCTCACCGCTGACAACCGGGCCATGATCGGCGCCAGGGAGCTGGCCCTGATGCCGCCCGGCTCGGTGCTCGTCAACTGCGCCCGGGGTCCGCTGCTGGACGAGGACGCGCTGTGCGACGCGCTGGATTCGGGCCATCTGCTCGGCGCGGGCCTGGACACCTTCGCCGTTGAGCCGCCGCCCGCGGACTCGCGCCTGTTCGGCATGCCCGGCGTGGTGATGACCCCGCACCTTGGCGGCGCGAGCCGAGCCGTGGCCGAGAAGGCGGCCCGCATCGTCGCCGCAGAGGTCGGGCGGCTGCACCGGGGCGAGCCTCTGGCGCACTGCCTCAACCCAGCCTGATCCGCCGGCCCCGCCGGGAACAGACGAGGAAGTTCACGATGTACGTCGGGATCGACGTGGGAACGTCCGTGGTGAAGGCCGCGGCGTTCGACGAGGACGGCCGGGCCCTGGCGGCCGAGTCGCGTCCGGCGCGCACGCTGCGCGGCGACGCCCGGGTCGAGCAGGACACTGAGGAGGTCGTGTCGGCCGCCGGGCAGGTGCTCGGCGCGCTGGCCGCGCGGCACCCCCGCTTCGCCGCCCCGCATGCCGTCGGCGTGACGGGCCAGGGCGACGGCGTGTGGCTGGTGGACGGGCGGGCCCGGCCGGTCCGTCCCGCGATCTCCTGGATGGACGGCAGGGCCGCGGAGATCGTCACCGAGTGGACGGCGGGCGGCGTCGCGGCGGAGGTCTTCGCGCGCACCGGGAACGCCATGTTCCCCGGCTGCCCGGCCCCGCTGCTGGCCTGGCTGGACCGGCACGAGCCCGCCGCCCTCGACGCCGCCGCCACCGCCGCCTACTGCAAGGACGTCGTGTTCCAGCGCCTCACCGGGGTGCGCGCGACCGACGCGAGCGACGCCTCGGTGCCGTTCCTGGATCCCCGCACGCGGACCTACGACGCCCGCTCCCTCGCGGCCTGCGGCCTGTCGCACCGGGCGGATCTGCTGGCACCGGTCGCCGAGCCGCTGCCGCGGGGCGGGCTGCTCGCCGGGGGGCCGCTGCCGGCCGGCACGCCGGTCACCGCCGGCCCCTTCGACGTGCCCGCCTGCGCCCTCGGGGCCGGGGTGACCGAGACCGGCGACGGGCTGCTGATCATCGGCACGACGCTGGCCTGCCTGGCCGTGGTGGACGAACCCGCGCTGGACGGTGAGCCGACCGGGTTCTGCTTCGCCACCGGGCGGCCGGACCGGTGGCTGCGCGGCATGCCCGCGATGGTCGGCACGGCGGCGCTGGAATGGGTGCTGGCGAGGGTGGGCGCGTCCCATCGCGACCTGGACGACCTGCTGGCGGCGTCGCCGCCGGGCGCGCGCGGGGTGCGGGTGCTGCCGTTCTTCTCGCCCTCCGGGGAACGCGCGCCGTTCGTCGAGCCGGCGGCGCGGGCCGAGATCACCGGGGTGAGCCTGGAGACCACCACCGCCGATCTGGTGCGGGCGACGTGCGAGGGCATCGCCCACGCGGCGCGGCACTGCCTGGACGCCGCCGGGTTGCGCGGCGCGCTGTCGGTGGCGGGCGGCGGCACCCGCAGCGACCGCTGGCTGCAGCTGTTCGCCGATGTGCTGGGCCGGCCGCTGCGGGTCGCGGCGGAGGAGGCCGGGGCGCGGGGGGCGGTGCTCGCCGGGGGTCACGGGCTGGACGCGGCGGCGTGGACCCGTCCGGTCTCCGTCCGCGACCCGGACCCGGCCCCGGCCGTGTTCCACGACGAGGAACACCGGGCCTATCTGGCGCGGGTGGAGACGGCCCGCGAACGCTGGCGCACGACTTCATAACGTTCGATCATGTTGTTATCGCATCCATGACCTCCCGTCCCGCCACAGGCCCCTGAGGGACGGCTCTGCGGGCCCCCGGTGCCCACTTTCGCCGGTAATGCCCGGCCACGGGTACCGTGACCGTTGCAGACGAGGAGGCCGGTCCCCGGATACGGCCGGAACGGAGGTCGATCCGGCACGCCGCAGGCCACGCTGTAACGTGATCTGTGCGCCATATTGACACTCAATCCCGGTATCTCTACCCTCAATCTCACACTCAGAAGTGTTAATTAACCGCATGAGGATGCAAGCGATCGGAGGCGGGCCCATGACCGGCCATCCCACCGCGGCGCTGGTGCCCCACGGCCTTCGCTGCGAGCACCTGGCCGAGCCGCTGGGCATCGACGAGCCCGCCCCGCTGCTGTCGTGGCGCCTCTCCTCCCCCCGCCGGGGCGACGCGCCCGCCCGTCACCGGGTGCGGATGTGGGCCGCTCCCGCCAATGCCCCCGCCGATGCCCCCGCCGTGACCGGCGCGCCGGTCTGGGACACCGGCGAGGTGAGAGACGCGGCCGCGGTGTCCGTCCGCTACACGGGCGCGCCGCTGAGCCCCCGCACGCGCTACCACTGGGAGGTCGCCGTCACCGCCGAGGACGGCGCGACCGCAGTGGCGGCCTCCTGGTTCGAGACGGGGATGCTCCGCCCGTCGGCCTGGCGGGCCTCCTGGATCACCCACGACACCGCCGACCTCGACGTGGTCGACGCGCCCGAAGAGGGGGAACTCGCGCTCGCCGACCACGGCCTCCAGCCCGCCGTCCGGCTCCGGCGCACGTTCGAGACCTCCGCCGCACCCGTCCGCGCACGTCTTTACGTCACCGCCCGCGGGCTCTACGAGATGCGGCTGAACGGGCGGCGCGCAGGCGACGCCGAACTCGCGCCGGGCTGGACCGACTACCGCGACCGCATCGACTACCAGGTCCTCGACGTGACCGCGCTCGTCGGCGCGGGCGAGAACGTCCTCGCCGCGACCCTCGCCGACGGCTGGTGGAGCGGCTACGCGGGCTTCGACCCGCGCCGCCTCGGCGCCCACTATGGAGCGTTCCCGCAACTGCTGGCGGAACTGCACCTCGACCACGCCGACGGGAGTCACGAGGTCATCGCCACCGACGCGACGTGGCGGACCCGCCGCTCCCCCGTCCGGTACGCCGACCTGCTGAAGGGCGAGTGCCACGACCTGCGCCGCGACACCCCCGGCTGGGACCGCCCCGCGTTCGCCGACACGGGCGGCTGGCGTCCCGCGCAGGTCACCGGCACCGACCACGACCTTCTCACCGCCTCCGTGGCCCCGCCGGTCCGCGCCGTCGAGGAACTGCCCGCCCGCGGCATCACCCGCACCGGCGGCGACCGTCACCTGGTGGACTTCGGCCAGAACTTCGCCGGCCGCGTCCGCCTCACCGCCCGCGGACTGACCCCGGGCGCCCGCGTGGTGATCCGGCACGCCGAGGCCCTCGACGACGACGGCGCGCTCTACACCGACAACCTGCGCACCGCCGACGCGACGGACGTGCTCATCGCGGGCGACGACCCCGAGGTCGTGTTCGAGCCGCGCTTCACCTACCACGGTTTCCGCTACGCCGAGGTCACCGGCCTTCAGGACTTGGACGCCGCCGACATCACCGGCGTCGTCCTGCACAACGACACCCCCTGGGCGGGCGACTTCGCCTGCTCCGACCCGGACGTCGAGCGCCTGTACCAGGCCATCCGCTGGGGCCAGCGCTCCAACTTCGTCAGCGTCCCCACCGACTGCCCGCAGCGCGACGAGCGGCTCGGCTGGCTCGCCGACGCGCAGGTGTTCCTCCCCACCGCCTGCCTCAACGCCGACGTCGCGGCCTTCTTCACCGGCTGGCTGCGGGAGGTGCGCGGCGCCCAGTCTCCCGGCGGCGCCTTCACCAACGTGGCGCCGAGGCTGACCGGCGTCGCCGACGAGGGCGCGCCCGGCTGGGGCGACGCCGGCGTCCTGGTGCCCTGGCACCTGTACCGCGTGTACGGAGACGAGCGGTTCCTGGAACGCAACCTCGACGCGATGTGCGCCTGGGTCGACCACGTCCACCGGCACAACCCCGACCTGGTGTGGCGGCACCGCGTCGGCCCGCACTTCGCCGACTGGCTCGCCCCGGAACCGACGCCGCGCGAGGTCGTCGCCACCGCCTACTTCGCCCGCAGCGCCGACCTCACCGCCCGCGCCGCCGAGATCCTCGGCCGGGGCGACGCCGCGCGGCGGTACGGCACCCTCGCCGGGCACATCCGCAAGACCTTCGCCGAACGCTTCGCCACGCCCGGCGGCCGGATCTCCGGCGACACCCAGACCGCCTACCTGCTGGCCCTGGCGTTCGGCCTGCTGCCGGACGACCTCGTGCCGCACGCAGCCGGCCGCCTGGCCGAACTGGTCGAGGCGGCCGGCCCCGCCCTCACCACCGGATTCCTCGGCGTGGGCCTCGCCGCCCCGGTGCTGGACGCCTGCGGGCGGCCCGACCTGGCGCACGCGCTGCTGCGCAGGACCGGCCCGCCGTCCTGGCTGTACCCGCTGCGGCACGGCGCGACCACGATCTGGGAGCGCTGGGACGGCTACACCGAGGAACGCGGCTTCCAGGCCGCGGCGATGAACTCCTTCAACCACTACGCGCTCGGCTCGATCGGCGAATGGCTCTACCAGGGCGTCGCCGGGCTGAGCCAGGCGCCCGGCTCCACCGGCTACCGCGAACTGCTGATCCGCCCCCGGCCCGGCACGCTGACGTGGGCGCGCGCCGCCTACGAGTCGGTCCGCGGCACCGTCCGGACCGGATGGGCACGGGCGGACGGCGAGCTGCGGCTCGAGGTGAGCGTGCCACCGGGGGCCACCGCGATCGTGCACGTGCCCACCGGCGATCCCGGCGGCGTGCGCGAGAGCGGGGTCCCGGTGGCCGGCGCCGCCGGGATCCAGATCATCGGCACCGAACCCGGCGCGCTCCTGTGCCGGGTGACCTCGGGGGACTACCGCTTCACCGCGGAAGATCCATCGGCCGCCGTCCCCTGATGGCGGACGGCACCCGCGGCCCCGGCCGCAGAACTCGTGGCGGCCCCCCGGCCGCACCGACGGCGGCCCCGGCCGCAGCACCCATGGCGGCCCCGGCCGCGAAGGACCATCGCGGCGC
Organism: Spirillospora sp. NPDC048819; assembly: GCF_040650055.1. Lineage (NCBI taxonomy): Bacteria > Bacillati > Actinomycetota > Actinomycetes > Streptosporangiales > Thermomonosporaceae > Spirillospora > Spirillospora sp. NPDC048819. The sequence goes on along the minus strand of NZ_JBEZGN010000004.1, from coordinate 279,506 downwards.
CCGAGCCGCGTTTCGAGGAGGACTCATGACATCGTCGACGGGGCTCAGCCGCCGCGGCTTTCTGGGGCTGACCGGCGGCGTCGCCGCCATGGGCGCGCTCGCGGCCTGTGGCGGGACGTCCGGGTCGGGCGGCGGCGGGACGCTGCGGCTGGTCGGTGTCGCCGACCAGCAGAAGCCGCTCGACCTGCTGCTCAAGGAGTACACCAAGACCAAGTTCAACGCCTCCTTCGCGCCCACCGACCAGGTGCAGACCTCGGTGCGCACCCAGCTCGGCGCGGGCAACGCCCCCGACGTGCACGTGGTGTACCCCGGCGACGGCTCGGCGATGAGCATGAAGCAGATCTCCGAGGCCGGCCTGCTGGCCGACCTGAGCGGGCAGTCCTGGACGAAGCGGATCCCCGCCGGGCTGAAGCCCGCGTTCCAGAACAACGGCAAGACCTACATCTACTCCGCCGGGTCCAGCGTCATCGGCGCCATCTACAACAAGAAGGTCTTCGAGGAGGCCGACGTCGAGCCGCCCACGACCTGGTCGGGGTTCCTGGAGGTCTGCGAGAAGATCAAGAAGAAGGGCAAGGTGCCGATCGCGCTGGGCGCCCAGACCCAGTGGGTCACCCAGCTGATCACCTACGCCCTCGTCCCGTCCACGGTCTACGCGAAGAACCCGGATTTCGACGAGCGGATGAAGGCGGGCTCGGCGAGCTTCGCCGGCTCGGGCTGGACCGAGGCGCTGGAGATGTACCTGGACCTGCAGAAGCGCGGGTACTTCAACGACAACCCCAACGGCACGACGTTCGAGCAGCAGACCTCGATGGTCGCCACCGGCAAGGCCGCGATGGCGATCCAGGTGTCGGCGGTCCTGCCCGACTTCCGCAAGTCCGCCGCGAGTGCCGACGCCCTGGGCATGTTCCCGGTGCCCGGCGCGGACGACGCGAACCAGGTGTGGATCCCGGCGGGCGTGGTCGTCGGCCTCGGCGTCAGCGCGCGCGGCAAGCACCTGGACGAGGCCAAGGCGTTCATCGAGTTCCTCGGGGAGCAGAAGAACATGAACCGCTGGGCCGAGGCCATCGCGTGCGTTCCGCTCAGCCGCGACGCCAACTCCAAGATCGACCCGGTGCTCGATTCGTTCCTGCCGTTCATCGACGGCAACAAGGCCGTGCCGTTCATGGACCAGGCGTGGCCGAACGCCGAGGTCCAGCCCGCCCACTTCGCGGCGGTCCAGGAACTGCTCGGCGGCAAGACGACGGTGGACGCCGCGCTGAAGAAGCTGGACGAGACCTACCGGAAGAATTGATCGTGACGTCGACCACCCGCCCCGCCCCGGTGAAACGGCCCGTCCGGCCGGACGCCGCGGGCCGCCGCCGGCGGCGGGGCGCCCGCTTCCTGTCGCCGCCGTGGTGGTTCGCGGCGCCCGCCCTGGCCGTCTACGCCCTGGTGGTGCTGTACCCGAGCCTCAGCGGCGTCGTGTACGCCTTCACCGACTGGAACGGCCTGGGCGAGCGGAACTTCATCGGCCTCGGCAACTTCACGCAGTTGTTCCGCGACGAGGCCGCGCGCGGCTCGCTGGTCAACACGCTGCTGCTGACCGTGGCGATCGTGTTCGTCCAGAACGGGATCGGGCTGCTGCTGGCGCTCGGCGTGCACGCCAAGATCAAGTCGCGGACGGTGCTGCGGGTCGTGTTCTTCGCCCCGGCCGTGGTCAGCCCGGTGATGGTGGCGTTCCTGTGGAAGTACATCTACAACCCGGCGCCCGGCGCCGGGCTCAACGGCATCCTCGGCGCGGTCGGGCTGGGTTCCCTGCGGCAGGACTGGCTGGGCGACCCTTCACTGGCGCTGTGGTCGGTCGCGGGCATGGTGATCTGGCAGTTCGCCGGATACTCGATGGTGATCTTCCTGGCCGGGCTGGAGGGGGTGCCCGTCGAGCTGCACGAGGCCGCGATGATCGACGGCGCGGGCCGGTTCCAGCGGTTCCGCAACGTGACGTGGCCGATGCTGGCGCCCGCGGTCACCATCAACATGATGCTGTCGACCATCGGCGGGCTCAAGCTGTTCGACCAGGTCTACGCCGCGACCAGCGGCGGTCCCGGCCACGCGAGCGAGACGCTGTCCACGGTGCTCTACAAGCAGGCGTTCGTCTTCGGCAACTTCGGCTACAGCACCGCGATCGCGCTGGTGCTGGCGTTGTTCGTCGCGGCGGTGTCGATGGTGCAGATCCACTACCTGCGGAGCCGGGAGGTGAGCACATGAACATGCGGTACGGGCTGCGGACGTTCGGGCTGGAGATGGTGATGGTCGCCGCCGCCGTCGCCTTCCTGTTCCCCGTGTACGCGCTGGTCACGCTGTCGCTCAAGGACCAGCGGCAGGTCGCCGAGTCGCCGCTGGCGCCGCCGTCGAGCCCGGCGCTGGACAACTACTCCGCCGCCTGGACGCGCGCGGAGCTCGGCCCGGCGCTGCTGAACAGCACGGTGATCACGGTGGTGAGCCTGCTGGCGCTGATCGCGATCGGCTCGTTCGCCGCCTACTTCCTGTCGCGCCGCGCGTCCCGGCTGGGCTACGGGCTGTACGTGCTGTTCCTGCTGGGCATCGTGCTGCCGTTCCAGCTCGGGATGATCCCGCTGTTCAAGATGGTGGACGGGGCGGGGCTGCTCGGCACCTACCAGGGCATGATCGTCTTCTACACCGGGATCCAGCTGCCCTTCACGATCTTCCTCTACACGGGGTTCATCCGGGCGCTGCCGGGCGACTACGCGCACGCCGCGCTGATCGACGGCGCCGGCCACTTCCAGGCGTTCACCCGGGTGGTGTTCCCGCTGCTGCGTCCCGTCACCGGCACCGTGCTGATCCTCAACGCGGTGTTCATCTGGAACGACTTCTTCACTCCCCTGCTGTATCTGGGCGGCTCGACCCGCGAGACGGTGCCGGTGCGGATCTTCTCCTTCGTCGGCCAGTACGTCTCGGACAACGGGCTCGTGTTCGCCGGGCTGGTGCTGGCCTCGCTGCCGATCCTGGTCGTGTTCCTGCTGCTGCAGCGGTACGTCATCAAGGGCTTCGCGAGCGGACTCAAGGGATGATCCCGGACCGGCTCCGGGCGGTGCTGGACGCGCCGCCGCGCGCGTACTCCCCCGCGCCCATCTGGTGGTGGAGCGGCGAGCGGCTGGACCGGCGGCGGCTGCGCGACCAGCTCGAACGCTTCGCCGAGGGCGGCGTGTACAACCTGGTGATCCTGAACCTCGCGCCGTCCGGCCCGATGTTCGGCGCCGACGCCGACGCGCCCGCGTTCTTCACCGACGCCTGGTGGGAGCTGCTCGACGGGGTCTGCGAGGACGCCGCGCGGCTCGGGGTGTCGCTGTGGTTCTACGACCAGCTCGGGTTCTCCGGCGCCGACATCCAGGCGCGGCTGGTGCGCGACGTCCCCGGGTTCGCCGGGCGGTGGCTGGAGCCGGACGGCGGCACGTCCGTGCGCGGCTTCGACTACCTGTCGGCGCGGGCGTGCGCGGCGCTGCTCGACCGCGTCCACGGTGAGTTCGAGCGGCGCCTCGGGCACCGTCTCGGCAACGTGATCGTCGGCTCCTTCCAAGACGAGCTGCCCGCGCTGCCGACCTGGACCGAGGGGTTCGCCGAGGAGTTCGCCGCCCGCCGCGGCTACGACCCGGCCCCGCACCTGCCGTCCCTGTGGAAGGGCGGCGGCGACGAGGCGGGCGAGTTCCGCCGCGACTACCACCTCACCCGCGCGGAGCTGGCCGAGGAGGCGTTCTTCCGGCCGCTCGCCGGATGGCACGAGCGGCACGGGCTGCTGCACGGCTGCGACCAGCAGGACCCGGCCCGCGCCGGGCGGCCGGCGGACGGGGTGCGGCTGTACGCCGACTACGCCCGCACCCACCGCTGGTTCGGCGCGCCGGGCTCGGACCACCACGGCGACGCCCGGATCCACTCGTCCCTGGCCCACCTGTACGGCCGGGACCGCGTGTGGATCGAGGCGTTCCACTCCAGCGGGTGGGGCGGAACGCTGGAGGAGACCTTCGACTGGCTGCTTCCGTGGCTGCGCGCAGGCGCGACCCTCTACAACCCGCACGCGGTCTACTACACGACCAAGGCCGGCTGGTGGGAGTGGGCGCCGCCCTCGACCGACTGGCGGCAGCCCTACTGGGCGCACCACCGGGTCTTCGCCGACGCCGTGACGCGGCTGTGCGCGGCCCTGTCGCTGGGCCGCCACGTCTGCGACGTGGCCGTGCTGTTCCCGACGTCGACCGCGCAGGCGGGCACCCGGCTCGACGGCGTCGACGCGTCCGCCGCGCTCGCGCAGGACACCTACCGGGCGCTGGTGGGCGACATGGCGTGGTTCCAGATGGTCCCCGGCGCCCTCGACCGGCTCCGCGTCGACGCCGACGTCATCGACGACGACTCCGTCCTGCGGGCCACGGTGGCGGGCGGGCGGCTGAACGTCGCGGACGAGTCGTACGGGACGGTCCTGCTGCCCGCCTGCACCGTCCTCGAAGGGGACACCGCCAGGCGGCTGACCTCGCTGATCGAGGGAGGCGGCCGCGTGGTCGCCGTCGGCCCGCCGCCCCGGCTCGGCGTCGGCGACCCGGCCGCCGGCGAGGCCGTGGCCAGGCTGGCGCCGCTGCTGGAGACCGTCCCGGACACCGGCGCGCTCGGCCCCCTGCTGGACGGCTCCCGGCGGGTCGAGGCGCCGGTCCCCGCGCTGGTCCGCGAGGTCGACGGCGCGACGGTGGTGTTCGTGGCGGCGGCGGAGTCCATGGCCAGCCGCGTATCGGTCGGGCGCCCGGACGAGCGGGGCATCGACCTGGGCTGGCTGGACGTGACCTACGACTTCGACCCCGGCCGCTACCACCGCGACATGCGGATCCGCGTCAACGGCGTGACGGGCCCGGCCTACCTGGTGAGCCCGTTCGGCGGCCCGCCCCGGGAACTGCCCGTCACGTCCGTGCCGTCGGGGGCGGAGGTCGTCGTCCCGTTCGATGACGGCCCCGCCGCGCTGCTGGTGTTCCCGGATGCGGCCCGTCCGGAGCAGGACGCGCCGGCCGCGCCGCGGCGTCCCACAGCCGAGCTGGACCTCGGCTCCACCTGGGACATGGAACTCGTGCCGACGCTCGACAACACCTGGGGGGATTTCGCCCGTCCGGCCGGTGCCATGGCGCCGCTGGAGCGGTGGCGGCTCTGGCACCGGGCGGACGAGGACCCGTCCGCCGAATGGGCCCCGGCCTACGCGACGTTCGGCCCTCACGGGCTGTGGTCCGGCGCCGGGGACCGGTGGCGGCCGGTCGTCTACTCCGACAGCCGGGGCATCCGCAAGGATCCGGTCCACCGGGCGGTGCTCGGACCCAAGGGGCACGTCCCCGAGGAGTTCCTCGACTTCGGCGAGGCCGCGGCGGGAGAGCGGATCACCCTGCGCACCCGCGTGAGCGTGCCCGCTCCCGGCGGGTTCCCGGTGCTCGGCTTCCCCGCCGCCAAGACGCTCCTGGCGGACGGAACCGAGGTCCCGCTCGACGACCGCGGCTACCTGGCGGTCGGTACCGCGGCGCTTCCGCCGGGCGAGCACACGCTGGAGATCCGCCTGGTGCCCGGTGAGGACGTGCGGCTGCGCGGCCACCTGTCCGTCGTGACCGAGCCCGCCCGGTGCGTCCGGCCCGAGTGGATCACCGCCGGGGGAACCGCGCGCCCGGGTGCGCCGGTGGCCTTCACCGCCGAACTCCCGCGCGTCACCGGCCCGGCCGTCCTCCAGGTCGCGTCCGCATGCCCGTGCCGGGTCCTGGTCGACGGCGCGGAGATCGGCCGGCAGGGCGGCTTCGACCCCTACGCCGAGCAGGAGGCCCCCCGCGTCGGCCGCTACGACCTGCCGGACGCGCCCGGCGCGCGGCTCACCCTCGTCCTCACGGAAGGCGACACCCCGGCGGCGGTCCTGGTGGACGGGCCGCTCGTGTCCGGCGCCGGCTGGCACGCCGCGCGCGACGACGCCGCCGCGCCCGTCGTTCCCAGGCGGGCGCAGATCGGCGACCCCGCCGCCCTCCACCTGCGGCGCCGCCCGCACCCCCTGCCCGGCGCGCACTGGCTGGAGGACGACGTGGACGACGGCACCGTCCTGCCCGCGTCCTTCGCCGGGCCCGGCGCCCTGCCCAGGGCCGAGCGGCTGCGCTTCGCGGTGCCGCCCGGCGCGACGCGGATGCGGTTCACCGCACGGGGCGAGGTCACCGGCATCCTTCTCGACGGCGTTCCGCTCGGCGCCGCGCACGACGGCGGCGGCCGCTTCGACGTCGAACTCCCCGGCCGTGCACGGCCGGCAGGGACGGCCGAGCTGCGGCTGCGGACCCGGCCCGAGCACCGGGAGGGCGCGGCGCTGGCGGGGCCGGTCCAGTTCGCCATCGGGGCGGGCACGATCGAGCTGGGCGACTGGGATGACGCGGGCCTGGCCGGCTACAGCGGCGGCGTCCGCTACCGGCGCGTCCTGGACCTGGCGGCGGCTCCCGGGCCCGCCGAGCTCGATCTCGGCCGCGTCCGCGGCACCGCCGAGGTGACGGTGAACGGGCAGGCGGCGGGCGTGCGGATCTGCGCCCCGTACACCTTCGACCTCGGCCCCGCCCTGCGCGCCGGCCCCAACGAGATCGAGATCGTCGTCTACGGCACCCTGGCCCCCCACCTCGACGAGACCAGCCCCACCCACTTCGTCTTCCCCGGCCAGCGCACCTCCGGGCTCCTCGGCCCGGTGGTCCTGAAGACCTTCCCGACCTGACCGGCCACGTCCCCGTGACCTAGCCCGATGTCCCCCGACTGCCAGATGTGCAGCCCACGCGCGTGAGCGCGGCCATCCCCCCCGGGAGAGCGCATGACCCAGCCCCCTGCCCTGAACAGCCCGATCATCGGACGGCGCGGACTACTCCTGGCGGGCGGCGCCCTCGGAGTGGGCGCCGCCGTGGCCGGCGTCTCCGCCGCCCCGGCCTGGGGCGCCCCGGTGTTCCAGGACGACCCCTTCGCCCTCGGGCTGGCCTCCGGCGACCCTTGGCCGGACGGCGTCGTCCTGTGGACGAGGCTCGCGCCCGAGCCGCTGGCTCTGGACGGCTCCGGCGGCATGCCCGCCCGCAAGGTCGAGGTCGGCTGGGAGGTGGCCGCCGACGAGCGCTTCCGCAAGGTCGTCCGCCGCGGCAACGCCTTCGCCGTCCCGGAACTGGGGCACTCCGTGCACGTCGAGTTGCGCGGACTGCAGCCGGACCGCGAGTACTTCTACCGCTTCCGGGTCCGGGGCGCCCTGAGCCCGGTCGGCCGCACCAGGACCGCCCCCGAACCCTGGGCGAGGACCCGGAGGCTGAGCTTCGCCGTGGCGTCCTGCCAGGCGTGGTTCGAGGGCTTCTACACCGCCTACCGCCACATGGCCGAAGAGGACGTGGCGGTCGTCTTCCACTTGGGCGACTACATCTACGAGAACCAGATCAGCCCCACCGGCGGAATCCGCAACGTCGCCGTTCCCCCGGAGATCCAGGTCGAGCCCACCGACCTGACGCAGTACCGCCTGCGGCACGCCCTGCACCGCTTCGACCCCGACATCATCGCCGCGCACCAGGCGCACCCGTTCGTCCTGGTCTGGGACGACCACGAGATCGAGGACAACTGGGTCGGCGACATCTCCAAGGCCGACGGCGAACCCGACACGGACCCGGCGGTGTTCCGCCGCCGCAAGGCCGCCGCCGCCCAGGCGTACTACGAGAACCTGCCGCTGCGCGGTCCCGGCAGGCCGCAGGGGTCGCACACCCGCCTGTACCGCAGGCTGCGCTACGGCAGGCTCGCCGACTTCCACGTCCTCGACACCCGGCAGTACCGCGCCGACCAGGCGTGCGGCGACCGCACCAGCGACTGCGCCGACCGGCTCGCCCCCGGCCGCACGGTGCTCGGCCCGGAGCAGGAGAAGTGGCTGTACGAGGGGCTCGGCGAATCCCGCGCCACCTGGAACGTCATCCCCCAGCAGATCCCGGTGACCCAGGTCGACACCGTCCCCGGCGACGGGCGCAAGTTCGTCATGGACTTCTGGGACGGCTACAAACCGGCCCGCGACCAGCTGTTCGCCGAGTTCGTCGACCGCGGTGTGCGCAACCCGGTCGTGCTGACCGGCGACATGCACCGCCACATGGCCGCCGACCTCAAGCTGGACTTCGACGACCCGCGCTCCCGCACGATCGGCGTCGAGTTCGTCGCCACCTCCATCTCCACCAAGATGGACGGCGAGGACCTCGACCAGGGCGGCCGGAACCTGCTGGACGCCAACGAGCACATCAAGTTCACCAGCTACCAGCGCGGCTACCTGCGCTGCACGCTCGACGACGAGACGTTCCGCACCGACTTCCGGGTCCTGCCCTACGTGACCCGGCCGGGCGCGCCGATCAGTACCCGCACCTCCTTCGTCACCGAGAACGGCAACCCCGGCCTCCAGTCCGCCTGACGCCGAGGGCTCCCGGCCAGGGCCGCCGGCGATGCCGCGGCCCTGGCCGTCCTAGGGGCGCCACTGGCGCTGTGCGGCCAGGGAGTCCCAGTCGGTGAGCCAGTTGCGGCCCTCGTCGTCGATGAACGAGCCCGGCGGCGGGGTCACGCGGTGCTCGGCCAGCCACGCACCGGGGCGTCGCATCGAGGGGCGCAGGCCGCCGTCGCTCGGCATGAGCTGCGGCGGGATCGGCGCGGGCATCGTCTGCGGCGCGGACTCGCTCGCGACCTCGGCGAGGTCCTTCTCCTCCGCCATCCCGATCGGGCCCTGCCGGCGCGCGTTGAAGAACTGGTTCACCGCGGGGTGCGTGCTGGACAGCACCATCTCCCGCGGCCCGAACATCACCAGGCCGCGGCGGAACAGCAGGCCGAGGTTGTCGGGCAGGACGCGGGCGGTGCCGATGTCGTGCGTGACGATCAGGAACGTCGCGCCGAGCTGGGTGTTCAGGTCGACGAACAGCTGGTTGAGGTACGCGGTGCGGACGGGGTCGAGGCCGGAGTCGGGCTCGTCCGCCAGGATGATCTCCGGGTCGAGGACGAGGGCGCGGGCCAGTCCGGCGCGCTTCTTCATCCCGCCGGAGATCTCGCCCGGCAGCTTGTCCTCCGAGCCGGACAGGCCGACCATCTCCATCTTCTCCAGCACGATGCGCCGGATCTCCGACTCGCCTTTCTTGGTGTGCTCGCGCAGCGGGAAGGCGATGTTGTCGTAGAGGTTCATGGAGCCGAACAGGGCACCGTCCTGGAACAGCACCCCGAAGTGGCGGCGCAGCTCGTAGAGGTCGCTCTCGCGCAGCCGCGGGACGTCGCCGCCGCCCACGTACACGTGGCCCCGGTCGGGACGCAGCAGCCCGACGAGGTTCTTGAGGAACACCGACTTCCCGGTCCCGGACGGCCCCAGCAGTGCGGAGATCTCACCCGCCGGAATGGTCAGGGACACGTCCTCCCAGATGACCTGCCGCCCGAACGACTTCCTGAGCCCTTCCACCCGGATCTCGACACCCATGGGCACTCCCGTGCGGGAACCGGGAGCGGGGGATCCGCAGCTTATGTCCGGCCCCCCGTCGCCTCGACTGTACGTCGCGGTTCGCCCGCCGGGGAGGCCCATTGGACGCGTCGTCCATCGAGGGACGACCACGGATTCCGTACCCGGTGTGACAATACGTGGCCGACCGATTAGTCACTTTGTTCCCTTACGCCCGCATTCAGGTTTCTTCCAGCATGTCCCGTGACCTCCGGCGTGCCAATCCGGGCGCGCCCAATCCCCCCTGGAGGCACAAGTGAAGATCCGTCACAGGCGCGTCGGCGCCGCCGCCCTGGCCGCGTCCGGGCTGCTGGCGACCGCGCTGGTCGCCGCTCCCGCCGCGAACGCGTCGCTCGACGCGGCCAGCGCGCCCGTCGCCACGACGTCCGACACGGGCGGGGTGGCCGCGAAGCTGGCGGGGCAACTCGGCTCCCGCACCGCCGGCGCCTACCTCGACCAGGCCACGCGCCGGCTCGTGGTCACGGTCACCGACGCCAAGGCCGCACAGGCCGTGCGCGCCGCCGGCGCCGTCCCGAAGACCGTCGCGCGCAGCGGCTCCGACCTGAAGCAGGTCATGGCCGCGCTCAAGCGCGACGCCACCGTCCCGGGCACCGCCTGGGCCGTCGACCCGGCCGCCAACCAGGTCGTGCTGACCATGGACAGCACGGTCAAGGGCGCCGAGCTGAAGGAGGTGAAGGCCGCGGCCGCCGAGCAGGGAGCGGCCGTCCGCACCGAGCGCGTCGCCGGGAAGTTCCGCCCGTACGTCATTGGAGGTGACCCCATCTACTCCGGCGGCTCCCGCTGCTCGCTGGGCTTCAACGTCACGAACGGAACCGACTACTTCTTCCTGACGGCGGGGCACTGCACCGAAGCGGGCTCGACCTGGACCGACGAGTCGGGGACGACGCTCGGCGGCAACGCCGGCAGCAGCTTCCCCGGCAACGACTACGGCATCGTCCGGTACTCCTCCACACCGGAGGACACGCAGGGCGGCGTCAGGGGCCCCGGCGGCTTCCAGGACATCACCGACGCCGGGAACCCCACGGTCGGGCAGACCGTGACCCGCAGCGGCAGCACCACCGGCGTCCACAGCGGGCAGGTCACCGCGCTCAACCAGACGGTGAACTACCAGCAGGGCAGCGTCAGCGGCCTGATCCGCACCAACGTGTGCGCCGAGCCGGGCGACAGCGGCGGCCCGCTGTTCGCCGGGTCCATCGCGCTCGGGCTGACGTCCGGGGGCAGCGGCAACTGCTCGTCCGGAGGCGTCACGTTCTTCCAGCCCGTGACCGAGGTGCTCTCGGTGTTCGGGGTGGACGTCTACTAGCCGCCCCGCGAGTCGCATCGGCGGCCCGCCGGAGCTCCCAGGCGGCGGGAGGCCGCGCCCCGGCCCCGGTTCCCCACGCGGGGGGACCGGGGCCGGTTCGCGGGCGGTTGATCCACAACATGAAGGCATTTCATGGTCTGACCACCGGACCATTGTCAGGGTGCCAATCACATCGTCCCGAATTAGTCACCTTCTGCGTCTTACGCCCGCATTGACGGTTCTTACACCATGTCGGTGACCTCCGGTGCACCATTCGGGTGCGCCCATCCCCCCGTGGAGGCACAAGTGAAGATCCGTCACAGGCGCGTCGGCGCCGTCGCCGTCACCACGGCGACCGCTGCAGTGGTGACCGCCACCCTGGCCACCGCACCCGCCGCGTTCGCCAGCCCGGCGGCACCCGCCGCACCCGCCGACCACGGCGCGGTCGCGTCGTCGCTCGCGCACCAGCTCGGCTCCCAGACCGCCGGCTCCTACCTCAAGGGCGGCAAGCTGGTCGTGACCGTGACCGGCGCCAAGGCCGCACAGGCCGTGCGCGCCGCCGGCGCCGTTCCGAAGACCGTCGCGCGCAGCGGCTCCGACCTGAAGCAGGTCATGGCCGCGCTCAAGCGCGACGCGACCATCCCGGGCACCGCCTGGGCCATCGACCCGGCCACCAACCAGGTCCTGCTCACGATGGACAGCACCGTCAAGGGCGCCAAGCTCAAGAAGGTGCAGGCCGCCGCCGCCAAGCACGGCGCGGCCGTCCGCACCGAGCGGGTCGCCGGGACGTTCCAGAAGTTCACCCTCGGCGGCGAGGCCATCTACGGCGGCGGCTCCCGCTGCTCGCTGGGCTTCAACGTCCGGAGCGGAGGCACGTACTACTTCGTCACCGCCGGGCACTGCACCAACATCAGCTCGACCTGGACCGACAGTTCGGGGCGGACGCTGGGCCGGACCGTGGCCAGCAGCTTCCCCGGCAACGACTACGGGGTCGTGCAGTACAGCTCGACGCCCACCGACACGCGCGGCGCCGTCAGCCTGTACAGCGGCACCCACGACATCACCCGCTCCGGGAACGCCACGGTCGGGCAGACCGTGTACCGCAGCGGCAGCACCACCGGCCTGCACAACGGCCGGGTCACCGCGCTCAACCAGACCGTCAACTACTCCCAGGGGTCGGTGTCCGGCCTGATCCGCACCACCGTGTGCGCCGAGCCCGGCGACAGCGGCGGCCCCCTGTTCGCTCCCAACACGGCGCTCGGCCTGACCTCCGGCGGCAGCGGCAACTGCAGCTGGGGCGGGACGACGTTCTTCCAGCCCGTCACCGAGGTGCTCAACCGGTACGGCCTGAGCGTCTACTGACCGATACCCGAGAAGGCGGGCCGCCCCGGATCCATGACTCCCGCGGGGCGGCCCGCCGCCGTCCGGGCTCAGGGGACGGCGGGGACTTCGAGGGTGCGCTGGATCTCCGCGATGACGTCCGGCTGCCGTTCGGTCAGGTAGAAGTGGCCGCCCGGCAGGATCCTGAGCGCGAAGCGCCCGTCGGTCGCCCGCGCCCAGCCGGCGGCCTGCTCCTCGGACACGTGCGGGTCGGCGTCCCCGATGATCGTGGTGATCGGGACGGTCAGCCGCGTGCCGGGCCGGTGGGCGTAGTCCTCGATCAGCCGGAAGTCGTTGCGCACGTACGGCAGGACGAGCTCGCGGAGCTCGGGGTCCCGCAGGGCCTCGGCGTCGCTGCCGCCGAGGTTCACCATCTCGGCGACCACGCCGTCGTCGTCCCTGTCGGCGACGCGGTCGTCGCCGCGGTCGTGCGGCGGGCGGGCGCCGGAGGCGAACACGTGCACCGGGGCGCTGCCGCGCTCCTGCAGCAGCCGCGCCACCTCGTAGGCCAGGACGGCGCCCATGCTGTGCCCGAACAGGGCGGCGGGACGGTCCATCAGCGGCGCCATCGCACCGGCGACGAGGCGGGCGAGCTGGTGGGCGTCGGTGACCATCGCGTCGGCCATCCGGTCGGCGCGGCCCGGGTACTGGACGGCGTGCACCTCGACGGCCGGGCTGATCTCCTTGGCCCACGTCCGGTAGAACACCGCCGACCCGCCCGCGTGCGGCAGGCAGAACAGCCGCATCGACGCCCAGGGACGGTTCTCGGGGCAGCGGAACCAGGTCACGTGATCAACTCCTCCTCCTCGTGGCGGCGGGAGGCCACGCGCGGATCGTGCGGCAGCGGCCACGGCGCGACCCGCGGGTCCGGGACGAGCTTGGACGCGGTGGTCTCCGCGGCCACCTTAAAGCCCCGGCGCCGGTAGTTGGCGATCGCGTTCGGATGGTCGAGGCTGCTGGTGCGCAGCCACACCCGGGTGGCGGGGCCGCTGCCCCGGGCCCACAGCTCGCCGCGCTGCCAGGCGCGGCGGGTGCACTGCTCGACGAGGTACCCGCCGTAGCCGCGGCCGACGAACGCGTGGGTGAGGCCCACCAGGTGGATCTCGGTGTCCCCGCCGGGCTGCGCCTCGATCTCGAAGAAGCCCGCGATGGTGCCCTCGGCCATGGCGATCCACGTGGACAGCTCGGAGCGTTCCACCCACGCCCGCCAGTCCGCGTGCGTCCACGGGAACCGGTCCGTCCAGCAGACGGGGGCGCCGACGGCCGCGTACATGGCGCGGTTGACCTCGGGGGACGGCTGCCCGGCCAGCGTGAACGTCATCTCGACGCCGGGCAGCGGCGCGGGGCGCAGGTCCGCCGCGTCCAGCATCTCCATCGTCCACTCGGTGACCGCGGGGATCTCGATCGCGTCCCCGCGGAGCGCCGGCGGGCCGCCGTCATTCACCCATGGCCTCGATGAGGCTCTTGGGGCGCATGTCCGTCCAGTTCTCGTTGATGTAGTCCAGGCACGCCTGCCGGGTGTCCTCGTCCTTGGCCACCGTCCAGCCGGCGGGGACCTCGGCGAACGACGGCCACAGCGAGTGCTGGCCCTCGTCGTTGACGAGGACGACGTAGGTGCCGTCGGGGTCCTCGAAGGGGTTGGTCATCTGCGTCCCTTTCACTGCGTGCTCTGTAGTTTGTCGAGTTTGGCGGCCAGGACGGCGCCCATCTCGGCGGCCGGGCCCGGCTCCATGAGCAGGTGGTGGTCGACGTCGAGGGGGTAGTCCTCGATCTCGCCCTCGACGAGGGGACCCCAGTTCGAGCGTGCGGTCGGCGAGTCGCCGGTGCGGCCCTGGAGCGCGGTGAAGAAGACGATGTCGCCGCGGAACCGTCCGGGCCGGTACTCCTCGGCCTGCCGGAGGCCGTTCTCGTAGTTGCGGTAGACGTTGACCAGGTCGTCCTCGCCGAGGGTCGCGAGGGCGTCGTCGCGTGCGGCGAGCACCGCCATGATCTGCTCCATGTCGGGGTTGCCGTCGGCGGCGATCATGCCGGCGTCGATGCCGATGCTCTCCAGAAGCTCGGGGAGGATCTCGCGCCGCTCCGATTCGAGGTCCTGGGTGTGGTACGCGTCGATGAGGGCGAGCAGCCCGACCCGTTCGCCGGCGGCCTGGAGCCGCACGGCCATCTCGTAGGCGATGAGCCCGCCGAGCGACCAGCCGGCGAGGTTGTAGGGGCCGGACGGCTGGACGGCGCGGATCTGCTCCAGATAGTCCCCGGCCGTCTCCTCGACGGAGCCGGGCAGCTCCGGCCGCGTGAACCCGGCGGCCTGGAGCCCGTAGATCGGCTGGTCGGGGGCGAGGTGCCGCTGGAACTGCAGGTAGCTCCACGACAGGCCGCCGGCCGGGTGGACGAAGAAGACCGGCGCCCGGGCCCCGGCCGTCCGGATGGGCAGGAGCATCTCGAAGCCGAGCCGGTCTTCGGGCTCGCCGACCCGCGTGAGGGCCTCGACCGTCTGGTGGGTGAACACGTCGCGGGGGGTCAGCTCGATGTCCGCCTGCCGGGCGCGTGTGACGAGCTTCAGGGCGGCGATGCTGTCGCCGCCGAGGTCGAAGAAGCTGACGTCGGCGCCGACGCGTTCGAGGCCGAGGACGTCGGCGACGATGGCGCACAGCCGCTCCTCCTCGGGCGTGCGGGGATCGCGTCCGGCGGCGGCCTCGCCGTAGTCGGGCGCGGGCAGGGCGCGCCGGTCGAGCTTGCCGGTCGGGCCGACGGGGAACGTGTCGAGCCGGACGAACGCGGCGGGCACCATGTACTCGGGCACGCGCTCGGCGACGAACTCCCGCAGCCCCGCCGCACCCCGCACGTCACCGGCGGGCTCGGGGGACTCGTCCCCACCGGACGGCAGAGCCGGTGCGATGACGTAGGCCACCAGGGTCTTGACGCCGGGGATGTCCTCGCGGGCGATGACGGCGACGTTCGCGACGGCGGGGTGGGCGGCGACGGCGGCCTCGATCTCGCCGAGCTCGATCCGGAAGCCGCGGACCTTGACCTGGAAGTCGACGCGGTCGACGTATTCGAGGGCGCCGTCCGGCCGCCACCGGACGAGGTCGCCGGTGCGGTACATGCGGCCGCCGGGCGCGCCGAACGGGTCGGCGACGAAGCGTTCGCCGGTCAGGGAGGGCCGCCGCAGGTAGCCGCGGCCAAGGCCCGCGCCGGCGATGTAGGCCTCGCCGACCACGCCGGGCGGGACGGGACGCAGCCCCTGGTCCAGCACGTACACGCGCATGTCGTCGAGGGGGCGGCCCAGCGCCGGGGTCGTCTCGGACGGGTCGGCGAGCGGGGCGCGCTGCGCGGAGTGGGTCGTGTAGGTGGTGGCCTCGGTGGGCCCGTACACGTGGCCGACCTCGGTGTCCGGGCACGCGGCGAGGACCTTGCGCATCGCGGCCGGTGATCCGGCCTCCCCGCCGGTCAGCACCTCGCGGAGCCCCGCGAACGCGTGCGGGCGCTCGTCCGCGACCAGGTTGAACAGGGTCGTGGTGAGGAAGAGGCCGGTGAGTTCCTCGTCGGTGACGACCTTTTCGAGGGCCTCGCCGTTCAGGTGCCCGGGTGGCGCGAACACGGCCGTGCCGCCGTGCAGCAGCGGCGTCCACAGCTCGTAGACGGACGCGTCGAACGCGTGCGGCGAGTGGACGAGCACCCGGTCGTGCGCCCCGCCCCTGAGCCGGCCGTCGGTGGCGAGGTCGACGGCGTCGCGGTGGCGGAGCATGACGCCCTTGGGCACGCCCGTCGAGCCGGACGTGAACAGCACGCAGGCGAGGTTTTCGGGATGGCACTGCACGCCCGGGTCGGTGCCGGGAAGCGCGGCCGTCTCGGGGTCGTCGTCCACGACGAGGATCCGCGCCGCCGTGTCGAGTCCGGCGACGCGGTCGCGCATGGCCGAGTCGACGACCAGGACGGGCGCGCCGACCTCGGCGACCGCCCACGCCATCCGCTCCGGCGGGTAGCCGTGGTGGATCGGCGCGTAAGCGCCGCCCGCCTTGAGGATCGCGAGCGACACCGCGGCGACGGCGGCGGACCTTTCTAGGAGGACGGCGACCGGTGTCTCCGCCGCGACGCCGAGCCCGATGAGGCGGCGCGCCAGCCGGTTCGCCCGCGCGTCCAGCTCGGCGTAGGTGACCGTCTCCCCGCCCGCCCGGACGGCCGCGGCGCCGGGCGTGCGCGCCAGCTGCTCCGCGAAGCGGCTTGTGACGGTGCCCGGCACGCGGTCCGTCGCCGGTCCCTGCCACGTCTCCAGGACGTGGTCGCGTTCGTCGCCGTCCAGGACGTCGATGCGGCCGAGCGGGAGGTCGGGGCGGTAGGCGACGGCCTCCAGGATGCGGACGAAGCGGCGCATCAGGCGTTGCGCGTCGTCCTCGGTGAACAGGTCGGCGCGGTGGTCGATCCGCAGGGACAGGCCGCGGCCCGGGACGGCGGCGAAGGTCAGCGGGTAGTGGGACGCGTCGTAGCCGTCCACGTCGTGCAGGGACAGGCCGCCGAGGTCGGCGCCGGCGGCGTCCGGGTCGAACGGGTAGTTCTCCAGCACGGTCATCGTGTCGAAGAGGGTGCCGGTGCCGCTGAGGCGCTGGATGTCGGCCAGGCCGAGGTGGTGGTGCGGCATCAGCGCGGCCTGCTCGTCCTGGAGGCGGATGAGCGCCTCGGCGACGGTGTCGGCGGGGCGGACGCGGACGCGGATCGGCAGCGTGTTGATGAACAGGCCGATCATCTGCTCGACACCCGGGAGCTCCGGTGGGCGGCCGGACACGGCGGCGCCGAACACGACGTCGGTCGAGCCGGTGAGACGGCCGAGCAGCGTCCCCCAGGCGAGTTGCAGGACGGTGTTGAGGGTGACGCCCTGGGCGCGGGCGCGCGCGCTGAGCGCCGCGGTGAGGTCTTCGGTGAGGCGGGTCCGGACCCGTCCGGGTGTGTCCGCGCCGGGCTCGGGTGCGCCCGGCGCGACGAGGGTGGGTTCGTCCAAGCCGTCGAGGGAGCGGCGCCAGGCGTCCTCGGCGGCGGGACGGTCCTGGGCGGCGAGCCACGCCAGGTAGTTCTTGTACGGGGTGACGCGCGGCATCCCGGTGTCGTCGCCGCCGGCCAGGTAGAGCGCGAACAGTTCCGTTTGCAGGATGGGCGTTGACCAGCCGTCCAGCAGGATGTGGTGGTTGGTGAACACCATGCGGTGCAGGCCGTCCGCGAGCTTGATCAGCAGGAAGCGCAGCAGCGGCGGTCGCGTCATGTCGAACGGCCGGGCGCGTTCGGCGACGGCCAGCTCCGCCGCCTTCGCCTCGCGCTCGGCCCCGGGCATGGCGGACAGGTCGGCGTCGTCCCACGGGAGGTGTACCTCGCGGTGGACGACCTGGACCGGTGATCCCTCCTTGCGCTGCCGGAACCCGGCCCGCAGGTTGGCGTGCCGCCGCAGGAGCGTCGCGGCGGCGGCCTTCAGGGCGTCCACGTCGAGGGGGCCGCGCAGGTCGAACACGATCTGCGCGGTGTAGACGTCCCCTCTGGTCGCGCTCGCCTGCCCCGCGTCGTACAGCGCGTGGAAGAAGAGCCCCTGCTGCAACGGGGACAGCGGGAGGATGTCCTCAAGCTGCGACTTGCTCAATCCAGCTCCCATTCACCGTCGAGCTCGGCGGCGAGCTCGTCGATCTCGTCCTGGCTGACGTCCACCAGCGACAGGTCGGACGGGGTGAACCCGCCGACGGGCCCGTCGGACGCGCCGTCCACGACGTGCGCGACCAGGCCGCGCAGCGCCGTGTACCAGCGCTCGGCGAGGTCCTCGATCGCGGCCTCGTCGAACAGGCCGCCCGCCCACGTCCACGTCGCGGACAGCTCGGGGCCGTCCGGCAGGTCGCGGGTGTGCGCGTTGACCTCGATGGCGTGGACGAGGCCGAGCGCGTCGTCCTGCCCGGCGGCGAGGGCGTCGCCGTCGGCCTGGCCGGCCGGTCCCCAGTCGGTGGCCTCGGGCGCGGCGGACCGGCCGAGGTAGTTGAACGCGATCTGCGGGCGCCCCGCGAGGCGCGCGCCCGCCGCGGGGTTGAGGTAGCGCAGGAGGCCGTACCCGATGCCGTTGTCGGGGATCTCGCGGAGCTGCTCCTTGACCCGCTTCAGCGCGGTCCCGACGGCCTGGCCGCCCTCGCGGACGTCGGCGGGCTCGACCCATCCGGCGTCGAGCCGCACCGGGTAGATCGAGGTGAACCAGCCGGCGGTGCGCGACAGGTCCACGCCGGGGACGATCTCCTCGCGGCCGTGTCCTTCGAGGTCGATGAGGACGGCCGTCTCGTCGCAGGTGCCGCGGTCGCGCCGCCACTCGGCGACGGCCAGGGCGAGGCCGGTGAGCAGCACGTCGTTGACCCGTCCGTGGAAGGCGGCCGGGACGTCGGCGAGGAGCGGCGCGGTGACGTCGGCGGGCAGGTCGAGCGTGCGGTGCCGCGCCGTCCCGAAGGTGTCGGCCCCGGGGTCGAGCGGGCGGGTGCCGAGGACCGGGTCGGGGGTGGCGAGGATGTCGTCCCACAGCGGCAGCTCCGCCGTGCGGGCCGGGTCGGACGCCTCGGCGGCCAGGCGCTGCGCCCAGCGGCGGAACGAGGTCGGGACGGGGTCGAGTTCTTCCCCGGCCCACGCGGTGACCAGGTCGGGGAGGAGGATCCGCCACGACACGCCGTCCACGGCGAGGTGGTGGAGGGTGAGCAGGAGGCGTCCGGACTCGGCGGGGCCGGCGTCGAACCAGACCAGCTGCGCCATCGTCCCGGCGGCCGGGTCGAGGCGGCGGCGGGCGGCCTCGGACTCGGCGGCGAGGACGGCGCGGAGCGCGCCGGTGTCCAGGCCGGCGACGTCCACGCGGCGGACGAGTTCCGCCGCGTCGACCGTGCCGGGCTCGGCGACCTCGAACTCGGTGCTCCCGTTCACCGCGGCCTGCGAGCCCTCGGCGTGCGGCTTTCGTCCCTCGGTCCGCCCACCGCTCCGCACGCGGAGCCGGAGCATGTCGTGGTGGTCCAGGACGGTCTGAAGCGCGGCCGCCAGCCTGTCCACGCCCAGGTCCGGTGGGACCTGGAGCAGCATTCGCTGGCTGTAGCCGCCGACCGGGCCGTTCAGGTCCTGGAACCAGCGCAGGATCGGGGTGGCCGGGACCTGGCCGATGCCGGTGCCGGGCGCCTCGGCGTCGACCCGCTCACCTTCGCCGACCGGACGCGACACCGCCGCCAGTTCCTCGACGGTCTGGTGCTGGAACACCTCGCGCGGCGTGATGACCAGGCCGGACTGGCGGGCGCGGGAGACGAGCTGGATCGCGATGATGGAGTCGCCGCCGAGGTCGAAGAACCCGTCGTCGACCCCGACCCGCTCCAGGCCGAGGACCTCCGCGAACAGGCCCGCGAGGATCTCCTCCTCGGACGTGCGCGGCCCGCGCGACGACACCTTCGCCGCGAAGTCCGGCGCCGGCAGCGCCTTGCGGTCGAGCTTGCCGTTGGACGTCAGCGGCAGGGCGTCCAGTTCGACGACGGCCGCCGGGACCATGTAGTCGGGCAGATACCCGCCGGCGAAGCGGCGCAGCTCGGCCGCGTCGACACCGGCACCGGCACCGGCGACGTAGGCGACCAGGCGGTCGTCGCGGACGACGACCGCGGCGTCCCGGACGGCCTCGTGCCTGGTCAGCACCGCCTGGATCTCGCCCAGCTCGATCCGGAAGCCGCGCAGCTGCACCTGCTGGTCGGCGCGTCCCAGGTATTCGAGCGTCCCGTCGCGACGCCAGCGGCCGAGGTCGCCGGTCCGGTACATGCGGGTGCCGGGCCTGCCGTGCGGGTCGGCGACGAACCGCTCGGCGGACAGGCCCGGACGGTTCAGGTAACCGCGCGCCAGGCCCGCGCCCGCGACGTACAGCTCACCGGCCACACCGGGCGGGGCGGGCTGGAGGCGATCGTCCAGGACGTACACCTTCAGGTCGGGGATTCCGGTGCCGATGACGCTGCCCGGCGCGGTCGCCGCCAAAGCCCGGTCCAGGGCGACGTAGGACACGTGCACCGTGGTCTCGGTGATCCCGTACATGTTGACAAGCGTCGGGCTGTCCTCTGGGTGGCGCGAGTACCAGTCTTCGAGACGTCCCAGGTCGAGGGCTTCGCCGCCGAACACGACGTGGCGCAGCGCCAGGTCGGTGCCCGGGTTCTCCTTGTCGGCCGCCATCAACTGGTAGAACGCCGACGGCGTCTGGTTCAACACCGTCACACGCTCGTCCGACAGCAGCTTCAAAAACTCCTGCGGCGAACGCGACGTCAGGTACGGCACAACAACCAGACGACCGCCGTACAACAGCGGACCCCACAACTCCCACACCGAGAAGTCGAACGCGTAAGAGTGGAACAACGTCCACACGTCATCCGGACCGAAGCCGAACCACCCCTCCGTCGAGCGCAGCAACCGCACCACGTTCTGATGCGGGATCACCACACCCTTCGGGCGGCCCGTCGAGCCCGACGTGTAGATCACATACGCCGGGTGGTCCGGATCGAGGGCGACGCCGGGGTTGGTGTCGGGGCGGCCGGTCGCGTCCAGGTCGTCCGGGCCGAGGGTGAGGGCCGGCTCGGCATCCTCGACCATGTACGCGACACGGTCCTCGGGATAATCCGGATCGATCGGAAGATACGCCGCACCCGCCTTCAGCACCGCCAGGACCGCCACGACCAGATCAGCCGAACGCGGCAACGACAACGCCACGAACTGTTCTGGCCCGACGCCCTCCTCGATGAGGCGATGCGCGAGACGGTTCGCCTTCGCGTTCACCTCACCGTACGTCCACGACACGCCGTCGAACGTCACCGCCGGCGCATCCGGACGGGCCGCCGCCTGCGCCTCGAACAGCGCCGGAATCGTAGCCCGCTCGACGTCGCCGCCCTTGCCTCCGGCCCATCTGCGCAGCAGCGTCCGGCGCTCGCCGCTGCTCAGGATCTCGGCGGCGCCGATGGGCGCGTCCGGGGCGGCGATCAGTTCGCGGACGAGCCGTTCGAACCGGTCCGCGATGGTCTCGGCGGTGGCGGGGTCGAAGAGGTCGAGGGCGTATTCGAGGCCGGCCTCGATCCCGCCGGGCGCGCCGTCGTCGCCGTGCCGTTCCTCCAGGTAGAGGGACAGGTCGTACTTGGCGGCGCCCGATCCGAGGGGTTCGGCGCCTCCGCTGAGCCCGTCCAGCTCAAGACGGGCCTCGGGGTTGTTCTGGAACGACAGGACGACCTGGAACAGCGGGTGCCGGGCCATCGACCTGGCCGGGTTGAGCACCTCGACGAGCCGCTCGAACGGAAGGTCCTGGTGCCCGTACGCGGCGAGGTCGGTCTCCTTCACCCGCCCGATCAGGTCGCGGAACGACGGGTCCCCGGACGTGTCGGTGCGCAGGACGAGCATGTTCACGAACATGCCGACGAGGTCGTCGAGCGCCTCGTCGGTGCGGCCCGCGATGGGCGACCCGATCGGCACGTCCGTCCCGGCGCCGAGGCGGGTGAGGAGCGCGGCGTAGGCGGCCTGCATGACCATGAACAGGCTCGCGCCGCTCTCGCGGGCCAGGCCCAGCAGCCCGGCATGGAGTCCGGCGTCCAGTTCGAACGCGTGCGTCGCGCCCCGGTAGGTCGCCTCCGGCGGACGCGGCCGGTCGGCGGGCAGCGCGAGTTCCTCCGGGAGCCCGGCGAGAGCGTCCCGCCAGTAGGCGATCTGCTTGGAGATCAGGCTGGCGGGGTCGTCCTCGGAGCCGAACAGCTCGCGCTGCCAGAGCGTGTAGTCGGCGTACTGGACCGGCAGCGGCGCCCACTGCGGTTCCCGTCCCTGCGCGCGGGCCGCGTACGCGAGGATCACGTCGCGGGCGAGCGGCGCCATCGACCAGCCGTCCGCCGCGATGTGGTGCAGGACGAGCATCAGGACGTGGGAGTCCGCGCCGAGCGCGAACAGCCGGGCCCGCAGCGGCGGCTCGACGGACAGGTCGAAGCCCTGCCCGACGGCGGCGGCGAGCGCCATCGGCAGCGCGGCCTCGCCGGTTTCGGAGACGTCGAGGCGGGGGCGGGCGGCGGCCGGGTCCAGGACGAGCTGCCGGGCGCTGCCCGACCCGTCCGGGAAGATCGTGCGGAGCGACTCGTGCCGGGCCGTCACGTCGGCGAGCGCGGCGCGGAGCGCGTCGAGGTCGAGGGCCCCGTCGAGCCGCAGCGCGATGGGCATGTTGAACGTCGCGGAGGCGCCTTCGAGGCGGTTGAGGAACCAGAGCCGCTGCTGCGCGTACGACAGCGGCACGACGTCGGGCCGCTCGGCCCGGACCAGCGGCGGGCGCACGTCGCCGGCCGCGTCCGCGAGCCGTTCGGCGAGGCCCGCGGCGGTCGGGGCCTCGAACAGGGCGCGGACGGGCAGTTCCGCGCCCAGCGCGGTGCGGATCCTGCTGACCAGGCGGGTGGCGGTGAGCGAGTCGCCGCCGAGGTCGAAGAACCCGTCGTCCACGCCGACCCTCGGCACGCCGAGGATCTCGGCGAACAGGCCGCAGAGGATCTCCTCCTGCGGGGAGCGCGGCGCGCGGCTGACGGACGCGCCGGTCTCGGGCGCGGGGAGCGCGGCCCGGTCCAGCTTGCCGTTCACGGTGAGCGGCAGCGCGTCCAGGACGGTGAACGAGGGGACCATGTAGTCGGGCAGCCGTTCCGCCGCGAACCGCCGCACCGCCGCGACGTCGATGCCGCCGCCGGCGGCGGCGCCGACGAGGTAGGCGGCGAGGCGTCTGTCGCCGGGACGGTCCTCGCGGACGACGACGGCTGCCTGCGCGACGCCGGCGCATCCGGCGAGGACGTTCTCGATCTCGCCGGGCTCGACCCGGAAGCCGCGGATCTTGACCTGGTCGTCGGTGCGGCCGAGGTACTCGATCGTCCCGTCCGGGAGCCATCGGGCCAGGTCGCCGGTGCGGTACATGCGGTCGCCGGGCGCGCCGAACGGGTCGGCGGCGAACCGCTCGGCGGTCAGGCCGGGCCGGCCGAGGTAGCCGCGGGCGAGCTGCGCGCCCGCGAGGTACAACTCGCCGGGAACGCCGGCCGGGGCGGGCTGGAGCGCGGTGTCCAGGACGTAGCAGCGGACGTTGCGGTAGGGGCCGCCGACCGAC
Organism: Spirillospora sp. NPDC048819; assembly: GCF_040650055.1. Taxonomy (NCBI): domain Bacteria; kingdom Bacillati; phylum Actinomycetota; class Actinomycetes; order Streptosporangiales; family Thermomonosporaceae; genus Spirillospora; species Spirillospora sp. NPDC048819. The sequence goes on along the minus strand of NZ_JBEZGN010000004.1, from coordinate 256,202 downwards.
GGGCGCTCGCTGTCCGCGACGACCTGGTTCATGGTGTCGATCGTCGACTCGGTCGGCCCGTAGAGGTTGCGCGTGGTGAGGCCGGGAATCGCGCGCAGGTCCGCCCACAGGGCGTCGCCGATGGCCTCACCGCCGATGAGGAGGTGCGTCGGCAGGTGCCGTCCGTCATCGTTCAGCAGGCCCGCTTCGCGCAGCGAGCTGAAGTGCGACGGGGTGGTGTTCACCAGGTCGATCTGCGCGCGCGCCACGTACGCGGTGTACGCCTCGACATCGCGGCGGGTTTCGTCGTCGATGAGGTGCAGCTCGTGGCCGTACATCATCCACAGCAGGCCCATCCAGGACGTGTCGAACGAGAACGACGCCAGGTGCGCGAACCGCATCCTGCGCCCGCCGGCGGCCTCGATCGCGGGGTCGATGAACGCGTCCCGGTGCGTCTCGAAGTAGTTCAGCACGCCCGCGTGCGGAATGGTCACGCCCTTGGGGCGGCCGGTCGACCCCGATGTGTAGATGACATAGGCGGCGTTGCCGCTTCGCAGCGGCCTCACCCGGTCGGCGTCGGCCGGGTCGTGCGCGGGCCGTCCGGCCGTGTCCGGGAAGTCGCCGGCCCTGATGGTGAGAGCCGGGCGGCAGTCGTCCAGCATGTAGGCGATGCGGTCGGACGGGTACTCCGGATCGACCGGGACGTAGGCGGCGCCGGCCTTCAGCACGCCCAGGATCGCCACGACGATCTCGGGCGTGCGCGGGAGGACGAGCGCGACGCGGTCCTCCGGGCCGATCCCGCGTGCGATGAGCTCGTGTGCGAGGCGGTTGGCGCGCTCGTTCAGCTCCGCGTAGGTGAGACGTGCGTCGCCGCAGACGAGGGCCGTTTCGCCGGGGATGCGGGCGGCCTGCCGCTCCAGCATGGCCGGGAGCGTGCCGGACGCGATGTCGCCGCCGGTGCCGTTCCAGGCGGCGAGGGCCGCGCGTTCGGCGTCCGTGGGGAGGTCCACCGCGCCGATCAGCCGCTCCGCGTCCTCGGCGAACGCCTCCAGGAAGCGGCGGACACGGGCCAGGAGCGCCTCGACGACGGCCTGTTCGTACACGTCGGGCCGGTAGTGCAGCCGCAGCGACAGCCTCTCCCCGGGCGCGACGACGAACGACAGGGGGAAGTGGGTCGCGTCGTAGGAGTCGGCGGCGGCGATGCGGACGCCGTTGAGGGAGCTGTCCATCGAGGCCGGGTCGAACGGGTAGTTCTCCAGCACCGTCATCGTGTCGAACAGCGCGCCGCCGTGCCCCGCCACGCGCTGGATGTCGGTGAGACCCAGGTGGTGGTGGGCGAGGAGTTCGGTCTGCTCGTCCTGGAGCCGCTCCAGCAGCGTGCCCAGCGACTCGTCCATCCGGTAGCGGACGCGGATCGGCAGCGTGTTGATGAACAGGCCGATCATCTGCTCGATGCCGGGCAGTTCCGGCGGACGGCCCGACACGGTCGCGCCGAACACCACGTCGTTCGAGCCGAGCAGCCGCCCGAGGACCAGTCCCCACGCGCCTTGCAAGACGGTGCTCAGCGTGACCCCGTGCCGCCGGGCCGCGCGCGTGAGCTTCCTGGTGGTGCGCTCGTCGAGTTCGGTGATGGTCCGCTTCGGCGGCTCCGGTGCGCGTCCGGCGGCCTCGGGGGCGACGAGGCTGGGTTCGTCCACGCCGTCGAGAGCGCGGCGCCAGGCCTCCTCGGCGGCGGCGCGGTCCTGCTTGGCGAGCCAGGCCAGGTAGTTCTTGTACGGGGTGACGCGCGGCATCCCCGTGTCGTGGCCGCCCTGCATGTAGAGCATGAACAGCTCGGTCGCCATGATCGGCGTCGACCAGCCGTCCAGCAGGATGTGGTGGTTGGTGAAGATCAGGCGGTGCCGTGCCGCGCCCATCCGGACGAGGACGAACCGCAGCAGCGGCGGCGCGGTCATGTCGAAGCCGCGCGCCCGCTCCCGCGCGACGACGGCGTCCGCCTCGGCGCCCGCGGATGCGCTGACTTCTTCCCACGGCAGTTCGACCGTGCGGGGAACGACCTGGACGGGACGCGACAGATCCTCGTGCCAGAACGCCGCGCGCAGGTTCGGGTGGCGGCGCAGCAGGGTCCCGGCGGCGGTCCGCAGCGCGGCGGCGTCCAGCGGCCCCTCGAGGTCGATGACGAGCTGCGCCGTGTAGACATCGCTGTCGCCAGCGTCGAAAAGGGCGTGGAAGAAGAACCCCTGCTGCAGCGGCGACAGCGGCAGGATGTCCTCTAGGTCCCCCCGGTTCACGGTTGCCGCCTCCACGCGTCCTGTAGCTTGTCGATCTCGCCCTGGTCCAGGTCGACGAGCAGGTCGGAGGGGGTGAACCCGCCCGCCGTCCCGTCCCGGTCGCCCGAGGCGACGTGCGCGACGAGGCCGCGCAGGGCCGCGAACCAGCTCTCGGCCAGTTCCCGGACGTCGCGGGAGTCCATCAGCCCGCCGGGCCACGTCCACGTCGCGGACAGCACGGGGCCGCCGGGCAGGTCGCGGGTGACGGCGTTGATCTCCAGGACGTGCGCCATCGGCATCCTGGGGTCCTCCCCGGCGGGCGGCTCCTCGGGCGCCAGCGTCCAGTCGCCGCCCTCGCCGCCGTCGACCCGGCCGAGGTAGTTGAAGGCGATCTGCGCGGCCGGCGCCTCGGCCAGCTCCTCGGCGGCGTCGCCGCCGCCGTAGCGCAGGAGGCCGTAGCCGAGCCCGCCTTCCGGAACGGCCCTGAGCTGCTCCTTGACCTTCTTGACGGCGGTGCCGACGACCGAGCCGCCGTCGCGGACCTCGGCCCAGTCGGTGTTCCCCGCGTCCAGCCGGACGGGGTGGATCGAGGTGAACCAGCCGGCGGTGCGGGAGATGTCGACGCCGGGCACGACGTCCTCCCGGCCGTGGCCCTCCAGGTCGATGAGGACGTCGGTGCCGCGGCCGCCGTGGTGCCGCCGCCACTGCGAGACCGCGAGGGCCAGGCCGGTGAGGAGCACGTCGTTGGCGCGGCCGTGGAACGCGGCGGGAACGTCGGTGAGCAGCGGGCCCGTGATGCCGGCGGGCAGATCGAGGGTGAGCGACCGGGCGCGTGCGGCGATGTCGACGCGCGGGTCGAGGACGCGGCCGGCGAGTTTCTGGTCCGGGCCGTCGACGATGTCGAGCCAGTCGTCCAGTTCCCCGGCGTCCCCGCCGGACGCGGTGAGCTTCTGCGCCCAGCGGCGGAACGACGTCCCGACCGGCTGGAGCTCTCCCCCGGCCCAGGCCGTGACGAGGTCGGGCAGCAGGATGCGCCAGGACACGCCGTCCACGACGAGGTGGTGCAGCGCGACGAGGAGGCGTCCCTGGTCCCGGCCCGCGTCGAACCAGACGAGCTGCGCGACCGTCCCGGCCTCGGGGTCGAGGCGGTCGCGGGCGGCGGTGGCCTGCTCGGTGATGACGGCGCGGAGCTTGTCGGTGTCCAGCCCGGCGACGTCGACGCGGGTGACGAGGTCGGCGGCGCCGGAGGAGCCGGGCTGCCGGACGACGGGCTGCCAGTCGTCCCCCGCCCTGTTCATCGCGGCCTGCGAGCCCTCGGCCTCGGCGTCCGGCCTTCGTCCCTCAGCCCGCCCGCCGTTCACGTCCAGGCGGAGGCGGAGGATGTCGTGGTGGTCCAGGAGGGTCTGGAGCGCGGCCGTCAGCCTGTCCATGCCGAGGTCCGGCGGTGTGCGCAGCAGCGTCGACTGGTGGAAGCCTCTGATGAGCGCGGGGTCGCCGCCCACCCGGTCGCGCAGCCACGCGACGATCGGGGTGACCGGGACCGGGCCGACGCCGGCGCCGGGCGCCTCGGCCTCGATCTCCTCGCCCTCGCCGACCGGCTGCGCGGTCGCGGCCAGTTCCTCGACGGTCTGGTGCTGGAACACGTCCCGCGGCGTGATGACCAGTCCGGACTGGCGGGCGCGGGAGACGAGCTGGATCGCGATGATGGAGTCGCCGCCGAGGTCGAAGAACCCGTCGTCGACCCCGACCCGCTCCAGGCCGAGGACCTCCGCGAACAGGCCCGCGAGGATCTCCTCCTCCGACGTGCGCGGCCCGCGCGACGACACCTTCGCCGCGAAGTCCGGCGCGGGCAGCGCCTTGCGGTCGAGTTTGCCGTTGACGGTGAGCGGGAGGGCGTCCAGCTCGACGACCACGGCGGGGACCATGTAGTCGGGAAGGTCCCGCCCGGCGAAGCGGCGCAGCTCGGCGGAGTCGACGCCGCCGCCGACCACGTAGGCGACCAGACGCTCGTCCCGGACGATCACGGCGACATCGGAGACCGCGTCGTGCCGCGCCAGAGCCGACTCGATCTCGCCCGGCTCGATCCGGAAGCCGCGCAGCTGCACCTGCTGGTCGCTGCGGCCGAGGTATTCGAGGCGGCCGTCGTTGAGCCAGCGCCCGACGTCGCCCGTCCGGTACATCCGCGTGCCCGCCGCACCGAACGGGTCGGCGACGAACCGCTCGGCGGACAGGCCCGGACGGTTCAGATAACCGCGCGCCAGCCCCGCGCCCGCGACGTACAGCTCACCGGCCACGCCAGGCGGTGCGGGCTGGAGGCGATCGTCCAAAACGTAGATGCGCAGGTCGGGGATGCCGGTGCCGATGACGCTACCGGGCGCGGTCGCCGCCAAAGCCCGGTCCAGGGCCACGTAGGACACGTGCACCGTGGTCTCGGTGATCCCGTACATGTTGACGAGCGTCGGCGCGTCCTCGGGGTGGCGCGAGTACCAGTCCTCAAGGCGGCCCGGTTCCAAGGCCTCGCCGCCGAACACGACGTAGCGCAGCGCAAGGTCGGTGCCCGGGTTCTCCTTGTCGGCCGCCATCAGCTGGTAGAACGCCGACGGCGTCTGGTTCAACACCGTCACACGCTCGTCCGACAGCAGCTTCAAGAACTCCTGCGGCGAACGCGACGTCAGGTACGGCACAACAACCAGACGACCGCCGTACAGCAGCGGACCCCACAACTCCCACACCGAGAAGTCGAACGCATAGGAGTGGAACAGCGTCCACACGTCATCCGGACCGAAGTCGAACCATCTCTCCGTCGAGCGCAGCAGCCGCACCACGTTCTGATGCGGAACCACCACACCCTTGGGGCGACCCGTCGAACCCGACGTGTAGATCACATACGCCGGGTGGTCCGGATCGAGGGCGATGCCGGGGTTGGTGTCGTCGTATCCGGTTGCGTCCAGGTCGTCCGGGCCGAGGGTGAGGGCCGGCCCGGCATCCTCGACCATGTACGCGACCCGATCCTCGGGATAATCCGGATCGATCGGAAGATACGCCGCACCCGCCTTCAGCACCGCCAAGACCGCCACGACCAGATCAGCCGAACGCGGCAACGACAACGCCACGAACCGCTCCGGCCCCGCACCCTGCTCGACCAGCCGGCGCGCGAGACGGTTCGCCTTCGCGTTCACCTCACCGTACGTCCACGACACACCGTCGAACGTCACCGCCGGCGCATCCGGACGGGCCGCCGCCTGCGCCTCGAACAGCGCCGGAATCGTAGCCCGCTCGACGTCGCCGCCCTTGCCTCCGGCCCAGTCGCCGAGGATCGTGGCGCGCTCCTCCGGGGAGAGGGCGTCGGCGGCGGAGATGGACGCGTCGGGGTCGGCGAGCAACGAGGACAGGTACCGCTCGAAGCGCTCGATGAGCCGCCGCGCGGTGGACGGGTCGTAGAGGTCGAGCGCGTACTCCAGTTCGCCGTCGAGCCCGTCCTCCCGCTCGGTGAGGATCATCAGGAGGTCGAAGCGCGCGACGCCGGCGGTCAGCGGCTCCACCTCGGCGCTGAAACCGGGCATCTCCAGCCGCGCCTCGGGGTTGTTCTGGAACGTCAGGCCGACCTGGAACAGCGGGTGCCGGGCCAGGTGCCGCGGCGGGTTCAGGACCTCGACGAGCCGCTCGAACGGGACGTCCTGGTGCGCGTAGGCGGCGAGGTCGGTCTCCCTCACCCGCCCGACCAGCTCGCGGAACGACGGGTCCCCGGACGTGTCGGTGCGGAAGACGAGCATGTTGACGAACATGCCGACGAGGTCGTCGAGCGCCTCGTCGGTGCGGCCCGCGATGGGCGACCCGATCGGCACGTCCGTCCCGGCGCCGAGCTTGGTGAGCAGCGCGGCGAACGCGGCCTGAGCGACCATGAACGGGCTGGCGCCGGTGTCGCGGGCCAGGCCCAGCAGCGCCTTGTGGACGTCCGCGCCGAGACGGAAGCGGGCCGTCGCGCCGCGGTAGGACGCCTCCGCCGGACGCGGCCGGTCCGCGGGCAGCGGCAGTTCCTCCGGCAGCCCCGCCAGAGCGTCCCGCCAGTACGCGATCTGCTTGGAGATCAGGCTGGCGGGGTCGTCCTCGGAACCGAACAGCTCGCGCTGCCAGAGCGTGTAGTCGGCGTACTGGACCGGCAGCGGCGCCCACTGCGGCGCCTTACCGCCGGCGCGGGCCGCGTAGGCGGTGATGAGGTCGCGCGCCAGCGGCGCCAGCGACCAGCCGTCGCCGCCGATGTGGTGCATGAGCAGCAGCACGACGTGCTCCTGCGGCGCGGCCCGGAACAGGTGGGTGCGCAGCGGCGGCTCGGCGGAGATGTCGAAGGCGTACCCGGCGGCCATGGCGAGCCGGGTCGGCAGCTCCGCCTCCGTCGTGCCGACGACCTCCAGTTCGGGGCGGGCCGCGGCCGGGCTCAGGATCAGCTGGCGCGGCACTCCCCCGCTGTCGGGCAGGATCGTGCGGAGCGTCTCGTGCCGTCCGACGAGGTCGCCGACGGCGGCGCGGAGGGCGTCCACGTCAAGGGGGCCGCGGACGCGCAGCGCCAGCGGCATGTTGTAGGTGGCGGACGGGCCCTCGAACCGGTTGAGGAACCAGAGCCGCTGCTGCGCGTACGACGGCGGGATCACGCCGGGACGCTCGCGCGGCTCCAGCGCGGGACGGCCCGGCTCCCCGCCGGCGCCGCCGCGGAGGAGGGCGGCGAGGCTCGCGGCGGTCGGGGCCTCGAACAGCGCGCGGACGGGCAGTTCGGTGTCCAGGACGCGGCGGATGCGGCTGACGACCCGCATCGCGATGAGCGAGTTGCCGCCGAGCGCGAAGAAGTCGTCGTCGGCGCCGACCCGGGCGGCGCCGAGCAGGTCGGCGAACACGGCGGCGACGGCCTCCTCCGTCTCCCCGGACGGCGCGCGGTAGGCGGTCGCCGGGGCGATCGTCAGCTCCGGCTTCGGCAGCGCCTTGACGTCGACCTTGCCGTTGGGGGTGAGCGGCATCTCGTCCAGGACGACGACGGCGGCGGGCACCATCGACTCGGGCAGGCTCTCCCGGATGTGGGCGCGCAGCTCCTCGGTGTCGAGCGTCTGGCCGGGCGCGGCGACCACGTACGCGACGAGCCGCTTCTCCAGCGGACCCTCGGCCGCCTCCTCGACCGGCTCGGCCGCGGCCAGACCGGGCAGGTCGAGGCCGTCGACCGTGACGGCGGCCTTCGTGGCGACGACGGCCTCCAGGGTCCGCCGGTACCAGCGGGTGAGCCGCTCGGCGGTCTCCCGGTCGAACAGGTCCAGGGCGTACTCGAGGGTTCCGGTGAGGCCGCCGCGGCCGTCGCGGGCGTCCTCCAGCAGGAACTCCAGGTCGAACTTGGCGACCCCGGCGTCCACCGGCTCGACGGCGACGTTCAGGCCGGGCAGCTCGACGGACGCCTCGGGGTTGTTCTGCAGGGTCAGCATGACCTGGAACAGCGGGTGCCGGGAAAGGGACCGCGCCGGGTTCAGCACCTCGACGAGCCGCTCGAACGGGACGTCCTGGTGCGCGTACGCGGCGAGGTCGGTCTCCCGGACGCGGGCGAGCAGCTCGGCGAACGCCGGGTCGCCGGAGGTGTCGGTCCTCAGCACGAGCGTGTTGACGAAGACGCCGACGAGGTCGTCCAGTGCCGCGTCGGTGCGGCCCGCGATGGGCGAGCCGATCGGCACGTCGGTCCCGCCGCCGAGGCGGGTGAGCAGGGCGGCCAGCGCGGCCTGCAGGACCATGAACACGCTGACCTGGTGGTCGCGGGCGAGCGCCGCGAGCCCGTCCGCCAGCTCCGCCGGGACCTCGAAGGAGACCTGCCCGCCCCGGTAGGACGCGCGGTCCGGGCGGGGCCGGTCGTGCGGCAGCCGGATCTGGTCGGGCAGCCCGGCGAGGGCGTCCTTCCAGTAGGCGATCTGGCGTGCGGCGAGGCTGCCGGGGTCGCTCTCGGAGCCCAGCAGCTCCCGCTGCCAGAGGGCGTAGTCGGCGTACTGGACGGCCAGCGGCGCCCACTCGGGGGCGCGGTCGTCGCGGCGCGCCAGGTAGGCGGTGATGAGGTCGCGGGCGAGGGGCGCCAGGGACCAGCCGTCCCCGGCGATGTGGTGCAGGACGACCAGGAGGAGGTGCTCGTTCTCGGCCAGCCGGTACAGGTGGGCGCGGATCGGCAGCTCGTTCGCCAGATCGAAGCCGCGGGTGGCGTCCATGAACAGGGCGCCGTGCACGTCGTCGGTCTCACCGATCGTCAGGTGCGGTTCGGCCTCGCCGGGAGTGAGGATCACCTGGTGCGGTTCGCCGTCGCCGTCGCCGAACAGCGTCCGCAGCGACTCGTGCCGGGCGACGACGTCGCGCAGCGCGTCCCGCATCGCGTCGTGGTCGATCGCGCCGGTCAGCCGCAGCGGGATCGGCACGTTGTAGGTGGCGGTGAGCCCTTCGAGCCGGTTCAGGAACCAGAGGCGCTCCTGCGCGGACGACACCGGCAGCGGGACGGGGCGTTCGGCGGGACGCAGCGCCGGGCGCGCGGCGGCCGAGGCGGAGGCGATGCGCTCGGCCAGGCCCGCGACCGTGGGGGCCTCGAACAGCGCGCGGACCGGCAGCTCCACGTTCAGGGCGGCGCGGGCGCGGGCCACGACACGGGTCGCCTTCAGGGAGTCGCCGCCGTGGTCGAAGAAGCCGTCGTCGATGCCGACCCGGTCCAGGCCGAGGACGCCGGCGAAGATCCCGCAGAGGATCTCCTCGCGGGGGTCGCGCGGGCCGCGGGCGGTGACGGACGCGGCGAAGTCCGGTTCGGGCAGCGCGGACCGGTCCAGCTTGCCGTTCGGGGTGAGCGGCATCGCGTCCAGCACGACGATCGCGGACGGCACCATGTAGGCGGGCAGCGTCCTGGCGACGAACGCGCGCAGCTCGCCCGGGTCGACGGCGCCGACGACGTAGCCGGCGAGGACGCCGTCGCCGACGGCGTCGCGGCGGGCGACGACGACGCTCTGCGTCACGGCCGGGTGCGCGGACAGCGCCGCCTCGATCTCGCCCAGCTCGATCCGGAACCCGCGGACCTTCACCTGGTGGTCGAGCCGGCCGAGGTACTCGATCTCCCCGGCGCGGTTCCAGCGGACCAGGTCGCCCGTCCGGTACATCCGCTCGCCCGGCCCGCCGAACGGGCACGCCACGAACCGGTCGGCGGTCAGGGCTGCGCGGCGCAGGTACCCGCGCGCCAGCCCGTCCCCCGCCAGGTACAGCTCGCCGGGGACGCCGGCGGGGACGGGGTTGAGCCGCCCGTCCAGCACGTAGAGGCGGGTGTTGGCCATCGGGCGGCCGATCGGGGCGATCCCGTCGGGGTTGCCGTCGTCGTACCAGCCGGTGACGAAGATCGTCGCCTCGGTGGGGCCGTAGATGTTGGAGATCCGCGCGTCCGGCAGCAGCGCGCGGGCGTCCTTGACCAGCTGGGGCGGCAGCGCCTCGCCGCCGAACGCGATGTCGCCCACGTCCAGCCGCAGCCCGCCGCGCGCCAGCAGCACCGCCAGCGCGGACGGGACGCCGCTGATCAGCGTCCCGGACCAGCCGCCGCGTTCGGCGATCTCGAGGAGGTCGCGCACGACCTCGATCTCGCCTCCTATCGTGAGCGGCACCAGCCACTCGAACAGTGACACGTCGAAGTTCAGCGACGTGGAGAACAGGACGCGGCTCATCCGGCCGGGGCCGTAGCCCGCCATCGACTCGGCGCAGAAGTCCATGACGTTCGCGTGGGAGATGACGACGCCCTTGGGGCGGCCCGTCGAACCGGACGTGTAGATGATGTACGCCGGGTTGGCGGGGTGCAGCGGCCGGACGCGCTCGGCGTCGGTGACGTCCGCGCCGGAGTAGCCGTCGAGGGAGAGGGCGTCGAGTTCGACGCGGGGCGTCCCGCCGGGCAAGTCCGCGTCGCGGGTCGTGATGACGCAGGCGGGGGCCGCGTCCTCCAGCATGTAGGCGATGCGGTCGGGCGGGTACGCCAGGTCGATCGGCTGGTAGCCCGCGCCCGCCTTCAGGACGGCCATCGTCGCGACGACGAGGTCGGCGTCGCGGGGCAGGGACAGGGCGACGAAGTCCTCGGGGCCGACGCCGCGCTCGATCAGGCATCGGGCGAGGCGGTTCGCGCGGTCGTTCAGTTCCGCGTAGGTGAGCCGGGTCTCGCCCGCGACGACCGCCGTCCCGTCCGGTGTCCGGGCGGCCTGGGCCTCGAACAGGTCCGGGACGACGCCGGGCGCGACGGGCAGGGCCGTGTCGTTCCACTCCTCCAGGACGCGGAACCGCTCGGCGTCGTCCAGCAGGTCCACCTGGTGGAGCGGGGTGGACGGATCGGCGTCGCCCAGGGCGCGCAGGAACCCGACATAACGGTCCAGGTGCGCGGAGACCTCGTCCTCGGTGTAGAGGTCGGGGTGCGCCTCGAAGTCGACGCGCATGCCGGCGCCGTCGAAGTTGTCGTAGATGTTGATCGACAGGTCGTCGATCGGGCCGGTCGTCATCGCGTGCGTCCTCGCCGGCAGGCCCGCGAAGTCCAGCCGGTAGTCGAACGCCATGATGTTGATGACCGGCCCGTACAGCCGGTGGCGCTCGCCGAGCAGCTTCAGGTCGCGCAGCAGGTCGTCGCGCCGGTACCGCTGGTGGCGCAGCGCCCGCGCGCTCGCCCGGGTCGCCGACCGGACCAGTTCCTCGACGGTCATGTCCGGGGCGACGTGCACGCGCAGCGGCAGGACCGTCGACAGCATCGCGGGGGTCTCGCGTGCGGCCTCGGTGGTGCGGCAGGCCGCCGCGAGGCCGAGGATGACGTCCTCGGTGCCGGTCATCCGCGCCACGTACGCGGCCGTCGCGGCGATCGCCAGCGCCGGCACCGCGGTGCGCAGGCGGCGCGCGGCGGCCGCGAGGCCGGCGGCCTCGTCCGCGGGGATGACGCCGATGCGGCTCAGGTAGTCGGCGGTCGGCTCGGCCATCTCGTCGGCCAGCGACACCGCGACGGGCTTGTCGGCGAACCGCTCCGTCCAGTACGCGCGGTCCCGCTCGAACTTCTCCGACGCGCGGTAGGCCTCCTCGTCGGCGAGGACCTTCCGGAAGTCGCCCAGCTCTCCCCGCTCGCCCCGCTCGTACTCGCCGCCGTTCGCCAGCAGGGTGTACACCTCGGCGGCGCGGCGGCTGACCAGCAGGCCGCCGTAGCCGTCCAGGGCCACGTGGTGGGCGTGCACGAACCACCGGTGCAGATCGGGGGCCAGCCGCAGCAGCGCGGTGCGGAACAGCCGCTCGCCGTCCAGCGGCAGCAGCTCGGCCATCCGCTCGGCCATCCACGCGCGCGCGGCGGCGTCCGGGTCGGGCTCGCCGGACAGGTCCACGAGGGGGATCGACACGGTCGCGTCGGGGTCGAGAATCTGGTGGGGAACGCCGTCCACTTCGACCAGCCGGGCGTTCTGCGCAAGCGCCTCGTGCGCGGCGATGCGCGCCACCCGGTCGAACAGCTCGTGGTCGACCGGGCCCTCGATCTCAATGTACTGCGCGATGTGGATCGGCGTTTCGGGTGCCAACTGCTGCGCGTACCAGACGCTCCGCTGAGCGGCCGAAAGAGGAACGTACTCGGTGGACATCAAGCGGCACTTTCCCGGTCGAAGGGGGTTTGCTTTACGCCCGGGATCGGGGCCGAATCGGCACCGGCGGGCAGAAAATCAAAGAGAATGACCACAGAAATCGGGCTGTTCCCCGTCCCCTTTCACCCCGAGTCCCTTCCGGAACCGCGATCGGCCCGTATGAATGCGGGACCCAACGCCCTGTGGTCCGGTCAATACAGAGCGCCGCCACGTTCCGCCTTCGCCCGGGACCGCCCTGGACCATGCACTACTCAGGAGTAGCGGAGCCACAGTCAACCAGCCTGTCACATGCCTCGCAATCCCCCCAAAAGCAGAACTTGACCCGCCCCATTGCTAACAGGAGTGACAAAACCGCCGATGAGCGACCTGCACCCGGTGTGGTGCGACGCTCACCGCGTGACAAAAGTTCACAACACATTCGACCCGACGTGATCACACAGAGTGATAATCACCCGGCCGGGTACTCGTGCACGATGACCGCGGCGGCCCCCACCGACGGATGCCGCTGCAGCACCGCCTCGATCTCGCCCAGCTCCATCCGCACCCCGGCGATCTTGACCTGCCGGTCGACGCGTCCGAGGTACTGCAGGGTGGGGCGGTCCTCGCCGCCCGCGCCCGCCGGCAGCAGCCGCACCGCGTCGCCCGTCCGGTACAGGCGGCCCGTCGGGGAGTCGCCGAACGGGTCGCGGTAGAACGCCTCGCGGGTCCGCTCGTCGTCGCCCAGGTAGCCGCGCCCGACGACCGCGCCGCCGACGAACAGCTCGCCGGTCTCGCCGGCGTCGCAGGCGGCCCAGGTCCCGTCGTCCTCTTCCCGCAGCACGTACAGCCGCGCGTTCACGACCGGCGTTCCGATCGGCAGGCGGAGAAGCCGCAGGTCACCGGCCGTCACGGTGTGGTGGGTGACGTCGTCGGAGCACTCGGTCGGGCCGTAGGCGTTGAGCAGGCGCGTGTGCGGCATCGCCTCCAGCCAGCGCCGCGACAGCTCGGCGGGCAGCTCCTCGCCGGTCGCGATCATCCAGCGGAGTCCCTGCAAAGGCCGTTGCCCGGGGGTCTGGGGGGTCGTCCCCCCAGAATGACCGGGCCGTTGCCGGGGGGTTTGGGGGGTCGTCCCCCCAGAATGACCGGGCCGTTGCCGGGGAGTCTCGGGGGTCGTCCCCCCGGCAGGGCGGGGTTCTGGGGTCAGGTCGTCCAGGAGGTGCCTGACCATGGTCGGGACGAGCTCGACGATCGTGATGCCCCGCTCGTCCACGGCCTGCGCGAACGCGACGGGGTCGTGCCCGACCTCGTCGTCGACGACGTCCACCCGGCCGCCGAGTAGCAGGGGGCACAGCATCTGCCAGACCGAGATGTCGAAGCCGAGCGGGGCCGTGAACGCCACGACGTCCGCGCCGGTCAGCCCCATGTCGCCGATCTTGGCCCAGAGGTGGTTGACCATGCCCCGGTGCTCGACGACCGCGCCCTTGGGACGGCCCGTCGAACCCGAGGTGAACAGCACGTACCGGGGCTGGTCCAGAGTGTTCAGGCGAGGTTCGCCCGCCCAGGGCGCTAGGCCGTCCGCCGCGGCGGCCCGCACCACCCGGCAGCCGGCGGCGGCCGCACCCTCCGCCAGCGCGCCCGCGTCGTCCGCCATGACCAGCACGGACGCGCCCGCCTGGGCGAGGACGTCGCGAACGCGCCCGGCGGGCCACGACTCGTCGGCCGGTACGTAGAGGGCGCCGATCAGCTCGATGGCGAGGAACGCGGCGATGACGGTGGCGGAGCGCGGCCCCCCGACGCCGACGACCGTGCCGGGCTCGACGCCCTCGTTCTCCAGCAGCGCCGCCAGCCTGCGGGCCTCGGCGGCCAGCCCGGCGTAGGACACCGCGCGCGTCCCGTCGGTGACGGCGGTCCCGTCCCGCTCGGCGGCGAACCGCTCCACGCGCGTGATCACCGGGTCGGCGATGTCGACGTCCTCCTCGCGGAGCATCCCGTGCCGGACGGCCAGCTCCCTGGCCCGCCGGACCTGTGCCTCGGGCACGTCCAGGGCGGGCAGCCCGGCCAGGGGGAGCAGCCGGTCCGCGGCGGGTCCGCGAGCATTCATCATTACTCTCCGTGATGTAGAACTTCTCCACCGTCATCAACAAAACGGCGGAGGCCATAGCTTATCCGTGGTACGACAGAAGCATCTCGCATTCGCCCCTACCCGCCGGTAAGTGGGGGGTTGCGTGAAGAAGATGCACGCCGGTACGGTGATGCCTCGCCATGGCCAGGCGCGAGCCCGCGGCGAACATCGGGGAAGATGAGGGAATTGTTTCTTCATTTGAGGGTGACAGTGTGCCGATAATCACCTCGCCGCAGGATTTCAATGTCGACGACCTTTACGTCGATCTGCGGCACGTCATCGACCGTCCGCTTTACCTCAAATGCGAGGGATTCAATTTCGCGGGTTCGGTCAAATTGAAGGCCGCCGCCGCGATGGTGGAGGCGGCCGAGGCGGAGGGCGCCCTCACCGAGAACTCGATCATCGTCGAGTCGTCGTCCGGCAACCTCGGCATCGCGCTCAGCCTCATCGCGGCGAGCCGCGGGCTGAAGTTCGTGTGCGTCACCGACCCGCGCTGCAACCCAGCGTCCATGCGGGTGATGCGGGCGCTCGGCGCCGAGGTCCGGGTCGTGTCCGACCGGGACGCCAACGGCGGCTACCTCGGCGGCCGCATCGCCTACGTCCGCGAGCTGTGCGAGTCGGGCCGCGAGTACGTGTGGCTCAACCAGTACGCCAACCGCAACAACTGGCTCGCGCACTACCGTGGGACCGCTCCATCCATCGACCGGGAGTTCCCTGACCTGGAGGTTCTCTTCGTCGGCGCCGGCACGACCGGCACGCTGATGGGCTGCGCCCGCTACTTCCGCGAGCGGAACCGCCCCGTCACGATCGTGGCGGTCGACGCGGTCGGCTCCGTCACGTTCGGCGGCATCCCCGAACGCCGCATGGTGCCCGGCCTCGGCACCAGCAGCAAGCCCGCCCTCGTCGACGAGTCGTTCATCGACGACGTCGTGCACGTCGCCGAGCCCGACACGATCCGCACCGTGCACGCCCTGTCGTCGCGCGGGTTCCTGTTCGGCGGCTCCACCGGCACCGTCGTGTCCGGCGCGTCCCGCTGGCTGGAGGCCAAGTACCCCGGCGAGGACCCGGTCGCGGTGGCCATCGCCCCCGACCTCGGTGAGCGCTACCTGGACTCCATCTACGAGGAGAGCTGGCTGCGCGAGCACTTCGGCGCAGACCTGCCCGATATCCTCGACGCCTGATCACCCAGATAAACACGGAGCACTTTCCATGACACAGGCCCCCTCATTCGCCGTGATCTCCGGCGCCCAGGTCCATGACGCGGTCGCCGGGCGGGAGAAGCAGGTCACCGGGATGGTCGAGGCCGCCTACCGGCTGCACGGCGAGGGGCAGACCGTCAACCCCGACTCCTACTTCCTCCGGTTCCCCGACCGCCCGTCCGACCGGATCATCGCCCTCCCGGCCTCCGTCAAGGGCGACGTCGGGGTGCACGGCATCAAGTGGATCTCCAGCTTCCCCGGCAACGTCGCGAACGGCATCCCCCGCGCGTCCGCCGTGCTGATCCTCAACGACGCCGAGACCGGCTACCCGTTCGCGTGCCTGGAAAGCTCCATCATCAGCGCCGCCCGCACCGCCGCGTCCGCCGCGCTCGCCGCCGCCGCCCTCGCCGACGCGCGCGGCGACCGCCCCCGCCGCGTCGGCTTCATCGGCGCCGGCCTCATCGCCCGCTACATCCACACCTACCTGGCGGGCAACGGCTTCACCTTCGACGCCCTCGGCGTCCACGACCTGTCGGCGGAGCACGCCGCGGGGTTCAAGGGCTACCTGGAACGCACCGAGAAGGGCCACATCACGATCCACGACACGGCCGAGTCGCTGATCCGCTCCTCGGACCTGGTCGTCTTCGCCACCGTCGCCGGCGAACCCCACGTCACCGACCCGGCCTGGTTCGCGCACAACCCCCTCGTCCTGCACGTCTCCCTGCGCGACCTCTCCCCCGAGATCATCCTGGGCTCGTGCAACATCGTCGACGACGTCGAGCACTGCATGAAGGCCAACACGTCCCCCCACCTGGCCGAGCAGCAGGTCGGCCACCGCGACTTCGTCGACGGCACCCTCTACGACGTCCTCACCGGAAAGACGACCCCGCCCGCCGGCAGGCCGGTCGTCTTCTCCCCCTTCGGCCTGGGCGTCCTGGACCTGGCCGTGGCGAGCTACGTCTACAACGAACTCAGCGCCTCCGGCGCCCTGCAGACCGTCCCCGGCTTCTTCCACGACCTCAACCGCTACGGCTGACGCCGTCAGACGAAGTCCGAAGTATCCAGTTCAAAGCCGAACGGCTCGGGGATGACCAGCCCCTTCCCGATAGGCGCCTGATCAGTGCGCGCGTAATCCTTGCCGTCCGGTTGGCTGAACAAGATCACTCGATCCTCATCGCGGTCCACCAGCAGGTACATCGGTATCCCCGCACGCGCGTACCCGTAGCGTTTGGCCTTTCGGTCCGGCTCTGCCCTAGACGATGTCACCTCGACGACCATGGCGATCCCGTCCGCCACCGACCACGAATCATCATTGTCATAGACATCCAGGTCGAGGGGGGCGAACGTACCATCCGGGATCACGTACTCCGGAAGGCCCCCTGCGCCGGGCAGGACCAAGCCCATGTTGCCGGAGAAGTCGAAGGCGGTCGCGCTGTGCAGCATGACCTGCCTGTTGATCCTGGCGATGGTGCGCTCGTGCCTGCTGCCGGGGGGTGGGCTCACGACGATCTTTCTGTCGATCAGTTCGGCTCGGAGTCCCTCGGGAGTGTCGAGGGCGAGGAATTTGTCCAGGAGACCGTGGTCTCTCTGCGACAGAGGCTCATCAACCATCACAGTCATGCCCTGCTCCTTTCCTCGCGAGCGAGCCTATAAGCAGAGCGCCACCTTTCGCATACGGAACGTGGTAATCAAGCCAGGCATCCCTAGCTTACGATGCGGCATCGTACGCAGGGCAGACACCGCACCGTCGCCTCTTCACGCCGCAGGCCCGGCACCCGGCGGTGCCCGCCGCTGGGAAGGCCGACGGCCTCCGGGGTGACCTGCGCCCGCCGGGTACCGAGGTAGTCACCCAGGTCGGAACGAGCCATGCCCTCATCGTAGGTCGCGGAGCCGCGGGCTTCCTGGGTGCGGCACTCCCAGGAGGACGCCGCCCTGCCATCTCCCGCCCGGCCCCGCCATCGTCGGAGTCATGCCAACGAACCAGCCGGCCGGCAAAACGAGATCGTCGCGGGCCCGGCCCGCCGACGCTGAAGGTATGACCATGCCCTCCTCCTGGGACCTCACCGGAAAGGTCGCCGTCGTCACCGGCGCCGCACGCGGCATCGGCCACGCCACCGCCGCCCTCCTGCGCGACCGCGGCGCCCGCCTGGTCGTCACCGACCGATCCGCGGCCGTCGAGAAGCCGGCCGCGGCCGATCCCGGCAACGTCGCCGCGCTCGTCGGCGACGTCGCCGACGAGGAAGTCGCGCGATCGACCATGCGCCTGGCCGCCGACCGCTTCGGACGCCTCGACATCCTCGTCAACAACGCGGGCCGCACCCTGAACAAACCGGTCACCGAGACCACCGTCGACGACTTCGACGGCATCCTGCGCGTCAACGCCCGCGGCAATTTCGTCCAGGCGCGCGAAGCCTTCCGCGTCATGGAGGCCGCCGGCGGCGGCGCCATCATCTCGATCGCCTCCGTCTCCTCGATGGTCGCCTTCGAGACCCAGACGGCCTACGCCGCGTCCAAGGGCGCCCTGGCCCAGATCACCCGCGTGCTGGCCATCGAGGGCGGCCCGAAGGGCATCCGCTCCAACGCCGTCCTCCCCGGCGTGATCGACACGGACATCATGGACGGCGTCGTCGAGAACGGCCGCGAGATGCTCGCCTCCTTCGGCGCGGCCCACCCGATCGGCCGCATCGGCCGCCCCGAGGAGGTCGCCGAGGCCGTCGCCTTCCTGGCATCGGACGCGTCCAGCTTCATCACCGGCGCCCTCCTGACCGTCGACGGCGGCTGGACCGCCCAGTGACCTCACACTCTCTGGCCCACCATTCGCGGGGGCAATCCCGGTTTCGGGCCCGGACTTCGGCTGAGTCCGGGCCCGAGATCCCGGTCAGTAGTGCGGGTTGTTGGTGTGCGGGATCTCGATGCTGATCGGCAGGTTCCCGCCGGACAGGACGAGCAGGGCCGCCAGGCGGAGGATCTCGTCGAAGGCCCAGTAGGCCTTCTGCAGGGCGCCCGGCGCGTCCTCGAGCGCGAGCAGGCCCTCGCGGACGGCGATGAAGGGCTCCCAGGCGACCTCGAAGACCTCGTCCCAGAACGGTTCCCGGGGGATCTTCAGCCATTCGGCGATCTCGTCGCCGAGGACGTAGCGGGTGAGTGCGCCGAGGATGGGCTTGGTGACGTACCTGAGGGGGCCGCCCGGGACGATCGTGGCAAGGTTGAGCAGCATGTCGGCCAGCTTGACGCCCTCGGGCGTCGGCGCCAGGACCGGCGTCAGGACCTGCGCGGCCTGCGCGTTCGCCTCGGCCCAGGAGTTGGGGATGTACTCGTCCTTGATGCCGAGCATGTGCGCGCACAGCTGCCACGAGTGCAGGAACGCCTCGGACTCGCCGGCCGGGATCGGCACCTTCCACTTCTGCAGGTTCTGCATGACGGTCGTGGGCAGGCTGTGCCAGGTGACCATCATGTCCGCCTGGCTGATCGGGATCTTCTCGTCGGCGACCTTCGACCAGTGCGCGGACTTCGGCAGCAGGTGACGCACGCCCGCGTGCGCCAGCCGGGTCTTGACGCACGTCACGATCATCTCGCCGCGGTCCTTGTAGGCGTTCGACGTGCCGATGTCGTACCCGAGCTTGGCGGTCTTGGTGATGCGGTCCCGCATGTCCGCGCCGCCCTTGGAGTAGTAGACCGCGCGCGCCTCCTTCGGAATGACCGTGCTCATCATCCCGCTGGCGAAGCCATAGGTGACGCCGAGGTAGAGCCCGCGCTTCTCGTTGAAGTCCACCGCGGTCTCGAGCTTGTTCTCGTCGGCCCACGACGGCATCTCGCGGGCCTTCTCGATGAACTTCCGCAGCTCCCACGGCAGCAGGAGCGGCAGGAACTGACCATTCTTGGTCCATTGGCGCAGCTGCGCGTTGATGAAGTCCACATGACCGCTGTCGATCAGGTCGGCGACGAGTTCGTCGGCCTCCGCGTCCCACACCCCCCGCGGGTCGGCGCCTTGCCCCGCGCCCGCGACCGAGCCCTTGGGCGACCACGTCCACAGTGCGGACGCCTGCGCGGGCGAGGCGGCGCTCAGTGCGCCCACCACGCCCAGCGTCCCACCGGTCACCAGCACGTTCCGCCTGCTGGGTCTCTCCATGCCTTCGCTCCTCCTCGGGCCGAGCGCGCCTTGCTGATATGGTGATACGCAACCTGCATCTGCGTATCATTGACACGGCAGCAATGACAGCACAGTGTGTCGGCCATCACAAGGCCCAGAGTGTCGGTGATTTAAGGCGGAATCGGCCTCTTCGGGAGGAGAACGTGGAACCTGCACCGTCCGCGCTCATGGCGACATCGAGCCAGGAATCGTTACTCGAACGGGCCTACACCGACGCCGTCGGCCATGTCGACGACGCAGACGAACCCCGTGCGCGCATCCTCGACGCGGCCCATGAGCAGTTCTGCCGGATGGGCATCCAGCGCTCCACCATGGAGGACGTGGCCCGGCGCGCCGGCGTTTCGCGCATCACGGTCTACCGGCGGTTCTCCACCAAGGACGCTCTGGTCGAACAGGTGGTGCTGCGGGAGTACCGCCGCTATTTCGACCGGTTCCTCATCGACATCCAGCAGGCCGAGACCGTCGCCGACCGTGTGGTGCTGGGCTTCGTGAGCTCGTTGCGCGCCATCCAGCGCAACCCGCTGATCGGCGGCATGATCGCGGCGGAACCGGACCTGCTCGTCTCCTCCATGATCAACGACGGGGGCCGGACCGTCGCCACGGTGCGGCAGTTCGTCGCGGGCCAACTCCGCCACGAACAACGCGCCGGAAACGTCTCGGACGACCTGGACGTCGACATGGTGGCCGAGATGATGGTGCGGGTCTCCGCCTCCTTCCTGGCGATCCCCAGCCACCTCATCGACCTCGACGACGACGAACGGCTGGCCGCGGTGGCCCGGCGTTTCCTCGTCCCCATGCTGGAGTCACCCCATGCCGACCGGCGATAGCCGTGCGCCCGGTCAGGACTCCTCGCTCTCGCCCTTCAGATGCTCGGGGAGACCGGTGCTGGGCATGCCGAACCTCTGCGCGTACCGATCGTTGAGTTCGGACCAGCCGAAGTCCGCCGCCGCGGCGCCGCGGATCGGCGGGATCGGGCGCCCGTCGAGCAGCTTCTCGGCCACGTCGAGGCAGATGTGCCAGCCGGCCGCGACCTTCGGGATCCAGTCGCGGTCCTCGACGGTGTGCCGCAGCGTCAGCCGCGTGCCGGTGCCGGTGGCCGCGAGCTCCCAGCGCAGCAGGCCGGTGCCGAAGGTGTGCTCCAGCAGCGCCGGCGGTTCGGCGCGGACGACCTCGGCCGCCATGTCCTCGGGCTTCTCGTCGTCGATCATCGTCAGCGTGACGTCTCCCGGCTCCGCGAGATCGCGGTCGGCGGTGTAGGGCGCCCACGCGGCGAGTTGGCCGGGCTCGGTGAGCGCGGCCCACACCTTCTCGGGCGGGTGGCGCAGATCGCGGGTGAAGACGAGCGTCCAGCCGTCCTCGGTCGCCTCGCAGTCGGCCCGGGCGAGCGGGCTCGGACGGTATGCGTCGGTGGTCATGACTCCTCCAGGTTGTCGAGGTGGCGCTCGAGAGCGTCGAGATGCCGGTCCCACAGGGCGCGATACGGCTGAAGCCAGTCGTCGAGCGCCTGGAAAGGGCCGGCTTGAACGCGGTAGATCCGCCGCTGCGCCTCCGTGCGGCAGGTGACGAAACCGGCTTCCCTGAGCACCTTCAGCTGCTTGGACACCCTGGGCTGACTGACGTCGAGCGCCTCGACCAGTTCGTTCACGCTGCTCTCGGCCGCCAGGAGCCGGTCGAGAATCCGGCGCCGGGTCGGTTCGGACAGGACGGCGAACGTATCGACGGACATGGCTCTATATTCTCTCGCCGTTATATACCTGTCAAGGCATATACCTGCCCGAGGGGGATGGAAGGCGCGGCGACGTCCTGGCGCCGGTCGACTCAGGCGAACCCGGAGGTGTCCAGCTCGATCCCGAACGGCTCCGGCAGCGGAAGCGTCTTCCCGAACAGACAGATAGAAGGTCCGGGGAACGGGCACGTTCTCGCTATGGATGAGCGAAGGTACAGGCGCGGGGACGTTCAGGAGCTGACGGATTTCGAGCTGACCGTGTACGAGACCGTCGCGACGATCGACAAGGGCGGCGGCGCGGCGGACTTCGACACGATCGAGGAGCTCGTCGGCGCGCCCGAGGAGGACCTGTGGGCGGCGCTCGGGCATCTGGTGTCGATCAACCACCTGCATTCGACCAGCCGGGGGTACATGCTCGGCCCGCACGACTGGGCGCCCTGACCGTCCCGGTGGATGGGAACGCCGGCCGGCCCGGCGGCGGGCGTGCGGCACGATGACCGGGCAAGCGTGAGCACGTGTGGGAGGCCGCCGGAATGCAGCTCGTCGTCACCGAGGAACAGCGGGAGCTGAGGGACGCGCTGCGGCGCTTCTTCGCCGACCGGTCGCCTTCCGCCGAGGTGCGGCGGCTGATGGAGACGGCCGAGGGCTACGACCCCGGGATGTGGGCGCAGATGGCCGGGCAGCTCGGGCTGCAGGGCCTCGCGATCGGTGAGGAGCACGGCGGCGCCGGGTTCGGGGTGCGGGAGCTGGCCGTCGTGTTCGAGGAGATGGGACGGGCCGTGGTGTGCGCGCCGTTCCTCGCCGCGATCACGGCCGCGGCGGCTCTGGAGGCCGGGGACGGCGGTCATGATCTGCTGGCCGGCATCGCAGACGGGTCGACCATCGCGACGTTGGCGGTGGCCGAGCAGGACGGACGCTGGGATCTCGGGGCGTTGGCGGCGACGTTCGAGGGCGGGATGCTGCGGGGGGCGAAGGACTTCGTCCTGGACGGGCACGTCGCCGATCTGATCCTGGTGGCGGCCAAGGGCCCGGACGGTGTCGGGGTCTACGCGGTGGAGGACGTCGCAGGGCTCGTCCGGACGGTCCTGCCCACGCTCGATCAGACGCGGAAGCTCGCGCGGATCGAGTTCGACGGCGTTCCGGCTCGGAAGGTGGGCGGGGAGGACGCCGTCCTGCGGGCCCTCGACGTGGCGGCGGTGGCGTTGGCCGCGGAGCAGCTCGGCGGGGCTCAGAAGACCCTCGACATGACGGTCGAGTACGCGAAGGTGCGGCACCAGTTCGGGCGTCCGATCGGGTCGTTCCAGGCGATCAAGCACCGGTGCGCGGACATGTTCGTGCTGGTGGAGTCGGCGCGGTCGGCGGTGCTGAACGCGGCGGCCGCCGCGGACGAGAGCCCGGCGGAGTTGCCGGCGGCGGCGGCGCTGGCCAAGGCGTACTGCTCGGACGCCTTCTTCCACACGGCGAGCGAGGCGATCCAGTTGCACGGCGGCATCGGGTTCACGTGGGAGCACGACGCGCACCTGTACTTCAAGCGGGCCCAGGGGTCGCGGCAGTTGTTCGGGGCGCCGGAGCGTCATCGTGAGCGGCTCGCCGAGCTGGCCGGGCTCACGGGTGCAGCCGCAGCCCCTTGAGCACCTTGTCCACGCCGTTCTTCGGACCGTGGACGGAGAACCCGACGAGCGGCATCTCGTCGGCGGTGACGGCGCGGACGGTCTCGCGGTTCGCTTCGTCGTGGCCGGTTTTGAACATGTCCTCGATGTAGACCGCGATGTCCATCTCGCGGGCGAGAGCGCGCTCGTGGGCCTTGCGGATCGCTTCGGCGCCGGCCTCGTAGACCAGGACGGGCTGCCGGAACATCGCCAGGTAGGTGTTGCCCGAGGCGTCCTCGTAGGGCTCGCCGATGACGCCGGGGAAGGCGCCGGCGACGGCGCTCGCGAGGAACGCGGTGACGTTGAGCCGCTGCCACGCGGCCAGGTCGTCCCGGACCACGATCCCGATCTTGGTGTCGAAACGCATGCCCGCCAGATTGCCCGATCCGGCCGGGGACCGTCTTGAACGCTCGTGCGCCAGACTGGGAACGTGGAATGGAGCCGGTACTGGCGGTCCCCCGACCGTCCCCTGGAGGCGATGCACGCCCATTTCGAGCGGCACGTGTATCACCGGCACAGCCATGAGACGTACTCGTTCGGCGTGACCGAGGACGGGTATCAGGCGTTCCGGTGCCGCGGCGACGCCTACACGAGCGCGGCCGGGATGGTCATCGCGTTCAATCCGGACGATCCGCACGACGGGCACGCCGCCGACGAACTGGGGTTCACCTACCGGATCGTGCACATCGGGCCGGAGCTGGTGTCCGGGGTGCTGGCCGACATCACGGACCGTCCGGCCGGGCTTCCTCTGTTCGGGTCGCCGGTCGTGGCCGATCCCGTCCTGGCGCGGAATCTGCGCGGCCTGCACGCCGCGCTGCTCGGCGGCGCGTCCGCTCTGCGGCGGGACGAGTCGCTGATCGCGACGGTCGGGGCGATGGTCGACCGGGCCGCGACGCGGCGGCTGCGCCCCTCGTCCGCGAACGGCGTCGTGGAACGGGCCCGGCGGCGGCTTGAGGAGTCGTATCTGGACGACGTCGGCGCCGACGAGCTGGCGGAGGCGGCGGGGTGCAGCCGCTTCGCGCTGTACCGGGCGTTCCGGCGGGCCTACGGGATGGCGCCGAGCGACTACCAGCGTCAGCTGCGGCTGCGCGCGGCGCGCCGGCTGCTGGCGCGCGGCGACGCGATCGGGGAGGTCGCGGCGGCGACGGGCTTCGCCGACCAGAGCCATCTGACGCGCTGGTTCGTCCGCTGCTACGGGATGACGCCCGGCGGTTTCCGCGGAGCTTCTACCGGTTGAGGCAGAATGCCGCCCATGAGACGGGCGAGCGGCGCGATGTTCGGTTCGGCGTACGGGGACTCCCTGGGCGCGCCGACCGAGTTCCTCACGATGAAGCAGATCCACCGGCGTTTCGGCGAGCACGGGCCGACGCAGCTCAACGGTGATCCGGCGCTGGTCACCGACGACACGCAGATGGCGATCGCCGTCGGCCTCGCCCTTCTGGACGCGCTGGAGAACCCGCCGTTCACCCCCGAGCTGATCACGCCGATGTGGCGGCGGCGGTTCGTCGACTGGCTCCACAGCCCCGACAACAACCGGGCCCCGGGCAACACGTGCCTGCGGGCGTGCGAGGGCCTGGCCGCCGGGAAGCCCTGGGTGCAGGCCACCGTGGCGGGTTCCAAGGGTTGCGGCGCCAACATGCGCGTCGCGCCTGTCGGTCTCGCGCCCGGGCTCACCGACGAGACCCGGGCGGGCGCTGCGCAGCTTCAGGCCGCGCTCACCCACGGACATCCGACCGGGTTGGCCGCCAGCGAGCTGACCGCGTTCGCCGTCCGGTGGCTGGCCGACGGGATGGACCCGTCCGACCTGCCCGCCGCGCTCCGCGACCGCTGCCACGACCAGCGCGCCGTCTACCACGAGCGCTGGCTCGGGGACCTGTGGCAGCGGCCCGGCATGGACGCGCCGGAGGCGTTCATCGCGCGCGGCTGGGACGAGTGCCTGCACGTCCTCGACCGGCTGGACGAGGCCCTAGCCCGCGGCGACCGTGCGTCCGATCCCTGTGAGATCACGGGGGCGGGCTGGGTCGCGGAGGAGGCTTTCGCCACCGGCCTGTTGTGCTTCCTGTTCTTCCCCGGCGAACCCGTCGAGGCGATCTGGCGCGGCGCCGCCAGTTCCGGCGACTCCGACTCGATCGCGTGCCTGGCGGGGGCCTTCGCCGGCGCGCACCTCGGCATGGACGCCTGGCCGGACGAGTGGCGCGCCCGCATCGAGTACGCGGGCGACCTCGCGAAGATCGGCGGGGCCTGGGACTAGGACGCGGCCCAGCCCGTCCAGTTCTCGATCACGATGGCGATGACCGGGCCCTCGGGGGGCCGGTCGCGGTACTGGGCGTAGCGGCCGGCGAGCAGCCGGACGGGCTCGGCCATCCTCTCCGGCTCCCGGACGATGTTCGCGTGGCCGTCCACGCGGACCCACCAGAGCCGGGTCCAGTCGTCCTCGTAGTGGTCGGCCAGCAGCGCGACGTGCGGATTGGCGCGGATGTCGGCCAGCCGCCGCAGATCCCGCGTGCTCTTCGGCTTGTGGTCGACGGCCGTGTAGACGGTCCCCCGGTGGACGGCGAACGTCACGGGGACGAGGTGCGGCCGCGAGTCCTCCCCGACGGTCGCCAGGCGCGCGACGGGGACGGTCGTCAGCAGGTGGCGCGCGTCGTCCGGCGAGAGCTTCGGCACTCCCTCAGCCTGTCACGCCGCCGCCCGCGCGTCAGTCCTTGAAGTCGGGCGGGCGGTTCTGTTTGCGGGCCTTGATCGCTTCTTCGAAGTTGTGGGTGGTGAGGCGGACGTAGAGCTGGGCGAGGCCCTCCTGGCCCATGTGGGCGTCGATGCTCGCGGCGTCCAGGCTGGACCACAGCATCCGCTTCGTCAGCTCGGTGCCGGGACGGCTGAACCCCGCGATCCGCTCGGCCAGCTCGTAGCAGGTGTCGAGGAGCTTGTCGGACGGGACGACGCGGGAGAGCAGGCCGACGCGTTCGGCTTCGGCGGCGTCCACGTCGCGGCCGGACAGCATCATCTCGAAGGCGCGCGACGCGCCGATCGCGCGGGGCAGCAGGTAGCTGAGGCCGAGTTCGCTCGCGGTGAGGCCGTTGTTGATGCCGGCGGCGCGGAACAGGGCGGTGTCGGCGCCGAGCCTGATGTCGGCGGCGAGGGACAGGCACAGCCCGCCTCCGATCGCCGGGCCGTTGATCGCGGCGATGACCGGCTGGTGGACGCGGCGCATCGCGCGGATCACGTCGTCGAGCAGTTCCATCGAGCGGAGCGCGATGGTGGGGAGCGTGAGCCCGTCGATGCCGGGGAGGTCGCCCGGGTTCTCCAGGTCGGCGCCCGAGCAGAAGCCGCGCCCGGCGCCGGTGATGACGACGACGCGGGTGTCGTTGTCGCGGCTGACCTCCTCCAGCGCCTCGCGGAACGGGACCATGACGTCGAAGGCCATCGCGTTCATGCGTTCGGGGCGGTTGAGCGTGATGAGGGTGATGTGCGGGCGCGGCTTGTCGATCAGGACGAAGGGCAAAGCGGACCTCCCACACGGTGACCTAGCAAGCGTTAGGTTACACGCGGGGGAACTCCGGGGGCGTGAGGCCCCGCTCGACGACGGCCGCGAGTTCCCCGTCCGTCAGGATGCGCGGCTCGCCGATCATCTTGGCCCTGACGTAGACGCCGCAGAGCCACTCCAGGAGGCGCGCGTTCTCGAACGCCTCGTCCAGGTCACGGCCGATCGTGACGCCGCCGTGGTTGGCCATCAGCGCGGCGCGCTTCCCTCCGGCCATGGCGGTGCGGACGTTCTCCGCGAGTTCGGGCGTCCCGTAGGTGGCGTACTCGGCGACCTTGACCACGCCGCCGAGCAGGAGGGTGTTGTAGTGGATCGGCGGCAACTCGGACATGGTCGTCGCCACGACCGCGCCGTAGGTGGAGTGGGTGTGGACGATGGCCGCCGCGGGGGTCGCCTCGTACAGGGCCAGGTGCATGGGCGTCTCGGACGACGGCGCCCGGTCCCCCTCGACCAGCCGGGCCGACATGTTCACGACCGGGCAGTCGGCGGGCTCCATCCGGTCGAGCATCATCCCGCCCGGCGTGACCGCGACCAGGTCGCCCGACCGGACGCTGATGTTCCCCGACGCGCCGGTGACCAGGCCGGTCTCGGCGAGGCGGCGGCCGGCCTCGCACAGTCGCTCCCGCTCGTCCTTCAGCAACATGCGAACACCTCTCACATTTTCGGGTCCGTACCCCGTACGCTACGACCCTGACGATCTTCAAGGGGTGTGGTCATGGCGGTTGTAACACTGGGTGCGCACATCCTGGACGTGCTCGCGCGGCCCGTCGAAAACATCCCCGGCGGGCAGGACACCGTCGTCGTGGACGAGATCAGGGTGACCGCCGCGGGCGCCGCCGCAGGGACCGCGGTCGCCCTCGCCAGGCTCGGAAACGACGTCGTCTCGGTCGGCGCGATCGGGGACGACGACCTCGGCGACCTGCTGGTGCGCATCATGACGCGGAACGGCGTGGACGTGCGCGGGCTCGTCCGGCGGACCGCCGACCAGACGAGCGCGTCGATCCTGCCGATCCGGCCCGACGGCGGGCGGCCGAGCTTCCACGTCCCGGGCGCCAACCTGACCCTCACCGCCGGGGCGGTCGGCCCCGGGCTGCTCGCCGCGGCGACCGTGGTGCACCTCGGGGGGCCGGACGTCACGTTCGGCCTCAACGACGCCGCGTTCTTCGAGACGCTCGCCGCCGCGAGGGACACCGGCACCGTCGTGACGATGGACCCGCTGTCCAACATGCCCGACCTCCTCGGCGGCGCCGCCGCGTTCCTGCCGTACGTCGACCATTTCCTGCCCAACGAGGAGCAGGCCGCGGCGATGACCGGCGAGAACGACCCGGAGAAGGCCGCCAAGGCGCTGCTCGCCAGGGGTCCGGAGACGGTGATCGTCACCCTCGGCGGGGACGGCAGCCTCGTCGCCACCGCCGACGGCGTGCACCGGCTGCCCGTCCTGCCCGTCGAGGTCGTCGACACCACCGGCTGCGGCGACGCCTACTGCGCCGGGTTCATCACCGGGCTCACGCGGGGACGCGACGTCCTGGAGTCGGCGCGCTGGGGCACGGCCGCCGCGGCGACCGTCGCCCAGGGGCTCGGCTCCGACGCCTGCCTCACCGACCTGGACGCTGTCCTCGCGCTGCTTAGGTGAGTCAGATCTTCTGCGTCCGGTCCTCCCAGTACGGGTCGCGCAGGAGGCGCTTGTAGAGCTTGCCGGTGGGCGTCCTCGGCATCGCGTCGACGAAGTCGATCGAGCGCGGCGCCTTGTACCCCGCGAGCGCCGTGCGGACGTGCTCGATCAGCTCGTCCGCGAGCGCGCCGGACGGCTCGGCCCCGTCGGCGAGCTCGACGGCGGCCTTCACCTGCTCGCCGAACTCCTCGTCCGGCACGCCGAACACGGCCACGTCCCGGACCGACGGATGGGTGATCAGGACGCCCTCGATCTCCGCCGGATAGATGTTCACCCCGCCGCTGATGATCATGTCGATGACGCGGTCGGACAGGAACAGGTAGCCGTCGTCGTCGAGGTAGCCGACGTCGCCGGTGGTGAACAGGCGGTCCCCGCGGTGCATCGAGCGGGTCTTGTCCTCGTCGCCCCAGTACTCGACGTCGTCGCCGCTGGTGTAGCGGAAGAAGATCTGGCCCGGCTCCCCCGGCGCCGCGGGCTCGCCGTCCTCGCGCAGGATGTGGACCTCCGTCGTCGGCAGGGGGCGGCCGACGCTGCCGGGCTTGTCCAGCCACTCCGGCGCGGTGATGACGCTGTTCACCGCCGCCTCCGTGGAGCCGTAGTACTCGTGGACGATCGGGCCGAACCAGTCGATCATCTGCCGCTTGACGTCCGGCGAGCACGGCGCGGCGCCGTGCCACACGACCGAGAGGCTGTGGCCGGCGAACGACGCGCGGGTCTCCTCGTCCAGCCGCAGAAGCCGGACGAACTGCGTCGGCACCAGATGGACGTTCGTGATCGTGTGCTCGTCGATGAGCCGGAGCGTCTCGGCCGGGTCGAAGGTCTGCCGCATCACCACCGGCCGCCCCACCAGCATGAACACGTAGGACCACAGCCACTGCGCCGAGTGGTAGACGGGCCCGACGAGCAGCGACCGGCCGTTCGCGGGGATCTGCAGGACGTCGGCGAACACGTCCCCGAGGAGCGTGGCCGTCTCGATCGGGGCGCCCGCGCCGAGCTGCTTGCGGCGCACGCCCTTCGGCCGCCCGGTGGTGCCCGAGGTGTAGAACATCGGGAACCCCATCACCGGGTCGGCGATCTCCTCCTGCGCGCCGCCCGCGAAGAACTCCTCGTAGGGGGTGAAGCCCGCGATCCCGTCGCCGAACGCGACGCGGGCGTCCAGGCCGAGTCCCTCGGACGCCTCGCGCGCGATGTCGCCGAAGACGTCCTCGGAGAACAGCGCCCGCGCGCCCGCGTCCTCCAGGACGTAGCGCAGCTCGTCGGCCGTCCAGTGCCAGTTGACCATGACGTGGCGGAGCCCGATGTGGCCCGCGGCGCACATCAGCTCGAAGTACTCGCGCCGGTTGCCGGAGTGGATGGCGATCGCGTCGCCGGTGGTCAGGCCCAGGCCGCGCAGCGCGCTCGCCAGCCGGTCGGTTCTGGCGTCCAGCTCCCGCCAGGACGTGCTGCCGCGTTCGTCGGTCAGCGCTGGTTCGTCGGGCCTCGCCTCGACGTGAGGGCGCAGCAGTACGGCCATCGGCCACCTCCGGGGAACGCGGCAGGGTCTGAACCTGCGACTCTAGAACCGGGTGCCCCGCAAGGCCAGGTCAGACGACGGACCGTCCGGCGCGGTCACCGGCCAGGACGATGTCGGCCGCGCCCGCGAGCTGCTCCAGCCGCGACACCTCCGTCCAGTGGAACGGCGGTGCCCCCGTCCGGGCGGCGACCAGCGCGACCCGGCCCCTGAGCAGCGGGGAGATCGCGTAGTGCACGCCGTCTGGCGCCGTGAACGCGCGCGGGCGGAGCGGCAGGAGCCCCGGCAGGGCGGTGCCGGTCACGCCGCCCAGGCCGCCGGCGCCGGGCATGCCGCCGGTGCCGGTCATGCCGCCGGCGCTGACGTGCGCGAGCACCGCCTCCCCCGCCTCGTCGCCCGCCGGCTCGGCGAGCCCCGCCCAGTCGGCGCTCAGGATGGCCGGGACGGCGTCCGCGAGGATCTCGGCGCCGCGCGCCGGGTCGGCCGCGACCTGCCCGATCACGGCGGCGTCCGGGCAGGAGCCCTGCGGCTCGGCCGTCGGCCACACCCCGGCGACCTCCACCCCGGGCACCGAGCCGAGCCCCTCGACCAGCCGCTCCACGCCCGCCCCGGCGGGCCACACGACCGTGAAGTCGTCCATCGCCCGCCCG
This sequence comes from Spirillospora sp. NPDC048819, assembly GCF_040650055.1. Classification (NCBI taxonomy): domain Bacteria; kingdom Bacillati; phylum Actinomycetota; class Actinomycetes; order Streptosporangiales; family Thermomonosporaceae; genus Spirillospora; species Spirillospora sp. NPDC048819. The sequence goes on along the minus strand of NZ_JBEZGN010000004.1, from coordinate 226,129 downwards.
TTGCCGCGCTCCAGCACCGCCATCTGGACGACGTCGGCGCCCGCGGCGCCCAGCGTGCGGGCCACCTGCCCCAGCGATCCGGGACGGTCGGGCAGCCGGATGCGTATCCGCAACAACATCGCCACCTCCAGTTCCCCCGTGTGATGCCACCACCTTCGGCGATGGCTGTTTCCATCGTGTTACCCGCGGGTGTCGACGCGAGAAAACGCCGCCGTTGCCGGTGCTGGAATGGCGGGTACAGGTCAAACTAGAGTCCAGTGAAGGTCATCAGCAGGCCTATCGCGTCACGCCTCCCAGCATTAAGGTAACTCCACGTGTCGAGGGACGGGGACCCCCCAGTCAACGAGCATTCCGGAGCCGGGGCCGAGCCGGGGCCCGCCGGGGACGATCCGGCGCCCGGCATCGAGCCGCCCGGCACCGAGCGGCCCGGCACGGAGCCGCCCGGCACGGAGGCGTTCCGCGCCGACGTCAGGGACGCCCTGGCCGGGCTCGCCGCGCGGCTCGACCGCGAGCATGAGCGCGCCGCGCACCGCGAGGCCGTCATCGACCGGCTGCACGAGGAGAACCAGCGGCTGCGGCGCGGGGAGCTGCAGGCGATGCTGGAGCCGGTCCGCGCCGCGCTGTACAAGCTGCACGACCAGGCGCGCCGTGAGTCCGACCGGCTCTCCGCCCCGGACCTGACCGACCCGCCGGACCCCCTGCGGACGTCGCTGCTGCTGGGGGCGATGGCCGACGACGTCGCCGACGCGCTGGCGCGGCTCGGCGTGGAGAGGTTCACGGTGGAGCCGGGCGCCCCCTACGACGCGTCCCGGCACCGGCCGGTCGCGGTCACGCCCGTCGACGACCCGATGCGGGACGGCACCGTGACGACCGTCCAGTCCGACGGATTCGAGCAGAGCGGGAAGGTGCTGCGCAAGGCGACCGTCAGCGTCGGCAAGCACAGCGTGGACAAGCACGGCGTCGGCGACCACGGGGCCGGTGAACGGGGCGGCACCGCCGGCGACGGCACGGAAGACATGGCGGGCAAAGCCCCCGAGACCGGATCGAACGGGGCCGGTGACACGGTCGGGGCCGGCTCAAACCGCCTGCGCGGGACGGGGCGCGGCGAGACGATGAACAGCGGACTCGGTACCGATAGGTGAGAGGGACATGGCTGTCTACGGGATCGACCTCGGAACCACGTACTCCTGCATTGCCTCCATCGACGATGTCGGGCGGCCTGCGGTCCTGCGCAACCTGGAGGGCACCGACACCACCCCGTCCGTCGTCTACTTCGAGAGCGGCGAGAACGTCATCGTCGGCGCCACCGCGAAGGACACCGCGGTCCTGGAGCCCGACAACGTCGTCAGCCTGATCAAACGGGACATGGGCCGGGACGTGGCGCGTCCCATCCACGGGATCGACTTCACCCCCGAGGAGCTGTCGGCGTTCATCCTGCTGAAGCTCGCGACGGACGCGCGCACCACGACGGGCGAGGAGGCCCGCGACGTGGTCATCACGGTCCCCGCCTACTTCGGCGCGGCCGAGCGGGACGCGACCCGCAAGGCGGGGCGGATCGCCGGGCTGAACGTCATCGACATCGTGTCCGAGCCGATCGCCGCCGCGATCACCTACGGCGTCCTGAACCCCGAGCAGGACAGGACGATCCTGGTGTACGACCTGGGCGGCGGCACGTTCGACACCACCGTCATCTCGCTGCGCGGCGGGCACATCGAGGTGGTGTGCACCGACGGCGACCACGAGCTCGGCGGCGCCGACTGGGACGCGCGGCTGGTCGAGCACCTGGCCGAGCGGTTCCGCGCCGAGCACCCGGACGCGGGCGACCCGCTCGACGACAAGCAGACCGAGCAGCAGCTCCGCCGCGACGCCGAGGACGCCAAGAAGGCGCTCACCACCCGCACCGCCCACACCGTCCGCGTGATGCACGCCGGGCGGGTCGCGTCGGTCGAGGTGACGCGGGAGAAGCTGGAGGAGCTGACCAAGGACCTCCTCGACCGCACCGTCGAGATCACCGGCCGGACCTTGGCGACCGCCGCCGACAAGAACGTCGACGACTACGACGACCTCGTCCTCGTCGGCGGGTCCACGAAGATGCCGGTCGTCGCGGCGCGGCTGGAGACCGAGCTGGGCCTCGCGCCCCGCCTGCAGGACCCCGACCTCGCGGTCGCCAAGGGCGCGGCGCTGTACGCGTTCGAGGAGACCTACCGGCGGCTCGTCCGGGAGGGCGCCGAGGAGCGCGCCGAGGAGATGGCGAGCCGGGCGGGCCTGTCCGCCGAGCAGCAGAAGCAGATCGCCGGGCGGCAGATCAAGACGGTCGCCTCGCACGCGTTCGGGATCGTGGTGGTCGACCGGGAGACCGGCGCCGAGAACGTCGCGCATCTCGTGCACGCCAACGACGAGCTGCCCGCCTCCAAGACCGAGGACTTCTTCACCGTCTACGACGACCAGACGTCCGCCGACGTCCGGGTGATGGAGCAGGCCGGGGTCGTGGAGTCCGCCGACCTGATCGACAACACCGAGATCGCCACCGGGGAGATCCGCGTCCCGCCCGGCAAGAAGGCGGGCTGGCCGATCGGCGTCACGTTCGCGCTCGACTCGTCCGGCCTGCTGAACGTCACGGCGGTGGAGAAGGAGACCGGCGAGCGGCTGGAGCTGAAGGTGGACGTCGGCGGCATGTCCGAGGAGGAGGTCGAGCGCTCCCGGAAGGCCCTCTCCCGGGTCCAGGTCAGCTAGCTGGAGGCGCCCGTGGCGTTCGACGACGACTACCGGCGGGAGGTGCTGGAGCCCGCGCGGGCGGCGGGCGACCAGCCCCCCGAGGATCTGCGCGTCCGGTACGCCCTGGCCGATCCACCGTTCTCCAGCCCCCACCCACCGCCATTCGACGGACGAGCTCTGCTCGACGGCCCGGCGGTCGCGGCGCGGGTCAAGGAGGTCCGGCAGTGCTGGCGGCGGGCCCGCGGGCAGCTGAAGTACCGCAAGCTGATCGACCGGCTGGAGGCCGAGCACCGGGAGCTGACGCCGCTGTTCACCGCCGCCGAACGCGGCGACCTGCGGCCGCTGGAGGCGCGGCTGCGCGGCGGGCGCGAACGCGGCGAGCGGCGCCGCGCGCAGGCGCGCGCCCGGCTCGCCGACGCGGCCGGGACGCTGAAGATGGCGACGCCCGCCGAGGTCGAGGGCATCGCCCGCACCGCCGGCGTGGCGCGCGCCGAGCTGGAGGGCCTCGCCGCCGGCGACCGCATCGACATCCGCGAGCCCGACCAGCTGCCGTCCGCCGCGCCGTACCCGGCGTACCGGAAGGTCCAGGAGTCGCTGGACGTCCTCGGCAAGCGGCACCTGGCCGACTTCCTGTTCGGGGCCCGGCTGACCGGCCCGGTGCGGCTGCTGGACGGGTTCGCCGCGCCGGGCGGGAACCTGCGGCTCGACCAGGACACGGTCGCGGCGGCGGGCGCCGAATGGGCGCGCCGCAGCCGCGACACCAGCACCACGCACGCCGACACGATCCTCGCCGCGCTGCGGTCGGGGGCCGAGCTGCCCGAGCTGGTGCTCTACGACGTGGTGGAGAGGCTCCGCGAGCGGCTGCGGCAGCGGGCGTCGGAGCGGGCGCTGCTGCGGTACGCGGTGGAGGACCTCGGCATCGAGCAGGGCGACGCCCGCCGCATGGTGTTCGCCGTCGTCCGGGAGACCGGGCCGGGCGGGGGCCTCGCGGGGCGGCTGCGCGCGCTGCTGGACGCGGGCGAGGTGTTCGCGGCGGCGGAGCTGGCGGACGCCGCGGGCGTCCCGCCGGCCTCCGGCGCCCCCCGGACTTCCGCGGACGCCGAGCCGCCGGAGGAGGAGGTCCTCGCCGCCGAGGCCAGGCACCGTCTCGACACCGCGCTGCGCCTCCGCGAGAGCGCCGCCGCCGACCCCGACCCCGACCGCGCCCACCGGCTCCTCGCCGACGCGCTCCGCCTCGTCCGCGACCTCCCCGGGGCCGCCGCCCACCAGCGCCGGCTGCCCCCGCGCCCCGTCCCCTCACTGCGCGCGGACGTGGACGTCCCCCCGGCGGGAGACGGGCCCGCCGACGGCGGACGCCGTGGCGGGGCGTCGGTGCGGCTGTCGTGGGAGGCGTCGCCGTCCACGAGTGGGGACATCGCGTACCAGATCGTGCGGCGCGTGGAGCGGCCGCCGCGCGATGTCAGGGATGGGACGTCCCTCGGCGGGGCGCTCGACGAGCGGCCGCCCGTGAACGTCCCGGTGTACTACGGCGTGGTCGCGGTCCGCGGCGAGGCGGCCTCCGCGCCGGCCGTCGCGGGGCCGCTGGTGGTACGGCCCGATCCCGGTGACGTCGAGCTGCTGGCCGGGGACGGCCAGGTGACGGGGCGGTGGCGCTGCCCCGCAGAGGCGGCGCGGGTCGTCGTCGTCCGCGACGGGCGCACCGTCCCGGCGGGCCGCGACGGGTTCCGCGAACACGTCCCGAACGGGCGGACGCACCACTACCGGATCTGCGCCGTGTACCTCGACTCGTCCGGCCGGGAGGTCGTGACGGGCGGGGTGCGGGCGTCGGCCACGCCGAGCGCGCCGCCCGAGCCGGTGTACGAGCTGTCCGCCGTGACCGACGCGTCCGACCCGGGACTCGTCCGGGCCCGGTTCGACCCGCCCGGCAGCGGGACCGTCGAGCTCGTGCTGTCGGAGGGGCCGCCGCCGTGGCCGCGCAGCGCGCTCGTCCCGCTGGAGGAGGTCCGGCGCGAGACGCGGCGGCTGGCGTGCACGCCGGTCCCCGGCGGTCTCGCGGCGCGGCCCGGCTCCAGCGGGTGGCTGCTCGCGGTGACCGTCGCGGAGGGAACCGCCGCGATCGGCGCCTACCACCGGCACGTGAACCTGCCGCCGCCGCGCCGGCTGGTCGCCGAGCGGCGCGGCGACTACGTGCACGTCGGGTTCGACTGGCCGGCGGACGTCGCGGAGGTCGACCTCGTGTACCGGATCGGCGCCGGGCCGCGGCAGCTCGCCGAGCCGCCCGTCGGCGAGGCGGTGACCCGCGCCGCCTACGACACGCAGGGCGGGATCCGGCTGCCCGTCCCCGAGGACGAGCCCGTCGAGCTGTCGGTCGCGGCGGCCGGGACCGTCGGCGGCTCCCGGGTGACCGGGCCGCCGGTCACCGCCGAGGTCGCGGCCCGCACGATCGTCCGCTACGACGTGCTGCGGTCGGGTCCGCCGTGGCGGCGGTCGCTGACCGTCCGGTTCACCTCGTCCCGCCCGCTGCGGGTGGCGCGGCTGTCGCTGGTGCTGCGCGCCGGGCGGGTCATGCCGCACCGGCCCGCCGACGGGGAGACGCTCGGCCGGTGGGAGCAGGTGCCCGTGCCGGGCGAGCTGTCGATGGCGGCGCCGGACGTGTCCGGGCCGTACTGGCTGCGCTGCTTCGCCGACGACGGCGCCGTCGAGCTGAGCGACCCCCCTGTCCGCCGGCTGCGGGTCCAGTGATGGCGAGGCCGCTCGCCCGGGCGGGGATCCCCGGTGTGCCGTCCCGGCCGCGCATGTTCAAGCAGGGCGTGTTCAGGCAGGGCGTGTTCAGGCAGGGCGCGTCCAGGCAGGGCGTCACCTGCCCGTACTGCTTCGCGTCCGTCGCGCCGCAGCGGATCCTGTTCCGGTGCCGGGGGCAGGCCGGGCGGCGGCGGGGCTGCGCGCCGGTCCTGGACGAGGAGCTCGCCGCGTACACGGGGTCGACGGCGGGCGCGTCGCTGCCGCCGGTGTTCTCCGCGTCCGGGCGCGGGGGCCGCGCCGACTGCCCGGACTGCGGGCTCCCGACCGGCAACCGGGCCTGCCCGGAGTGCCACAACCCGCTCCCGTCCGCGTACTGCGACTCCCCCGGCCGGATCGTCGCACTCGTCGGGGCGAAGAACGCGGGCAAGAGCACCTACATCGCCGTCCTGCTGCACGAGCTGATGAACCGCGTCGGGACGGAGCTGGACGCGTCGCTGGTGGCGTGCGACGACCGCACGATCGAGCGGTACAAGCGCGACTTCGCGCGCCCGCTGCTGGAGGAGCGGCGGCTGCTGCCGACGACGGCCAGCGCCGCGACCGGTCCCCGCGAGCCGCTGGTGTACCTGCTCACCCGGACGCGGCGGGGGCGTTTCTCGCGCCCCCGCAACGACTCGCTCGCGCTGGTGCTGTTCGATACCGCGGGCGAGGACCTGCGCAGCCGCGAGGTCACCGACCTGCACCTGCGGTACCTGGAGGCGGCCGACGCGGTCATCTTCCTGGTCGATCCGCTGGAGCTGCCCGGTGCCCGGTCCGGCGTGCGCGACGCCGTCCCGGGGCCGCGCGCGGCCGGGGAGGACCCCGACAGCGAGCCGCTGAACATCATCGCCCGCGTCACCGACACGCTCCGCCGGCGGCACGGCACCCGGCCGGGCGAGCCGCTGCCCGTCCCCGTCGCGGTCGCGCTCACCAAGATCGACGTGCTGCGGCCGGCGCTGCTGGAGCAGTCGGCGCTGCACCGGTCCCGGTCCGGCCAGGGCGTCCTGGACCTGGACGACAGGGACGCGGTGAACGAGCAGGTCCGGGCGCTTCTGCACGAGTGGCAGGCGGGCCAGCTCGACACCTATCTCGGGCAGCAGTACGCCGACCACGGGCTGTTCGGCCTGTCGGCGCTCGGCGCCGTCCCGGACGGGGAGCGCGTCGGCGCGGGCGGTGTCCGGCCGTACCGGGCCGAAGACCCGCTGCTTTGGCTGCTCTACCGGTTCGGGATGCTCGACGGCGTCCGTCCCGGAGGGCCGTAGCCGTGGCCTGGCAGCTGCACTACACCTCCGCGCGGCGCGGCCCCACCGGCCGGGCGGGTTTCCAGTTCGTCGCGGAGACGCCCGGGCTGCCCGACGGTGTCCGGGCGGGCGTGACGCCGTACCTGTCGTACCGCCCGCCGCCGGACGCGCCGCCGTCGCCCGACGACTCCGAGCTGGCCCGGTTCCCCGTGTCGCTCCTGTACGACCGGGTGGACGGCCGTCCGCTGCTGCTGCGCTGCAGCTACCTCGGCCGCGACTATTCGGGACGCTACGGCAACTTCTTCGGGCACGCCGTGGTGGCCGAGCCGGACGAGCTGGAGGGGGTGCGGCCCGCCGAACTCTGGAACGCGCCGCACTGGACGCACCGCCCGGCGCCGGAGACGCCGGTCCTGGAGGCCCTGGACGAGCTGACCCCCGGAGCGGCGCTCGACCCCGAGGCGCTCGCCGCGTGGCTCGCCGTCTCCGGCCCGGGCGACCCGTACGCGCTGCTCGGCCATCTCGTGGACGCCGTCGCGGGCGTCCTCGGCCGGGGCCATGGGCGGGTCGTGCTCGTCGCCGACGACGTCGAGCTGATCGCCCGCTGGATCGCGGTCGTGTCGTACTCGCTGCCGGTCGCGGCGGCGGCGCGCCTGTCGTTCGTCACCTACACCGCCGACCCGGACGGCGCGGCGCAGCGCCTCGTCGGCACGACCCCCGCGATCTGGGCCGGCGCGCAGCACCACGCCTCGCACGCCTCCGCGTTCGACCTCCGCAAGGGCGTCCCGGACGGGGCGGCGAGCCGGTTCGCGCGGACCGTCGCCGGCTGCTGGCGCGGCCCGGACTTCGCCGGCCTCGACGCCCTCGCCGAGCTGGCGCCGCTGAACGATCCCGCGCAGGAGGCCGCCGCCGCGCTGCTGGCGCTCTGCCGGGGCGACGCGACCGTCACGGCGGCGGAGGAGGGCGCGGCGGCGGAGCTGCTGTCGCGGCGCGGGTCCGGGATCCCCGAATGGGTGTGGCGCGATCTCGTCCCGGGCGTCCCGTCGATGGGCCTGGACCTGGCGCTCGCCCTGCACGAGCGGGCGCGGGCCGCGGGCGCGGCGGAGGTCGCCCGGCAGTGCTCGCTCCGCGTCACCGAACGGGTGTCGGACGCGCTGGCCGGGGCGTCCGACATCACCGAGGTCGCGGCGGCCGCGGGGATCGCCGGGCGGGCGGGCGTGCGCGTCGATCCCGCGGACGTCGCCGCATCGGCGGCGCGGTGCGCACGGCGCGGCGACGGTGATCTCGGCGCGGCGCTCGGCGCGTGCCCCGCCGAGCTTCGGGACGCCCTGCTGGACGGGGTTCTCGCCGGGCTCGGCGCGGCCGGTGAGCGGGAGCGGGCGGCGCTGCTCACCCCCGGGAACTGCGATCTGCTCTACGCGCACGCCGAACGGTTGCGCGCCGTGCCCTCGGTCGCGTCCTCGGTGCTGGCGTCCGTCGGGCGCCGCCATCCGGGACGCAGGATCCCGGTCACCGGCGAGCTGCTGCGGCTGGACGGCGATCCCGGCGTCGACGCGGCGCTGGGCGAGGTCTGGGCGGAGCCTCCGTCCGCCGGCGAATGCGCCGACCTGCTGGACGCGCACGGCGACGCGGTGGCCGGCCGCCCCGCGCTGGCCGGGCTGCCGTCCCGGACGTTCACGCGGCTCGCGTTCCCCGGCGGCGACGGCCTCACCGAGCCGGCGGCGCTGCGGCTCGCCGAACGGGTCCGCGAGGTCGTACCCGGCGGCCGGGCGGGACGCGACGCGGCCCTCGTCCAGGCGTACGGGAAGGCGATCACCGCCGGCCCGGCCCGCGCCGCGCGGGCGCTGGACGACATCGCGGCCGCGGACGGCGCCACCCCGCAGCTCGCGGGCGAGGCGTTCGTCGGGGCGGCGCGGCGGCTGTGCCGTCGGCCGCCGGCGTTCCGGGCGGAGCTGCTCGCGGCCCTGTCCCCGCCCGCCCGCGCCCGGCTCGGCGAGCGCTGGACCGCCGAGCTGCCGGGACGTGCCCGCGCCGGGCGCGCCCCGCTGCGCGGCGGCGAGGTCGAGCAGCGCAACGAGCTGGTCGAGGTCGTCCTGCGGCTGAAGGCGCGCGGCGTCAGCGAACCCGCCCTGGAGGCATGGGTGCGGTCGGCGGCCACCCGGTGGCTCGCGGCCAAGCAGCTCGACGCCCACCTGGCGCGCAGCCCGCGGCTGCGGGCCGAGCTGCGCGACCTCCTCGGCGACGGCCCGTCCCCGCGCGGGGGGAGGTGAGCCGGTGCATCCCATCCTCGTGCTGCTGCTGATCGCCGTGTGGGGCGCGGCCATGTGGCTCGGGTTCATGTACGTGTTCCCCGTGCTGTTCGCCGCGACGCTCGTCGTCGCCGGGGCCGCCGCCCTGGGCCTGTACTACCTGCACGCGTGCCGGACGCTCGCGCCGTCCACCCTGGAAGGGCCCTCGCCGGTCGCCGAACCGAAGATCGCCTACCGGCACTACCTGCTGGGGCAGGTGTGGCGCGACTGGTGGACGATCAGCCGCACGGTCGTCCCGCAGGTGTACCGGACGGCCAGGGGCATCATCGTCCGCCTGACCCGGCTGCTGCTCGGCGGGTTCTGGGGCTTCTTCGTGTTCCCCGTCTGGCTGGCGCTGTGCGCGGGCATCGTGGCCGCCGCCGTCCCGGCCGGCGTGTTCGTGCTCGCGCTCACCGTCCTGTACGGGCTGGTCGCGGCGGTCGGCCTCGCCGTGTGGCTGGTGTGCGTGCTCGTCCTGGCGGCGGTGGAACGCGTCTTCATGACGTACGGGCGGATCCTGCAGACGTGCCCGCACCCCTTCTGTTACGAGCGGATCGGCCTGCCCGAGTACGAATGCCCGGGATGCGGCGCGCGGCACGCCCGCCTCGCCCCGGGATCGGGCGGCGCGTTCCGTCACGTGTGCCGGTGCGGGGCGCGGCTGCCCACGACCGTCCCGCTCGGACGGTTCCGGCTGGCCGCGTACTGTCCGCACTGCGGCGGACGTCTACCCGAGCGGATCGGGCGGGTCCGCGTGGAGCCGCTGCCGTTCGTCGGCGGCCCGGCCGCCGGCAAGACCACGTTCATGGTCCTCGGCATCCGCGCCCTGCACGCACGCGTCCGCGCCGTCCACGGGCGGCTCGCGTTCGTCGAGCAGCGGCACGCGCAGGCGTACGCGGGCGCGATCCGGGAGTTCCAGCGCGGCGGGCGGCTCGCCAAGACCGGGCCGGAGCTGCCGCTGGCGACCATGGTGGACGTGGAGCTGCCGGGACGCGCACGCCGCATCCTCTACCTGTTCGACCCGGCGGGCGAGCACTACACGGGCGCCACGGAGGTCGAGTCGCTGCGCTACCTGGACCACAGCGAGGCGCTGCTGTTCGTCGTGGACCCGTTCGCCCTCCCCCAGCTGCGCGGATCGCTCACCGGAGACGAGCGGGAGTTCGTCGACCAGTCCGCCGCGTCATCGGAGGAGGATCCCGCCGACACGCTGCAGCGGGTGCTGAACGAGCTGCGTTCGCGTCCCGACCAGGGGCATCAGAAGCGCGTCGCCGTCATCGTCACCAAGACCGACCTGCTGGCCCGCACGGAGATCGGCCGCTGCCTGGACACCGAGGCCGGCCTGCGCGAGTGGCTCGGGAACGTCGGCCTCGGCAACACCGTCCGGACCCTCGACCAGGTCGCGGGCCAGGTGCGGTACTTCGCGTCCGGCCTGGCCACCGAGCCGGCGGACGTCGCCGACCTGCTCGGCTGGGTGACCGGGCTGGCCCCGGCCGGCGGGGCGGCCGGGGCGGACCGCAAGGGCGCCGACGCCGCCCAGGAGCTTCCCGGGACGGCCCCGCTGCGGGCCCCGTGGCCGGTGCGCGGCCGCGGCCCGAGCCGCGTCCCCATCGGGTACCAGGTGGGGCGCTGGGCGGTGCTGTCCGGGCTGTCGGTCCTCACGGTCGCCACCGTGACCGGCGCGGTCGTCGCCGCCGCCGAACGATTCCCGTTCTGAGCGAACTGTGACCGACCCCACTTCCTGACATGGAAGATAACGGGCCGCCATCCGATTGGACCCTCTCAGAGCCTCCTACACCCGCGGCTCTCTTCCGACGGAGAGGCGACCATGACGCAGACGGCCGATCCGGCCGCCGGAACGTCGCACGGCCGTGCGCCGGACCGGCGGCTCTGGCTCGTCGCCATGCTCGGGGCGCTGACGGCCGTGGCGCCGCTGTCGATCGACATGTACCTTCCGGCGCTGCCCACGCTGACCGCCGACCTGTCGACCGGCGCGGTGCAGGCGCAGCTCACGCTGACCGCGTGCGTCGCCGGCCTGGCCGTCGGGCAGGCGGTGGCGGGGCCGCTCAGCGACACGTTCGGACGCCGCCGGCCGCTGCTCGTCGGGGTCGCCGCCTACGCCGTCGCGTCATTGCTGTGCGCCGCCGCGCCGACCGTGGAGACGCTCATCGCGCTGCGGCTGGTGCAGGGCTTCGCCGGGGCCGCCGGGATCGTGATCGCGCGTGCGATCGTCCGCGACCTCTACGACGGCGTGGCCGCCGCCAGGTTCTTCGCGACGCTGATGCTGGTGACCGGGCTGGCGCCGATCCTCGCGCCCGTCTTCGGCGGGCAGCTGCTGCAGTTCATGCCCTGGCCGGGCCTGTTCGCCGTCCTCGCGGGGATCGGCGTGGCGCTGTTCTTCGCCTCGCTGCTCTGGCTGCGGGAGACGCTGCCGCCCGAGCGGCGCGCGACGGGCGGGCTGCGCGTCGCGCTGGGCACGTTCCGGGCGCTCGCGGGCGACCGGACGTTCGCCGGGTACGCGCTGACGATCGGCCTGGCGTTCGCCGCGATGTTCACCTACGTCTCGGGGTCGCCGTTCGTGCTGCAGGACATCTACGGCCTTTCGCCGCAGGCGTTCAGCGTCGCCTTCGGCGTCAACGCCCTCGGGCTCGTGGCCGCCGCGCAGATCGGCGGCCGGCTCGCCGGGCGGGTACCGCTGCGGCGGCTCCTGGGCGTCGGGCTCGGCATCGTCGTGGTGGGCGGACTGGTCCTGCTCGTCGCCGTCCTCGCCGGCGCGGGCCTGTACTGGGTGCTCCCGGCTCTGTTCCTGGTCACCTCCGGGCAGGGGCTCGTCCTGCCGAACACGACCGCGCTGGCGCTGTGGGGCCGGGCGCCCCGGGTGGCGGGCAGCGCGTCGGCGCTGCTCGGCGTCGCGCAGTTCTCGCTGGGCGGGGCCGCCGCGCCGCTGGCGGGGATCGCCGGGCCGGACACCGCCGTCCCGATGGCGGTGTCCATCGCCGTGCTGGCGGTGCTGGCGGCCGCCGTCACGGTGTTCATTGCGAAGCCCTTGGCGTCGGGCGCTGGAGCGCCCTCCTTCGGCGGGCGTCGCGGCGATCGCTGCATCGCTCCGACTCGCCTAGCGGCTCGCTGCGCGATCAGGTTCTCGCAAGCTCGAACCTGGCTTCGCACGCGATCGCGGCGCCTGAGGTCGTTGAGGGCTGAGGACAAGGGCTGAGGAAGTCGTGACCGTTCGCATTGACCCTGGTGTAGGGCGCTGGGCGACCTTTCTTACGGCGGCCGCTGACGTCGCGGATCAAGTTCGGCACCGCGGTGATGACCCTCCCGGGCCGCTCCCCCGCCGTCCTCGCCAAGGAGCTGGCCTCGCTGGACGTGCTCTCGGGCGGGCGGCTGCTGCCCGCGTTCGGGCTCGGGCAGCGCCACGCCGGGGAGCAGCAGGCGTTCGGGGTGCGGCGCGAGGAACGCGCGTCGATCTTCGAGGAGGCGCTGCCGCTGCTGCGCCGGTTCTGGGCCGAGGACGAGGTCACCCACGACGGCCCGCGCTTCCGCTACGAGGCGCTGCGCGTCCTGCCGAAGCCCGCGGCGCGCGGGTTCGACGTGTGGATGGGCGGGACGTCCGAGCCGGAGCTGCGCCGCACTGGACGGTCTTGAATATCGCCGCCCGTTCCTTCCCATCTGCAATGGCGATCAAGTTCTCGCACGCTCGTGGCGGCGGATTCGACGTGTGGAGAGCGTGCATCCGAGACCGCACTCGGCATCCGCAAAGGGATGCCAGCCGCGACGGCAGGATCACTACCAACGGACACGACTTCCTCAGCCGGTCGCCTCAGCCGTCAGTGACCTGAGGCGTCGCGATCGCGTGCGAAGCCAGGTTCGAGCTTGCGAGAACCTGATCGCGCAGCGAGCCGCTAGGCGAGTCGGAGCGATGCAGCGATCGCCGCGACGCCCGCCGAAGGAGGGCGCCCCAGCGCCCGACGCCAAGGGCGACGCAATGAACACGGCGCTGGATCTTCAGACGCGGCGCTGATCCAGGGCGGCCAGGACGAAGCCGGCGACCTCGTCGGCGAGCCGCCCGGCCGTCTTCGGGCCGTCGGCCCGGTACCAGGACGGCATCTGGTTGACCATGCCGAGCGCGACGATCGTGACGGTCTCGGCGGGCGTCGCGTCGCTGAACACCCCGTCCCGCTGCCCCTGCTCGATGAGACCGCGGAACGTCACGTGGTAGCGGCGGCGGTCGGCGCGGACCGAGCGCATCCGGGCGCTGTCCAGGCGGTGCATCTCGCGGGAGAACACCTTCGCCTCGTCGATGTGCTCGGCCGTGCTGCGGATCAGCCCGGCCAGAACGGCACGGACGGACTCGCGCGGCGGCAGCCCGCGCGCCAGCACCTCGCCGAGGTCGGCGAGCTGGCGGTCGATCAGCGAATGGTAGATCTCGTAGAGGAGATCGTCCTTGGAGTCGAAGTAGTGGTAGAGGGCTCCTTTGGTCACCTCGGCGGCCTCCACGATGCCCTGCACGGACGTCCCGTCGAAGCCGCGTTCGGCGAACAGGGTGAGCGCCGCGTCCAGGATCCGCCGCTCGACCGCGCTCACCCGGACGGGCGCCGCCGACCGGGTGACGTCCGCCCCATCGCCGAGCGCCGGTTCGGTATCTGTCACCTGGGCACCTCTCATGTAAGCGGGTATGTACGCGGGCATTGACTCTGCCGTGCCCCGCGCATAGCTTGCCAGAAAACCGACCGGTCGGTATGCAACCCCGCTGCCCTACAGAGGGAGAGCTGATGCCCGCAGTAGAGACCGTCCGCGGCCCCGTCGACGTCGCCGGCCTGGGACGCACGTTCATGCACGAGCACGTCTTCGTCCTCAGCACCGAGAACGTCGAGAACTACGGCGCGGGCGACTGGTGGGACGAGGAGGAGAAGGTCGCCGACGCGGTGGCCAAGCTCCAGGAGCTGGCCGGACGCGGCATCACCACGATCGCCGACCCCACCGTGTGGGGGCTCGGCCGCTACATCCCCCGGATCCAGCGGATCAACGAGCAGGTCCCCGATCTCAACATCATCGTCGCCACGGGCATCTACACCTACCACGACATCCCGTTCCAGTTCCTGCACCGGGGCCCCGGCACGATGCTGGACGAGGGCCCCGACCCGATGATCGCCGACTTCACCCGCGACCTCACCGAGGGCATCGCCGGCACGGGCGTCAAGGCCGCGTTCCTCAAGTGCGCCGTGGACGCCCCCGGCCTCACCTCCGCCGTCGAGCGCATCCTGCGGGCCGTCGCCGCGACGCACCGGGAGACGGGCGCGCCGGTCACCGTGCACACCGAGAGCTCGATCCACGCCGGGCGGACGGTCGTCGACCTGCTCGGCAAGGAGGGCGTGGACCTCACCAAGGTGGTCGTCGGGCACGCCGGCGACAGCAACGACCTCGACTACCTGATGGAGCTGGCCGACACCGGCGCCATCCTCGGGATGGACCGCTTCGGCCTCGACATCATCAACCCGACCGAGAACCGGGTGGCCACGATCGCGTCGCTGTGCGAGCGCGGCTACGCCGACCGGGTCGTGCTCAGCCACGACGCGAGCTGCTTCATCGACTGGTTCGGCCCGGACCCCGCGACGGTGCCCGCGATGCAGCCGAACTGGCACTACCGGCACATCAGCGACGACGTCCTGCCCGCCCTCCGCGACGCGGGCGTCACCGACGCCCAGATCGACCAGATGCTGGTGGAGAACCCCAGGCGCTATTTCACCCGCTGAGGGCTTCCGGCGCGGGACGGCGCCCGTCCCGCGCCGCCCTCCTCGTGCGACCACCTGGTCACGCCTCACCTGATCTACGACTAATCCCCGGAAATCGGGAATCATGGGGGGGAACAGCGAGGAGGCAGCGAGGTGAGCGAGGACACCGTGCGCCGCGGCGCCCGTACCGTGATACCGGTACTCCTGATCACGCTGCTGTCCCTGCTCGCCCCCGGCTGCCGGATCGTGGAGGGCGGCGCGACCACGGACGTCCCGCCGCCCGTCACGGCGACGCCCACCGCCGAGCCCGCCGAGCCCAGCGGCCGGCGCCCGGGCGTCGTCAACATCAAGACCGAGCAGGACCTGAGCGGCACCCGCGCCGCCGGGACCGGCCTCGTGCTCGACCCGTCCGGCCTCGTGCTGACCAACAACCATGTGATCAGGGGCGCCACCAAGATCATGGGCACCGACACCGACAACCGCCGCACCTACACCGCGCAGGTCGTCGGATACGACCGCGCCGGCGACATCGCGGTGATCCGGCTGAAGGGCGCCTCCCGGCTCAAGGCCGCCGCGTTCGCCTCCGCGTCCGGCGTGAACGTCGGCGACACGGTCAGCGCCGTCGGCAACGCGGGCGGCAAGGGCGGCACGCCGAGGGTCGTCACCGGGAAGGTCACCGCCCTGGAGCAGTCCGTCACCGCCCGCGACGACAGCAACGGCACCACCGAGCGCCTCACCGGCCTGATCGAGACGAACGCGCCGATCAAGCCCGGCGACTCGGGCGGCCCGCTGCTGAACACCGCGGGCAAGGTCATCGGCATCAACACCGCCGCGTCCGCCGGTCTCTCGGTGGACGGGGACGAGGAGAAGAAGAACCACCGCGGGTACGCCATCCCGACCGACCGGGCCCTGGACATCGCCCGGCAGATCCAGCGCGGCGAGGCGTCCACCACCGTGCACATCGGCCCGACCGCCCTGCTCGGCGTCAAGGTCCGCTCCAACGCCAACTCCCCGGGCGCCCTCGTCGCCGAGGTCGTCCCCGGTACCCCCGCCGACACCGCGCGCGTCCCCGTCGGCGCCGCCATCGTCACCTTCGACGGCCGCGCCGTCGACTCCCCCACCGCCCTCACGACGCTGATGATGGCCCACCACCCCGGCGACATCGTCCAGATGCAGTGGACCACCGCCCAGGGCGCCCACGTGTCCGCGACCATCCGCTTGACGGAAGGCCCGCCCCAGTAGCGCCGGTGGCATCGGAGCCCGCCGGCATGAAGTGCACTTCCATCGTGCGGATCCGGTCGGGTTCCAGAGGGCGTCCTCATGCGACAGTGGGAGGAACTCAGGCGACTACGAGGATGTGTGCGATGAGCCGCAAGGCGCCCTCCGACGACTTCGACGACACGGGCCTTGAGATCTCGAAGCCGAAGACATGGGCCGCGGGCGTGCCCGGTGTCACGGCCGCGCTGCGCCAGTCGTACGAGCAGATGGGGGTGCGGCGCACCGCGCTGACGCTGCTGCGCGTCAACCAGAAGAAGGGCTTCGACTGCCCCGGATGCGCGTGGCCGGAGGGCGGCCGCCGGCACACGGCCGAGTTCTGCGAGAACGGCGCGAAGGCCGTCGCCGAGGAGGCGACGACGCGGCGGATCACCCGCGAGTTCTTCGCGCGGCACACCGTCGCCGACCTCGCGCAACGCTCGGACCACTGGCTCGGGCAGCAGGGGCGGCTGACCGAGCCGATGCTGAAGCGCGCCGGGTCCGAGCACTACGAGCCGGTGTCGTGGGACGAGGCGTTCGGGCTGCTCGCGTCCGAGCTGAACGCGCTGGAGTCGCCGGACGAGGCGGTCTTCTACACCTCGGGCCGGACCAGCAACGAGGCCGCGTTCGCCTACCAGCTGTTCGTCCGCGCGTTCGGCACGAACAACCTGCCGGACTGCAGCAACATGTGCCACGAGTCCTCCGGGTCGGCGCTGAGCGAGACGATCGGCATCGGCAAGGGCTCGGTGCTGCTGGAGGACCTCTACCGGGCGGACCTGATCTTCGTCGTCGGGCAGAACCCGGGGACGAACCATCCGCGGATGCTGTCGGCGCTGGAACGGGCCAAGAAGGAGGGCGCCCGGATCATCGCCGTCAACCCGCTGCCCGAGGCGGGGCTGATGCGGTTCAAGAACCCGCAGCGTCCGTCCGGGGTGACCGGGCAGGGCACGGTGCTCGCCGACCGGTTCCTGCAGATCCGGCTGAACGGCGACCTGGCCCTGTTCCAGGCGCTCAACCGGCTGCTGCTGGAGTCGGACGCGCCGGACGCCGTCGACCGCGGGTTCCTCGA
Organism: Spirillospora sp. NPDC048819; assembly: GCF_040650055.1. Classification (NCBI taxonomy): domain Bacteria; kingdom Bacillati; phylum Actinomycetota; class Actinomycetes; order Streptosporangiales; family Thermomonosporaceae; genus Spirillospora; species Spirillospora sp. NPDC048819. The sequence goes on along the minus strand of NZ_JBEZGN010000004.1, from coordinate 209,058 downwards.
CGCGCACGCCCACGGGTTCGAGGAGTTCGAGAAGCACGTCCTCGCCCTGGACTGGGACGACGTGCTGGAGGCGACCGGGCTGACCCGGGGCGAGATCTCCGCCGCGCTCGGCGACGTCCTCGGCGCGAAGCGGATCATCGTCTGCTGGGCGATGGGCCTGACCCAGCACCGCAACTCGGTGCCGACGATCCGCGAGATCGTCAACTTCCTGCTGCTGCGCGGCAACATCGGCCGTCCGGGTGCGGGCGTCTGCCCGGTGCGCGGCCACTCCAACGTCCAGGGCGACCGGACGATGGGCATCTGGGAGAAGCCGAAGCCGGAGTTCCTGGACGCGCTCGCCGCCGAGTTCGGGTTCGAGCCGCCGCGCGAGCACGGCGTCGACACCGTGGACGCGATCCGCGCCATGCGCGACGGCCGCGCGAAGGTGTTCCTCGGGATGGGCGGCAACTTCGTCCGCGCCACCCCCGACTCGGCCGTCACGGAACGGGCTCTTCGCTGCTGCCGGCTGACCGCGCAGGTGTCCACCAAGCTCAACCGCTCGCACGCCGAGGCCGGCGAGCTGGCGCTGATCCTGCCGACGCTCGGCCGCACCGAACGCGACGAGCAGGAGTCCGGACCGCAGCTGGTGTCCGTCGAGGACTCGATGGGCATGGTGCACGCCTCCCGGGGCCGCCTCGCCCCCGCGTCCGCCGACCTGCTGTCCGAGGTCTCGATCGTCTGCCGTCTCGCGAAGGCGACGCTCCCGGACTCGGACATCGGCTGGGACGCGATGGAACGCGACTACGACGTGATCCGCGACCACATCTCCCGTGTCGTCCCGGGCTTCGCCGACTACAACGCCCGCGTCCGCGAACCCGACGGCTTCACCCTCCCCCACGCGCCCCGCGACGAGCGCAGGTTCCCCACCGCGACCGGCAAGGCCAACCTGACGGTCAACGAACTGGAGGTGCTGCGGGTCCCGGAGGGACGGCTGCTGCTGCAGACCGTCCGGAGCCACGACCAGTACAACACCACCGTCTACGGGCTGGACGACCGCTACCGCGGCATCAAGGCCGGACGCCGCGTCGTGTTCGTCAACCCGGCCGACCTGTCCGCCCTCGGCCTCGACGACGGGGCGATGGTCGACCTGGTCTCCGAATGGTCGGACGGCGTCGAGCGCCGCGCCCCGTCCTTCCGCGTCGTGTCGTACCCGACCGCGCCGGGCTGCGCGGCGGCGTACTTCCCGGAGACCAACGTCCTCGTCCCCCTCGACAGCACCGCGCAGGTGAGCAACACCCCGACCTCCAAATCCATCGTCGTCCGCCTCGAACCGGCACACCCCTGATCCCCTCCGGGCCCGCGTGTGGAAAAGTATGAATCCCCATACGCATCTGGAGACGTAAACGATGTCACTGCGCCATGCGCTGCTCGCGACGCTCACCGCCCAGCCGATGACCGGGTATGAGCTGGTCAAGTACTTCGACGGGAGCGTCGCCTACGTCTGGAGCGCACCGCACAGCCAGATCTATCCGGAACTGCGCCGGATGGAGCGGGACGGGCTGGTCGCCGTCCAGGTCGTGCCGCGCGGCGAGCGTGCCGAGAAGCGGGTCTACTCGATCAACGAGGCGGGCACGGCCGAGCTGCAGCGGTGGGAGCGGGAGCTCACGCCGTACCAGTCCGAGCGGGACCCGTACCGGCTGAAGGCCGCGCATTTCGAGCAGGCGACGTACGAGTCGGCGCGCCACCAGATGCGGGAGCACCTGCACCACTTCACCAGGGCGCTCCAGGGCTGGGAGCGGATGCTGGACGACCTGGACGCGCGCCGGGTGTCGCTGCTGCGCCGTCGGCTGGAGCAGCGGCCCGAGGAGGAGCACGAGGCGATCGTCGCGTTCCGCAGGTTCGCGTTCCGCGGCGAGGTCCTCAAGGCCCGCGCCGAGATCGAGTGGGCGAAGGAGGGCCTCGCCCTGCTGGACGAGCTGGAGGGCAAGGGCGTCCCGCTGCGCGGCGAGAGCGGCCGGGCCTAGCGTCCGGCGTCGCGGAGAAGTGACCGCACGCGGTCGGGGGTGAGCGGAAGGCGGGTGACCTCCAGACCGAGCGCGTCGGCGACGGCGTTGGCGACGGCGGCGGGCGTGGCCACCATCCCCGCCTCCCCGGCCCCCTTCGCGCCCAGCGGGTTGGACTCCGGCGGCCGGTGCTCGACCACGACGACCTCGATCTCGGGCAGCTCGGAGGCGGTCGGCATCCGGTAGTCGCCGAATGTCGTGGACAGCGGCTGCCCCTGTGCGTCGTAGAGGAGCTCCTCCAGAAGGGCGCCGCCGATCCCCTGGGACGCCGCGCCGGCGAGTTGGCCGCGGACCAGGGCCGGATTGACCGCCCGCCCCACATCGTGCATGACGACATGGCGCTGCACCCGTACCCGGCCGGTGGCCCGGTCCACAGTGACCAGGGAGAGCGCGCCGCCGAACGAGAACGTCGGGTGGGGCTTGTCGAAGCGGGCGCGTCCCTCGCCCACCTTGCCCACCGGGAGCGAGGCCCCGCCCGCGCGGACGAGACCCGCTCCGAACTCGACGTCGTCCGGATCGGCGCCCAGCGCTTCGGCCGCCTTGGCGCGCAGGTCGCGGGCGGCGAGCAGGGCGGCGTTCCCCGCGATCGGGGTCGAGCGGCTCGCGAACGCCCCGAAGCCCATGGGGATCTCGTCGGTGTCGGAGAAGTCGACCCGGACGTCCTCCACGCGCACCCGGAGGGCATCCGCGACGATCTGCGCGAACACCGTCTCGGCGCCCTGTCCGAGGGAACCGGTCGCGACGTGGACGGTGAAGCCGCCGGCGCGGTCCGGAACGACCCGGGCCTCCTCGAACGGCCCGATGGCGCCGATCTCGATGTAGGCGGCGAGGCCGATGCCGGCGCACTCGCCGCCCGCGCGGCGCTCGGCCACCTCCCGCCGGAGGCCGTCGTATCCCGCCGCGTCGAGCAGGGCGTCCAGGGCCGCCGGGTAGTCACCGCTCTCGTACGTCAGCCCGGGGACGGCGGAGCCCTCGTCCATCGCGAACGTGAACGGCATCGCCTCGGGCGGGATCAGGTTGCGGCGCCGCAGCTCGGCCGGGTCGGCGCCCACCCGGGCGGCGAGCATGTCGAGCAGCCGCTCGCGGACGAACGTCACCTCCGTCATGCCCGGTCCCCGGTAGGTGCCGACCGGGGTGCGGTTGGTGATGACGCCGGTCGCCTCGACGGCGAACGCCTCCCACCGGTAGGGACCGGCGATCTGCTGGGCGGGCAGCAGTTCGGGCAGGATGCCCTGGGAGCGGACATAGCCGCCGTGGTCGGCGACCGCGCGGTCGCGGAAGGCCAGCAGCCGGCCGTCCGCCGTCGCGGCGATCTCCAGCTCGTGCTCCTGCTCGCGCGCGTGGTTGGTGGCGACGAAGTGCTCGGCGCGGTCCTCCACCCACTTCACCGGCCGGCGCAGCCGCAGGGCGAGGAACGCGACGAGGAAGTCCTCCGGGTAGGTCTCGCCGCGCACGCCGAAGCCGCCGCCGACGTTCACCTCCGCGACCCGGATCCGCTCCGCGTCGATGCCGAGCATCCCGGCGAGCGCCTGCCGCACCGAGTGCTTCACCTTGGCCCCGCCCCACAGCGTCAGGCGGTCCGTGATCTCGTCCACCTCGGCGAGCAGGCCACGGGTCTCCATGGGGACGGCGGTGTGCCGGTGCATCCGGAACCGCTCGCGGACGACGATGTCGGCGGCGGCGAACGCGGCGTCCACGTCGCCGTGGCGGAGCGGGACGGTCCCGACGACGTTCGTGCCCGCCGCGGGGTGGATCGGCTCGGCCGCCTCCGCGTCGGCGATGCCGGTGACCGGGGGCAGCTCGTCCAGGTCGATGTCGACCAGCTCCGCCGCGTCCTCCGCGAGGTAGGGGTCGGTGGCGACGACCGCGGCGATCGGCTCGCCCACGTACCGGACGACCTCCCGCGCGAGGGGCGGCTGCAGGAAGCGGTTCGCCTCGGGCGTCTCGAACAGCGGGAGCCGGATCGGGATCCGCACGTCCGGGAGGTCGTCGGCGGTGAGGACCGCCACGACGCCCGGGTGCGCGGCGGCCTCGGAGACGTCGATCCCGGTGATGCGGGCGTGCGCGACGGGGCTGCGGACGAGGCGGACGTGCACCTCGCCGTCGCGGCGCAGGTCGGCCGCGTACTGCGCGGTGCCGGCGAGGAGCGGCGCGTTCGCGTCCCGGTGCACGTCGCCGCCGATGATCCCGGTCATCCTCTGTCTCCTTCGTTCATGAGCCGCGTCAGGGCCCGCCCGACCAGTGCCGCGACGAGGTCGCGGCGGAACGCCGGCCGGGCGAAGGCGTCCTCGCCCGGCTCGATCCCGTCCGCCGCGAGCCGGGCGGCCGCCGCCACGGTGTCCGGGGTCAGCGCGGCGCCCTCCAGCGACGCCTCGGCGTCGTGCGCCCTGACCGGGACGGGCCCGACGGAGCCGAGCGCGATCCGGACGTGCCGCGCGGAGCCGTCGTCCCCGGGCGCGACGGCGGCGGCCGCCGACGCGAGCGCGAAGTCGCCCGAGCGGGCGGTGAACTCCTCGAACACGCTGCGAAGCCCCGGCGGCGGCGCGGGGAAGCCGATCTCCACCAGCGCCTCCGGCGGTTCGATGACCGTCATGAAGGGGCCGGTGAACAAGTCCGCCGCCGGGACGGTCCGCGTGCCGGTGACCGAGCGCAGCACGAACACCGCGTCCAGCGCGGTCGCCACGACCGGCAGCTCGGCGGCCGGGTCGGCGTGCGCGATGCTGCCGCCGAACGTGCCGCGCACCCTGATCGGGAGGTGCCCGATCTGGGCGGCCGCCTCGCGGATCGCCCGCCACGGCCCGGTCAGCGCGGCGGACCGTTCCAGGTCGGCGTGGCGGACGAGCCCGCCGATCGTGAGCCCGCCGCCGGCCGGTTCGATGCGGTCCAGGCCGGGCAGGCGGCCGATGTCCACCAGGTGCGTCGGCCGGGCGAGCCGGTAGGCGAGCAGCGGCAGCAGGCTCTGCCCGCCCGCGAGGAACTTGGCCTCGTCCCCGGCCTCGGCGACGAGGGCGAGCGCCTCGTCCAGGGTCGCGGCCCGCGCGTAGGCGAACGGCGGCGGTTTCATCGCGCGCTCCCGGCCAGTTCGCGCTGCGCGGCGAGGACGGCCTTCAGGATCGGCACGCCACCGGTGCAGCGGCAGAGGTTGGAGCTGACCACCTCGCGCACCCGCTCGGGGGAGGCGCCGGGTTCGTCGCGCAGCAACCCGGCCGCGAGCATCAGGAAGCCGGGCGTGCAGAATCCGCACTGGAGCGCGCCGCCCTCGTCGAACGCCCGCCGCAGCGCCCGCAGTTCGGGCGCGGCGCCCTCGATCGTCTCGATCCGGGAGCCCGCGGCCTGGACGGCCAGCGTCAGGCACGACCGGACGGGACGGCCGTCCATCAGCACCGTGCAGGCCCCGCAGACCCCGTGCTCGCAGCCGAGCCGCGTGCCGGTGAGCCCGTGGTCGCGCAGCGCGTCGGCCAGGGTCCGCCGCGGCGGGACGCGGACCGCCTCCGCGCCGCCGTTGACGTCCAGCTCGCACGGCACCGTGTCGTCCTCCGCCGTCCATCGCTCCACGTCGCCCACCTCCCGCAGATATATACGTCTGTTTTTAGGTATCAAAATACATAACGCCCTTGTCCGCCGCAACGCCTAGGCGGACAGCCGCTCGATCGCGTCCGCGATCCGCCGGCGGTCCCAGCCGGCGGCGAGAGCGAGCGAGAGCAGGACGCGCGCCTTGTAGGGGTCGAGTGCTCCCCCGCCGATCAGGCCCCTCGACAGCAGGTCGGTCTCGGAGCCGGGGAAGGCGTAGGTGGCGCGCAGTCCTTCCCCCGCCCCCGTCCGGGACGTCAGCACGACCGGCATCGACTCGGTGAGCCGGGCCGCCTCGTCCACCAGGGCGTCCGGCACGTGCCCGGCGCCGAACGCGGCCAGCACGACCCCCGCGTAGCCGAGGCCGGCGAGCCGGGCCAGCACGCGGCCGTCGTCCCCGAGCGCGACGGTCACGAGGGCGACCGGCGGCGGCTCCGCACCGCCGTGCGGGACGAGGCGCACCCGGCGCGCCGGGCGGAGCGGCACCCGGACGCGGTCCTCGGCGATCCAGCCGATCGGCCCCACCCCGGCGCCGCCGAACGCCGACGGCCGTGTCGTGTGCCCCTTGCGCGCGAACCGCGCCGCGTGGATCTCATCGTTCATCACCACCACGGTTCCCACGCCCGCGGCCGCCTCGCTCGCCGCCACCCGCACCGCGGCGAGCAGGTTCGCCGGGCCGTCCGCACCGGGCATGCCCGGGTTGCGCATCGCGCCGGTGACCACGACGGGGCGGTCCGACGCGCACAGCAGGTCCAGGGCGAACGCCGTCTCCTCCAGCGTGTCGGTGCCCTGGACGACGACCACGCCGTCCGCGCCGTCCGCCAGCAGTTCCCCGGCCCGCGCGGCGACCGCCTGGATGTCGCCGAGGCGCAGGTGCGCGCCGGGGACGGGCCGCACGGCGTCGAAGCCGACCTCGGCCACGTCCGCGAGACCGGGCACGCCGTCGATCAGCGAGCGCGCGTTCAGGGCCGGCCGGACGCCGTGCCCCTCTCCCGGCGAGGTCATCGCGATCGTGCCGCCGAGCGCGAGGACGTGGACTCTGCTCCTGGTCCGGACGGTGGTCATCCCGGGCACCTCCTGCGGCCGCGTCCCGGGCCGCCTCTTGACGGCTCCGGTGCTTCTGATTAGCTTTAGGTATCAAGATACATAAAGATGTACATATGAAGGGAGGGCGAAGGTGGTCTGCTGGCCGTTGCCCGTGATCCACGAGATGAGCGAACGACAGGAGGACTTCGTCCCGCCGAACCTCAGCCCGCGCGGCCTGCGGCTGCGCCCCGCCGAACTCGCCGACGGCGTCTACGCGCTGATGGCGAACCGCATCCCCAAGGACAACAACGGGCTGATCGTCGGGGACCGGGCCGCAATGGTGATCGACTCCGGCATCACCCCCGGCGTGGGCCGCTACCTCCAGGAGGTGGTCGCCGAGATCACCGACCGCCCCGTCCGCTACCTGGCCAACACCACCTTCCACGGCGACCACACGTTCGGGAACGCCGCGTTCGGCGACGACGTCACACTCGTCTCGTCCCGGCTCAACAAGGCGTCGATGGCGTCGATCTCGCTGGACGACGAGAAGGAGCTGCGGCTCAGCAGCATGTACGGGGACGACGGCCTGGACGACGTCGTCACCTGGCGGCAGCCCGACCTCGTCTTCGACCGGTTCTGCGAGATCGACCTCGGCGGGCGGGTCGTCCACCTGTGGCACTTCGGGCCCGGCAACGGATCGGGCGACACCGTCGTCCACGTCCCCGACGCGAAGGTCGCCTGGGTCGGCAACTTCCTCCGCCACCACGGCATCCCGCCGATGCTGCTGGCCGGCGACCCCGTCGGCTACGCCCGCTCCGTCCAGGCGCTGAAGTCCACCATCCGCGTCGACACCCTCGTCCCCGGGCACGGCCCGCTCGCCGCCGCCGAACCCGGCATCAGCTGGCACCTGCACTACCTGCACGACGTCGCCGCCTCGGTCGCGCGTCTGCGGGACCAGGGCGCGAGCGTGCAGAAGGTCCTCGACGAGGTGGCGCTGGACGACCCGCTGCCGCTGTCTGACATCGTCCCGGACGCAGAGGCCGGGGAGGCCGGCCGGTTCGCCGCCCTCGTCCGGTCCAACCACCGGCTGAACGTCCTGCTGACCTACCGCTGGCTCGCGGGCACCGCGGCCATCGGCCACGGGGGCTGACATGCGGATCGAGAACACCTTCACGGTGCCGATCCCGGTGGACGAGGCGTGGGCCGTCCTCCTCGACATCGAGCGGGTCGCTCCGTGCATGCCCGGCGCGACGCTCGAGTCGGTGGACGGCGACGCCTTCAGCGGCCGGGTCAAGGCGAAGGTCGGGCCCGTCACCCTCACCTACAAGGGACGTGCGGAGTTCACCTCGCGCGATCCCGCGTCCCACACGGCGACGCTCACGGCCAGGGGCAAGGACGTCCGCGGCGCCGGCACCGCCGCGGCCACGGTCACCATGCGGCTCGCGGCCGAAGGCGGGGCGACCCGCGTGGACGTCTGCTCCGACCTCGACATCACCGGACGGCCAGCGCAGCTCGGCCGCGGCGTCATGACCGACGTCGGCAACACGATCATCGGCCGGTTCGCGGACGCGCTGGCCGAGCAGATCACGAGCGAGCGCCCGGCGCCCGCGAAGGATCCCGCGGGCTCCGAGGACGCCATCGACCTGCTCGGGCTCGCGGGCGGGTCGCTGCTGAGGCGGATCCTCGCAGCGCTCGCGCGCCCGTTCAGGCGCTCACGCGCCGCACAGGAGAGGACCCCCTCATGACCTCCGCCACGACCGTCACCGAAGTGCGGACGGACTTCCTGTCCATTCCCCTCGACCGACCGCTCGTCACCGCCGCGTTCCCCATCCCGGCGATCGATACGGCGCTGGTGCGGGTGCGGACCCGCGGGGGGCACGAGGGCGTCGCGTGGAGCTTCGCGTTCGGCCGCGGCCGCGTCGCCGCCCTCGTCCGGTTCATCGAGGACCTCGGCGAGACGCTGGCCGGCCACGACGCCCTCGCCACCGAGGCGCACTGGCGGCGGATGTCGGACGCCTGCGGGTTCATCGGCCGCCGCGGCGTCGCCGCCCTCGCGATGTCCGCCCTGGACACCGCGTGCTGGGACATCGCGGGCCAGGCCGCCGGCCTGCCGGTGCACCGCCTACTCGGCGGGTACCGCAACCGGATCGAGACCTACGCCAGCCAGGGCCTGTGGCTCGACCGCACGGTCGACGAGCTGGCCGCGGAGGCGCGCGACCTCGTCGACCAGGGGTTCACCGCCGTCAAGATGCGGGCGGGGCTGCCCGACCAGTTCGAGGACGTTCTGCGCGTGCAGGCGGTGCGCGAGGCCATCGGCCCGGACGTGAAGCTGATGGTGGACGCCAACCAGGCGTGGGACCTCAAGCGGACGCTCACCGTGGCGCGGCTCCTGGAGGAGCACGATGTCTTCTGGCTGGAGGAACCCATCCCGCACGGCCGGGTGGACGACTACACCGCCGCCGCCGCGCGGCTCCCGATGCCGCTGTGCACGGGCGAGTCGAACTACTTCAAGGACGAGCTGCTGACACTCGCTCGCGGCCGGGCCGCCGACTACGTCATGCCCGACCTCATGCGGATGGGCGGCGTCACCGAGTGGATGAAGGCCGCGCACATCTGCGAGGGCTTCGGGCTGCCCGTCACGCCGCACCTGTTCATGGAGCACTCGGCGCATCTCGCCTGTGCCGCGCCGAACGCGGTCTGGCAGGAGTACCAGCCCTGGTGGCAGCCGATCATGGAGGAGCCGGTGCGGGTGGTGGACGGGCACATCGAGCTGTCCGACGAGCCCGGCTTCGGCATCCGGCTGTCCACGTCCGCCGTCGACGAGTACCGGATCTGAGGGACGGGCCGTGGCCATCCTCGACCTGCTCATCTCCGGCGGCACCGTCGTCACCGGCGGGGGCCGCCGCCGCGCCGACGTCGCCGTGCACGACGGCCGGATCGTCGGTCTCGGCCACGGCGGCGCGCCGGCGCGGCGGCGGGTGGACGCCTCCGGGCTGCTCCTGCTGCCCGGAGGCGTCGACGCCCACGTCCACCTGATGGACCCCGGCGCCACCGACCGGGAGGACTTCCCGCACGGCACCCGCGCCGCGGCGGCCGCCGGGACGACGACGATCATCGAACACGCGCACGGCGAGCCGGTCCGGACCGTCCGGGACCTGCGCGCGAAGATCGACCACCTGGACGGCCGCTCGAACGTGGACTTCGGCCTCGCCGCGCACGCATGGCCGGACGCCGAGGCGTACGTACGCCCCCTGTGGGAGGCGGGTGCGGCGTTCTTCAAGGTCTTCACCTGCACCACCCACGGCGTGCCGGGGCACGACACCGCGGCCCTGTGGCGGCACCTGCGCGCCACCGCCGAGGCCGGCGCGGTCAGCCTGCTGCACTGCGAGGACGAGTCGCTGACCGAGTCCGCCGGCGCGGTCCTGCGGGACGCGGGACGCCGTGACGGCGGGATCGTCCCGCAGTGGCGCAACCGGGAGGCCGAGGTCGTCGCGGCGATGGTGGCGGGGGTGCTCGTCCGCAAGGCGGGGGCGCGGGCGGCCGTCGCACACGTGAGCCATCCCGAGGTCGCCGAGTACCTCGGGCGGGAACGCGCGGCGGGGGCCCGCCTGTTCGCCGAGACCTGTCCCCAGTACCTGCTGCTGCGCGAGGACGAGGTTCTGGAGCACGGCGGGTTCCGCAAGTTCACGCCGCCCGCCCGCGCACGCCACGACCGTGACGAGGAGGCCCTGTGGGGGCTGCTCCGGGACGGCCCGCTCACCCACGTCTCGTCCGACCACGCGCCCTCCACCCGGGAGCAGAAGGCGTCGGGCGACATCTGGGACGTCCACTTCGGGCTGCCCGGCCTCGACACGACGATGCCCGCGCTGCTCGACGCCGCCGCCCGCCAGATGATCGCCTACGAGGACGTCGCGCGGCTGTACGCGGAGGTCCCGGCCCGCCTGTTCGGCCTGTGGCCGCGCAAGGGACGCATCGCGCCGGGATTCGACGCCGACATCGCGTTCGTCGACCCGTCCCGGGCCTGGACGGTCCGTGACTCCGGCGTCCGCTCCAAGGCCGGCTGGACGCCGTACGACGGCCGGACCTTCACCGGCCGGGTCGTCCGGACCTACCTGCGCGGCGAACTCGTCGCCGAGGACGGTCGGCCCGCCGACGCCCGCACCGGCCGATTCCTCCCCGGCCCCGGTCACCCGCCCCCCGGTCCCCCGGCCGGCCCGTGAAGGAGCGCGCCGTGAGTCCCGCGATCGCGGTCCTCATGCTGGTGACGCACACACCGGTCTTCGCCCCCGACGAGGTCGCGGTCCTCGACCGGCACACCGGCCGCGTCAGCACCGCCGCCGCGGCCGGCGGCCACCGCCGTTTCCTGTACGGACCACGCTGGGTACAGGTCGCCGCGCGGCGCGTCTGCGGTTTAGGCTCGGGGCATGACGAATCTCCCGGAGCGCGCAGGAACCCCCGCGACGCCGGAGATGCGCGCCGGTGACGCCGATCGCGAGCGGGTCGCGCAGGTGCTGCGGGACGCGGCGGGCGACGGGCGTCTGACCCTGGCCGAGCTGGACGAGCGGCTGGACGCGGTGTACGCGGCCAAGACGTACGGGGAGCTGGAGCCGCTCACCCGGGACCTGCCCGCGCCGGGCGCCGCGCCGCCGGCCGCACCGGTGGCCGGGGCGGACGCCTGGCGCCCGGTGGAGGGCGCGCCGTCCTGGAAGAGCGGCATCGGGATCATGAGCGGGTTCCGGCGGGCGGGCGTGTGGAACGTCCCCCGCAAATTCCGGGCGTTCGCGTTCTGGGGCGGCGGCAAGATCGACCTGCGGGAGGCGCGGTTCGACGGGCCGGAGACGACGATCCGGGCGCTGGCCGTCATGGGCGGCTTCGAGATCATCGTGCCGGACGACATCACCGTGCACGTCAAGGGGCTCGGGATCATGGGCGGGTTCGACCAGCGGGCGAGCGGCCCGGGCGTGCCCGGCGCGCCCACGGTGGTCGTCAAGGGCCTGGCGTTCTGGGGCGGCGTCGGGGTGAAGCGCCGCAAGTCGAGCCGGCAGAAGAAGCGCGAGAAGGAACTGAAGCAGGCCGAGGGCGACTAGCCGCCCGACTAGCCGTCGGCGATCCGATCCAGCCATTCGTTGAGCAGGGCCGCTTCAGTCGCCGTCAGGCGCGGTGGCGGGTCGGCGGTCAGGGCGGCGCGCAGGGCGACGGCGCGGGCGGACGCCGACGCGGTCCCGTTCTCCTTCCCGCCGGGTGAGACGGTGATCGCGCCGAGGATCGCCTCCCTCGTCCGGACCGACAGCTCGCCGTCGTCCTCGCCGGCGATGATCGCGAAGGTGACGCCGACCCCGGCCGCATGGATCATCCGGGCGGCGGTGTCGACGGGGACGCGCAGGCGGCCGGCGCGGGCGACGGCGCCGACGAGTCCGAGCAGGATGGCGTGCGCCTCGTCCGCGACGGGCGGCGTGCGGGACGTCCCGTACATGAGGGTGTAGAACGCGGGGTTCGTCCGGCCGTACTCGATGTGCAGGTCCCAGCCGCGGCGCAGGTCGTCGACCGGGTCGCCGGTGCCGTCCTGGGCGCGCTTGCTCGCCAGGTACTCCTCGAACCCGTACGCGGCGACGGCGTCGAACAGGCCGCGCTTGTCGCCGAAGTGGTGGTAGAGGGTCGGCGCCCCGACTCCGGCGGCCGTGCAGACGGCGCGTGTCGAGACCGGTTCGCCGTCGGCCTCGGTGAGCAGCCTGACGGCCGCCCGCAGGATCCGTGCCCGGGTGTCAGGGTCCTTCTGAGCAGTCACAACATCGATGTTACAGAAATTTGCCGAACATCGCTATGCATAGTCGTATAGCGCCGCTATGGTTGATGCCGTATCAACGCTATGCCCACTCATGGAAAGGGAGGCCTGCGATGCGCAGCGCACTTCTGTCCGCACCCGGCAAGCCGCTGGAGATCGTCGAGCGGGCGGTGCCCGAACCGGGCCCCGGCGAGATCCTGGTCAAGGTCACCGCGTGCGGGATGTGCTACTCCGAGGTCGGCCACCTGCGGGACCACTATCCGTTCGGGACGTTCCCGATCGTCCCCGGACACGAGATCAGCGGCGTCGTCGCCGCGCTCGGCGAGGGCGTCGAATGGCCCGAGCCCGGAACCCCGGTCGGCGCCGCATGGCCGTACGGGTCGTGCGGCCACTGCGACCAGTGCGTGCGCGGCGACCAGATCCTGTGCACCGGCGCACCGAGGCCCGTCACCGGCGTCAACCGCGACGGCGGCTACGCAGAGTACTTCCTGGGCCGCGCCGGGTTCGTCACCCCGCTGCCGGACGGTCTCGACCCCGTGGCGGGCGCGCCGCTGATGTGCGCCGGGATCACCGCGTTCAACGGGCTGCGGCAGGCCGGCACGGCCGCCGGGTCGAAGGTCGCCGTTCTCGGCACCGGCGGCGTCGGAACGATGGCGGCCCGGTTCGCCGCCGCGATGGGCGCCCGGGTCGCCGTGGTGTCCCGGTCGCACCGCGCCGAGGAGGAGGCGAGAACCTTCGGCGCCGAACTGTTCGTCGCGACCGCCGAGCAGGACCCGGCCGAGGCGCTGCGGGACTGGGGCGGCGCGGACGTGGTGGTGAACACCGCACCCGACACCGCCACGGGACTCGCCGCGTTCGGCGGCCTGCGCCCCGACGGGACCCTGCTCTACCTCGGCTTCGGCGCCGAGAACGTCAGCGTGCCCCCGGCGGCGCTCGTCGTGAACCGGCTGCGGGTGATGGGCGTACCGTCCGGGTCCCCGCACGACCTGCGCGACACCCTCGACTTCGCGGTGGCGCACGGGATCGTCCCCGAGGTCACGCCCGTCACGCTGGACGACGCGCCGCGCGTCCTCGCCGAGATGGACGAGGGCGTCCACCGGGGCCGCGCGGTCATCACGTTCGGTTGAGCAGGCACTCCTTCTGGGGGGACGGCCCCTGCATTCCCGGCCGGCGGCCTCCGCTCCGCTAGGGTCGCCGCTTCGGCCAGGGACGCGCCTGCTCGTAGGCGTGGCAGGCGGCCATCACCAGGGCGTCGGCGTGCCGGGCGCCGACGACCTGGAGTCCGATGGGCAGGCCGCCGGAGGTGAAGCCGCACGGCAGGTTCGCGGCGGGCTGCTGCGTCATGTTGAACGGGTAGGTGAACGGGGTCCAGCTCGTCCAGCGCGGGGACGGGGAACCCGGCGGGACCTCCAGCCCCGCCTCGAACGCCGCGATCGGCATCGTCGGGGTGAGCAGCAGGTCGTAGCGCTCGTGGAACAGGCCCATGATGCGGCCGAGCTCCATGCGGCGCGCCGTGGCGGTCAGGTACTCGCCGGCGGAGTAGCGGTCGCCCTGATCGCAGATCTCCCGCAGGCCCGGGTCGAGCCGCGCGCGGGCCTCGGGCGGCAGGTGCTCGACCACCTTGGCGGCGCCCGCGAACCACAGGACCTCGAACTCCTCGACGGGGTCGCCGAAACCCGGGTCGGCCAGCTCGACCTTCGCGCCCAGCTCGGCGAAGAACTCGGCGGCGGCCGCGACGGAGGCCGCGATCTCGGGATCGACCTTCGCGAACCCGAGGTCGGGGCTGAACGCGACGCGCAGGCCGGTCAGGTCGTCGAGGCCGGCCTCGCTGAACGGGACGTCGGGCGGCGGCAGCGACGACCAGTCGCGGCCGTCGGGGCCGCAGATCGCGTCGAGCAGCAGCGCCGCGTCCGCGACCGTGTTCGTCATCGGGCCGGTGTGCGCGAGCGTCCCGAACGGGCTCGCCGGGTAGTGCGGGATGCGGCCGTAGGTCGGCTTGATGGTGAAGGTGCCGGTGAACGCGGCGGGGATGCGCACCGAGCCGCCGCCGTCGGTGCCGAGGGCGAGCGGCGCCATGCCCGCCGCGACCGCCGCCGCCGCGCCGCCGCTCGACCCGCCCGGCGTGCGGGACGGGTCCCACGGGTTGCGGGTGACGCCGGTGAGCGGGTTGTCGGTCACGCCCTTCCACGCGAACTCGGGCGTGGTCGTCTTGCCGACGAACACCGCGCCCTGCTCGCGGAGGCGCGCGACGGATGGGGCGTCCTCGTCCCACGGGCCCGCCGGGTCGATGGTCGTGGAGCCGCGCAGCGTGGGCCAGCCGCGGGTGAGCAGGACGTCCTTGATGGAGACGGGCACGCCGTCCAGCGGCCCGAGCGCGGCGCCGCGCCGCCGCCGGTCGGCCGCGTCGCGTGCCATGGCGAGCGTGGTCTCCTCGTCGACGAGGCAGAACGCGTTGAGCTCGGGGTCGTCCCGCTCGATCCGGGCGAGGACCGCCTCGGCGGCCTCGACCGGGGAGAGCGTCCCGGCCTCGTACTCCTCCAGCAGCTCGGTCGCGGTCAGGTCGGCCGCGTCGGTCCCGGTCACCTCTGACTTGGTCACGGTCACTGCTACCCCCTCTGTGTCACCGGTGAGCCGGCCCCTTGCGGTGAACCCACGTAGCCGAGCCGCTTGTCCACGACGTTGCGCAGCGGGCGGCCGGACAGGTAGCGGTCGAAGTTGGCCGCGAACAGGCGGACCAGCTCGTCCCGCCAGCCGACCACGTCGCCGGACATGTGCGGGGAGACGACGACGTCCGGCATGGCCCACAGGGGCGACGACGCCGGGAGCGGCTCGTCCTCGAAGACGTCGAGCGCCGCGCCCGCGATGCGGCCCGCCCGCAGCGCCTCGACGAGGTCGGCCTCGTCCACCAGCTGGCCGCGCCCCACGTTGATCAGCCGCGCGGACGGCCGCATCCGGTCCAGCGCCGCGGCGTCGATCATGCCGCGGGTCTGCGGGGTGAGCGGAGCCGCCAGCACGACGTAGTCGGCTCCGGCGAGCGCCTCGTCCAGCCGCTCCATCGGGTGGACGAGCCCGAAGTCGGGGTCGGCGTCGCGGGCCGTGCGGCCGGCGCCGGACACGGCCAGGCCCGCGGCCGACAGCCGGCGGGCGATCGCGCGGCCGATCGGCCCGGTGCCGACGACCAGCGCGCGGGCGCCGGTGATCCGCTCGGTCTCGCGGTGCCGCCAGCGCCTCTCCCCCTGGAGCCGGACGGTCGTGTGCAGGTCCTTGGCGAACGTGAGCACCAGGCCGAGGACGTACTCTGCGATCGGCTCGTCGAAGACGCCGCGCGAGTTGGTGACGACCGCGTCGCTCTCGACGAGGCCGGGGAACAGCAGCCGGTCGACGCCCGCGCTCGCGATGTGCACCCAGCCCGGGCCGCCGGCGCGGGGCCAAGCCCCGGCGAGGGCGTCGGAGAGGAAGTCCCACATGAACAGGACGTCGGCGCCGGGAAGTGCCTCCGCGAGCTCTGACTCGCGCACGTAGCGGACGCGGGCGCGATGCTCGACGTCCGCCATGTCGCGCGGCGGGACGTCCCCGACGAGCACCACCACGTCGGGCGGTCCACCGGGTGCGGGCGGGACATGCTCCATCGGCGCCACTTTCAGGGAGTCCGGAGTTTATGTGAAGGGAACTCGGGGAGGCATTGACACGCTAGGATCGGTTCGTAGGATTGTCAACAATCAGCGCGGTGCACCGCGGCCCCGGTCACCGCACTGAGATCTCGTGTGCTGCAAGACCGTCGCAACCTGCCCACGCAAGGCCAGGACGGATCCCAGAGCGCTCTAACGGAAGAGTCCTTCGGGTGGCGACGCTCTCGCCCACCCCTGTTCACGGGGAGGTCCGGCATGCCCAAGCTCATGACCATCACTCTGGAGCGTCGCGGCGTGTCATGCGTCGCGGAGCTGCTGGAAAAGGACGCGCCGCGCACCTGCGAGGCCGTGTGGCGCTCCCTGCCCCTCGGCGGCGACGCGTACCACGCCAAGTACGCGCGCAACGAGGTGTACACGATGGTCGAGCGGTTCTCCGAGGACGAGGTCGGCCTTGAGAACCCCACCGTCACGCCGATCCCGGGCGACGTCGTCTACTTCTCCTTCGCCGGCGGCATGCTCGACCGGCGTTTCAAGGAGGAGAAGGGCATCCACGCGCTGCCCGGCGTCATCGACCTGGCGATCTTCTACGGGCGCAACAACCTGCTGCTCAACGGGGACGTCGGCTGGGTACCCGGCAACGTCTACGCGACGATCGTCGACGGGCTCGACCGCATGGCCGAGGCCTGCAACGACGTGTGGCGCTCCGGCGGCGTCGGCGAGCGCCTGGTCTACGACCGTGCTGACTCGTAGAGCGGTGGGCGCGCAGATGACGTTCGACCCAACGCTGGTCGTCGGCCCCGAACTGCTCGCCCAGCACGGCATCGGCGTGGTCGCCCCTTTCGACTTCGCCCTTGACCGCGAGCTGTGGCGGTGGACCCCCGACGACGTGTCCCTGTTCATGACCCGGCTGCCGTACGTGCCGGTGCCGGTCACCGTCGAGATGGCCTCCGCGCTGTCGGACCAGTCGATCGTCCGGCAGGCGACGCGGGACGTGCTCGCCCCCGAGCCGCTCGCCGTCGCCTACGCCTGCGCGTCGGGGAGCTTCATCGGCGGCAAGGCCGGCGAGCTGCGGCTGCACGAGTCGATGACGATGGCCGGCGCACCCGTGTCGACGACGACCTCGGGCGCGCTGGTGGAGTCGCTGCGGCTGCTCGACATCAGCCGGATCGCGGTCGTCACGCCGTACATAGACGCCGTCACCGAGCGGCTGGTGTCCTTTCTCGGCGAGTACGGCATCGAGGTGGTGTCGTCGGTCGGGATGGGGCTGCTCAGCCACATCTGGAAAGTCGGCTACGGCGAGATCGTGTCGGCGGTGTCGACGGTCGACGCCCCGGAGGCCGAGGCCGTCTTCATCAGCTGCACGAACGTGCCGACCTACGACATCATCGCCCCGCTGGAACAGATGATCGGCAAGCCGGTCCTGACCGCCAACCAGGTCACGATGTGCGCGGCGCTGCGCTCGATGGGCCGCTCCGCGGCCGGTCCCGGGCAGTCGCTCGTACAGCTGGCCCCGTCCACCGCCGCCTGATCGCCGATGATCCGCAAAGGTAGGATTGACGATTCCATGCACCAGAACGGGTTGCGCGCCGGGTTTCTCTATCCCGGCTACAGCGCTGAGGACGACTACCCCGCCATCGAGCGCGCCCTCGGCGGGGTGAGCCTTCCGGTCGTGCACACGCTGATGCGCGAGGACGCCCACAGGGTCGACGCCCTGCTGGACATCGGCGGCGCCGACGTGCTGGGCGACGGCGCCCGCACCCTGCGCGGGATGGGCGTCCAGGCCGCCGTGTGGGCCTGCACCAGCGGAAGCTTCGTGTTCGGCTGGGACGGCGCCGCGCAGCAGGTCGAGGGCGTCCGCGAGGCGGCGGGCGTTCCCGCGTCCAGCACGTCGTTCGCGTTCGTGAACGCCGCCCGCGCCCTCGGCGTGACGCGGGTCGCGGTCGCGGCGACGTACCCGGCCGACGTCGCGGAGCGGTTCGTCGCGTTCCTCGGCCGCGCCGGCATCGAGGTGGTGGCGCTGTCCTGCCGGGGCATCGTCACCGCCGCCGAGGTCGGCACCCTGGGCCGCGACGAGGTCCTCGCGTTCGTCGCCGCCAACGACCATCCGGACGCCGAGGCGGTGCTGGTGCCCGACACCGCGCTGCACACCGTGTCCTGGCTCGACAAGCTGGAGGCACGGGTCGGCAAGCCCGTGCTGACCGCCAATCAGGTGAGCGTGTGGGAGGGGCTGCGGCTCGCGTCCGGCCCCGGGGGACTCTCGCCGCGCACCGGGCTGGGCCGGCTCTTCGCCGTGCCCGCCACCGTCCCGCCGGATGTCTTCGAGCACCAACGAGATACCCGGCAGCTATGAGGAAAGGACCCGCGGCATGGGCCGATTGGGTGAGCTGGAACCCGTCCCCCGCAAGTCGACCGTCGAGATCGTCTCGGACGAGCTGCGCTCGGCGATCATGTACGGGTCGCTGGAGCCCGGCGCCCAGCTCGGCGAGGCCGAGCTGGCCGGCCGGCTAGGCATCAGCCGCGGCCCGCTGCGCGAGGCGATGCAGCGGCTCGTCCAGGAGGGACTGCTCGTCAGCGAGCCGCACCGCGGGCTCTTCGTGATCACGCTGGACGAGGGGGACGTCGAGGACGTCTACCTCGCCCGGCTCGCGATCGAGCGGGAGGCCTGCCAGCTCATCATGGAGCGCAACCGCGGTGAGGCGGTCGCCCGGCTCACCGAGGCCCTGGAGGCGCTCGTCGACGCGGCGAGCGAACGCGACCGGGTCGCGATGAGCGACGCCGACCAGGCGTTCCACGAGGTGCTGGTCAGCTCGTCCGGCAGCCCGCGCCTCGAGCGGATGGCGCACACGCTGCTGGTGGAGACCCGCATGTGCCTGAACGCGCTGCAGGACACCTACCCGGAGCCGTCCGAGCTCGTCGAGGAGCATTCGCGGCTGGTCGACGCGATCGGCGACGGCGAGGAGGAGCGGCTGCTGACGCTCATCGAGGAGCACATGACCGACTCCATCGACCGCCTCCGCGTCTCCTAGCCGCGACATTCGCGGCGGCGGGCCCCCTCGGCGCTGGACATCCGGGCCGAGGGGCACCTACATTGCAGATTGTCGACAATCTACCGAAGGCACCGGAGGGACGACGTATGGCGAAGCTGTCACCCCTGCTCAAGCAGGCCACCCCCGTCCTGGCCGCGCGCGGCGAGGGCGTCTACCTGTACGACACCGACGGCCGCCGGCACCTGGACTTCACCGCGGGCATCGGCGTCACGGGCACGGGCCACTGCCACCCGCGCGTGGTCGAGGCGGCGCAGCGTCAGGTCGGCACGCTGATCCACGGCCAGTACACGACGGTCATGCACGAGCCGCTGCTGCGGCTCACCGACGCGCTCGGCGAGGTGCTGCCGTCCGGCCTGGACTCGCTGTTCTTCCTCAACAGCGGCAGCGAGGCCGTCGAGGCGTCCATCCGGCTGGCCCGGCACGCCACCGGCCGGCAGAACATCGTCGTCTTCCACGGCTCCTTCCACGGCCGGACGATGGGGGCCGCCGCGCTGACCACCGCGGGCACCAAGTTCCGCGCCGGGATCGGCCCGCTGATGCCGGGCGCCGCCATCGCGCCGTTCCCGCAGGCGTACCGGTACGGCTGGGACGAGGAGGAGGCCACCCGGTTCGCGCTGCGCGAGCTGGACTACCTGCTCGTCACCGCGAGCCCCGCGTCCGACACGGCCGCGTTCATCGTCGAGCCCGTCCTCGGCGAGGGCGGTTACATCCCCGCCCCGGACGGTTTCCTGGAGGGCCTGCGCGAGCGCGCCGACCGGCACGGCATCCTGCTCATCATGGACGAGGTGCAGACCGGGTTCGGGCGGACCGGCCGGTTCTGGGGGCACGAGCACTCCGCCGCGCGTCCCGACGTCCTCATCACCGCCAAGGGGCTGGCCAGCGGGTTCCCGCTGTCGGCGATCGCGGCGCCGGCCGAGCTGATGGAGAAGGCCCGTCCCGGCTCGCAGGGCGGCACCTACGGCGGCAACGCCGTCGCCTGCGCCGCCGCGCTCGCCACGCTCGAGGTCATCCAGGACGAGGACCTCGTCGGCAACGCCGCCCGGCAGGGCGCGCGGCTGAACGACGGCCTCCGCAAGGTCGCCGCCGACCACCCGGAGATCGGCGACGTGCGCGGGCTCGGGCTCATGCAGGCCAGCGAGTTCACCGCGCCCGGCGGCGAGCCCGACGCGGCCGCCGCGCAGCGGGCGCACACGGCGGCGACCGAGCGCGGGCTCCTGCTGCTGACCTGCGGCGCGTACGGCAACGTCGTCCGGATGATCCCGCCGCTGATCGTCACCGAGTCGCAGATCGACGACGCCCTCGGCCTCTGGTCGCAGTCCGTCGCGGACGCGGTCGGCTGAGCCGCCTCGGACGCGGAACGGCGCCCGGCGGCGAAGGGGGAGGCCGCCGGGCGCCGTCGTGTCCGCAGAAGGTCAGCCGAGCGGGTTCGCGCAGTCGATGGGCCAGTACGGGCCCCAGATGTCGAGCGAGTGCAGCACGAACTTGATCATCACCGGGTCGAAGTTGATGCCGACGTGCGCGCTGGTGTCGTTCGGGCACTTGTCCTGGAGCAGGACGTTGTGCGCGTTGGAGCCGTTGAGGAACGCCGAGGTGTAGGGCGTGACGACCTCGTCGTACTTGGTGGCGAGCACGATGTACTCCGGGCCGGGCACGGTGTCGCCGCCCTCGTTGAGCTTCTTCAGGAAGTCCGAGCCGACGATCTGCTGGCCCGCCGCGGGCGCGGCCTTCACGATCGCCTGCGTGATGCCGAGCAGGCGGCCCAGCTCCACCAGCCCGGACGCGTTCGTCCCGTGGTTGGACGGGACGATCCCCACGAGCTTGTTGACCTTCGCGGCCCCGTTCAGGAACTTCATGTAGTACCGCGGCATCATGCCGCCCTGCGAGTGCCCGACGATGTCGACCTTGGACGCCCCCGTCGATTCGAGCACCCGGTCGACGAACGCCGACAGTTCCCCGGCCGATTGGGGAATGTCATAGATCCCCTGGATCGGGCCGTCCTGCGGGCCGCCGTAATTGAGGGCGTAGACGCAGTATCCGGCCTTCTTCAGCTCCGGCGAGAGTTTCTGCCAGTTGAACGCCATGTTCTCGAACGTCCCGTGCACGAGCACGACCGGCCGGGGATGCCAGAACGACGGCCGGCAGTTCCAGTCGTTCGCCCCCTCCGGACTCGTCTCGGCGTGGGCGGGCGCGGTGATGCCGGTCGTGCCCAGTACCGCGGCCGCCGCCGCCGCGATGACCGCCAATGATCGGAGCCGCCTGAATCGCATGCGCATCTCCCTAATGCGGGCACACCGAAAATAGACCGCGACCCGGATGGGCGGGTCCGGCCCCTCATCGCCGTGCCGGTCGGGGTGGAGTGCCCATAACGTACGGCCGCTTTCCGGCCCGGTCTTGTGCGACGGCCGCCGGTTACCGGGGCGGAATTGTCAAACGACTCACAATCGGATCAGCCCGCATATCGCTTGACCAGGGCTTGGGACCGGCTCAGGCCTGGGCCACCGCGCCTTCCTTGAAGAGGGTCTCGGCGTCGTCGAAGCCGAGGTCGTCCAGGACGGCGCGGGTCTGGCCGCCGGGGAGGGCGGGGACGCCGTCGGTCTCGGGGGCGGTCCGGGAGAAGCGCGGGGCGGGGGCGGGCTGCGGGTGGCCGGCCAGTTCGGGGAAGACGTCGCGGGCCGTGTTGTAGGGGTGCTCGGCGGCCTCGGCCATGGACAGGACGGGCGCCACGCAGGCGTCGCTGGGGACGAAGATCTCCGTCCATTCGTCGCGGGTCTTCGTGCGGAAGACGGCGGCGAAGCGGTCGCGGAGGGCGGGCCAGCCGGCACGGTCGTGCTGGGAGGGGAGGTCCTCGCCTTCGAGGCCGGCGAGGCGGAGGAACTCGGCGTAGAACTGGGGCTCGATCGCGCCGACGGCCATGTGGCGGCCGTCGGAGGTCTCGTAGACGTCGTACCAGGGAGCGCCGGTGTCGAGCATGTTGACGCCGCGGCGGTCCTCCCACAGGCCGCCGCGGAGGAAGCCGTGGATGAAGGTGGACAGGTGCGCGGCGCCGTCCACGATGGCGGTGTCGACGACCTGGCCGCGCCCGCTCGTCTTGGACTCCAGCAGGGCGGACAGGACGCCGACGACGAGGTACATGCTGCCGCCCGCGAAGTCGCCGAGGAGGTTCATCGGGACCTGCGGCGGGCCGCCGGCGCGGCCGATCGCGTGCAGGGTGCCGGTGATGGCGATGTAGGCGACGTCGTGGCCGGCGGTGTGGGAGAGCGGCCCCTCCTGGCCCCAGCCGGTCATCCGGCCGTAGACGAGCCCCGGGTTGCGGGCGAGGCAGTCGTCCGGGCCGAGGCCGAGCCGCTCGGTGACGCCGGGCCGGAACCCTTCGAGGAGGACGTCGGACTTCTCGACCAGGCGGAGGACGACCTCCTTGCCCTTCTCGCTCTTGAGGTCGATCGCGATCGAGCGTTTGCCGCGGTTGCTGAAGTCGGTGCCGCCGGTCGCCTCGCCGGCCCTGACCGCGGAGGCGCGGTCGACGCGGATCACATCGGCGCCGAGGTCGGCGAGCAGCATCGCGGCGAACGGCCCCGGCCCGATACCGGCCAGCTCGATCACCCGTACTCCGGACAGCGGCCCCTGGCCCATGTGCGACTCCCTGAATCTCGTTCGGTCCCCCTAGTGTGCACGATGAACGTAAGCGCGCGCTGACCCGGCCCGCCGCTACCGGGCGGTGAGTTCCACGGGGGTGTCCCTGGAGCCGGTGGCGGTGAGGAGGCGTTTCCTCGTGGTGGGGCGGCGGACGCCCTCCGCGTGCGGGACGAGGCCGCGCCCGGCGGCGGCCAGGTAGTACCAGCGGCCGGACGGGGACCGCCACCACGTTCCGCTCACGGGGCGGCGTGCGTCGCAGAGGCCGGTCGCGCGGTCCTCCGCGGCGAGCAGCGCGGCGCGGGCGGTCGCGGCGCCGCCGGAATGGGTCAGCCGGGTGCAGAACCAGTCGGCGCGCTTCCCGCCGTGCGGCAGCTTCCCGGACCAGAAGTTCCACGCCATCGCCTCGGAGACCGGGCGGTCCGGCCGGGGCGTCAGGCAGGCCAGGCGGTTCCAGAACTCCCGCGCCTTCTCGCCCAGGCGGTCCGGCGGGCCGGCCGGGCCCGGCCGGTGGGCGGGCGAGTGGTAGGTGAGGACGGCGGCGCGCGGGCCGCCCAGGTCGCCGACCGTCCTGGACCCCAGGTGGAAGAGCGGGCCGCGGCCGCAGCCGGTCCGGGCGCGGGTGGGGGCGGTCACGCCGTCCGAGGTCGCGAGGCGATCCCCGGTGAGGGTCTCCGGGCGGGTGTCCCAGGGAGCGAGAAGGTAGCGTCCGCCGCCGAGCGCGATCGGGGCGGACGGGTCCTCGCCGGCTTCGAGGACCTCCAGGGCATCGCCGGGCGTGTAGCGGGCCAGGCGGCCGCCATCCCGCATCAGGGCGACGGGCGCGCCGTCGACGCGGCCCGCGTAGAGGAGCTGCGCGACGCCGGCGGCGCGGCGGCCGGCCGGCGCGTCCGCCCAGGCGCCGGCGGCGCGTCCGGTGAACGCCCGGTCTCGGGCGAGGTCCCCGCGGGCCGGCCAGGCGTCGAGGGTGCGGGCGCCGCGCGTCCAGGCGTCCGGGGCGGCCGAGACGAGACGCAGGCCGGGCGTGCGGGGATCGTCGTGCTCCGTCATGACCAGCGCGCAGACCAGCGCGACGGTGAGGACGGCGGCGGTGGCGAGCGGCAGCACCGAGCGGTTGCGGACGGGACGCAGCAGCGCGGGCTCGAACCGTCCGGTGCGCCGGACGGGCGGCGGCGTGACGGCGTCGGCCGCGCGGATCACCGGCCAGGGGTCGCGGACGCGCAGCTCGACCAGCTGGTCGTGGACCGCGTAGCGGGGCAGTCCCTCGATGTGGCGCAGGACGTAGGCGACGCGGACGTGCGGATGTAGCCGGGCCAGCGCCGCGGTGAGCGCCGGGTCGGGCAGCCGCGCGGGCAGCGCGCGCAGCCAGGGGCCGAGGCCGATGTGCAGCCGCCGGGAGGGACGCAGCGCCCTGCGGAGCACCCGGGTGCGGCGGCGGGCGAGCCCGGCGGGCGAGCGGTCCCGGGCGCCGCGCGCGCTGGTGTCCACGATCCGGCGCGCGATCGCCAGCCGGTAGACGCGCTTTCCCGTGCCGGGAAGAACGAAGTACGCCATCCGGACAAGGTCGCCATAAGCCGATTTCGAGATCGGCGATTCCGATTCCGTGCGCGTATTCGTCAGGACATCTTCCGTCACGGCTGGCCACTCCCTCTGGGCCGTTCTCTCGTCGCGAACCCCGAGGTTAAGCCGCTTCCCGGCGGGAGCGAGGCGAAATTGGAACAACGATTAATCAGGCGATTGGATATGTCACCCTATTTCCGTACTGGGGGCGGCGCGGGGAGGGCGGGCCGCGGCGGTCCGGCGAGACCAGCCTCGCCCGATTCCTCCCCGTACTACGCTGTTGACCTCCGGGGGAACCTCCCCGGGCCGCAGGACATCGAATGATCGCGCCCCCGCCGCGACCCGGACGAGCAACCGAGAAGGATCCCCCCACCCATGACCGAGGACGTCCCCGGCTACCGGGTGCTGGAGCAGGTCGGCGAGGGCGGCTTCAGCGTCGTCTACCGCGCGCACCAGGAGCACCTCGACCGGATGGTCGCGCTGAAGGTGCTGTCGATCGCCTCGGTCGACGACGCCGCGATGCGGCGCTTCCAGCGGGAGAGCAAGATCACCGGTCGGCTGTCCGGCCACCCCAACATCGTGACCGTGCTCGACACCGGCACCACCCGTTCCGGACGTCCCTACATCGCGATGGAGTACTTCGAGCACGGCGCGCTCACCGACCGGCTCGCCCGGGAGGGGCCGCTGCCGTTCGAGGACGTGCTGCGCATCGGGGTGAAGATGGCGGGCGCGCTCGCCGCCACCCACGAGACCGACGTCCTGCACCGCGACGTCAAGCCGCAGAACGTGCTGCTGTCGCGGTACGGGGAGCCGGCCCTCGCCGACTTCGGCATCGCCCGCCTGGTCGACTCCTTCGACGCGACGCACACGCAGGCGTTCACGCCGCATCACGCGGCGCCCGAGGTGCTGGAGGGCCGGCCGCCCGGCGTCGGCGCCGACATCTACTCGCTCGGCTCGACGCTGTACCAGCTCCTGGCCGGCCAGCCCGCGTTCAAGGGGCCGCCCGGCGAGGGCATCGCGCTGCTGATGCTGCGCATCCTGAACGACCCGCCGCCGCCGATCCCCCGGCCGGACGTCCCGCAGCAGGTCGCCGACGCCATCGGGCGCGCGATGGCCAAGACCCCCGAGTCGCGCTTCGCGACCGCCGTGGAGTTCGCGCAGGCGCTCCAGGGCGTGCAGGGCGAGCTGGGGCTTCCGGTCACGGACGTGGCGCACAGCAGCGGCTCCGTCCGGCCCGCCCCGCGGACCGACGGCGGCACCGGCCCGTCGTCTTCCGGGTACTCGTCTTCCGGCTACTCGTCTTCGGGTCACTCGTCCTCGGGCTACTCGTCGTCCGGTTCCCTCTCGGGGCCGCGGATGTCGTTCCCCGACACCTCCGGCCCGCCGCGCGTCCCGGAGTGGGCGCCCACCGCCCAGGCGCCGCCCGCACCCGCGGCGCCGGCCGCCGCGCCACCGTCCCCCTGGCATCCGGACGGGCTACCGCCGCAGACCCCGGACGCCCTCCTCCCCCAGGACGGCCCGCGTCCGCAGCAGCCGCCGGCCGCGCCCGACGCCGCCACCTGGGCAGCGGCCGGGCAGCCGCCGTACGCGCCGCCGCAGGCCGGGGACCCGCGGGCGAGCGGCTCCCACACCACCCCGCACGCGCACCCGTACCGGCTCGCCCACGACCGGCCGGACGACGGGCCGCGCCGCGGCCTCATCGTCGCGGCGGGCGTCGCGCTCGTCGGCGGGCTGGCGCTCGGCATCGGGGCGCTCGCCCTGACACGCGGCGGCGACGGGAACCAGCAGACCGCGGAGCCTCCCGGCGGGTCCACGCCGGCCGCGCAGGGGCAGGCGACGAACGTCCCGCCGGAGCCGATCACGTCCGCGCAGCTGGCCGCCACCCGGCCGCGCAAGCTCGTCGCCAAGCCGGTCGGCCGCACCGCCGCGCTGGCTTGGGCGCTCCCGCCCGCCGCGAAGGATCTGCCGCTGCTCATCCAGCAGCATCCCGCCGGCGCGGAGCCGCTCATCACCGTCCAGGCCGGCTCCCGCGCTGCGACCGTGCCGGGCCTGCGGCCGAACACCCGTTACTGCTTCAAGGTCGGCGCGGTGCTGCGCCTCAACCAGGGTCAGGCGCCGGACGTGTCGTGGTCGGCGCCCACCTGCATCCCGAAGAACAAGAACAAGCGGGGCTAGCCGGAGGCCGGTCGGCAGGCTACCAGCTGTTGGACGGCTCGCACTTCCAGATCGCCGGCCCGTTGTGAGTCTTCCAGCTGCCGGGCGTGGTGATCAGGTAGCCGATCACGTAGCCGCGGTTCCCCTTCCACGTGATGTTGGTGTACATGTCACCGGCGAGGTTGGGATCGTTGGGGTGCTCGTAGTAGAGGCCCTGCTCTTTGCAATGCACGGTGACCTTGTCGCCGTTGTTGTCGTGCATGGTGGCGACCTTCGCACTCGTGGAACTCGCCGTTTCCCGGATGTAGCCGTCGGAGTTGCCGTTGCTCGTCACGGCGTAGGTGCTCGTGGGCCCGGTCAGCTTGGTGCTGATCGTCGTGCCCGAGCCGGTTCCCGCGCCGTTGGCGGCCGCGACGGTGAAGGTGTAGTTCCCGTTCGACCACACGTCGCCGAGGGTCGCGGACGTGGCCGAGACCGTCTTGCTTCCCGAGACCGGGCCGCTCCAGGTGAGCTTGTAGGTGGCGGAGCCTCCGCCGGGCGGGGCCGTCCAGGACAGCTTCGCCCCGGACTTGGTCGCCTGGGCCTTGAGGCCGGTCGGCGCACCCGGCGTCACGCACGGCCGGACGGGGTCGCTGGCCGTCGACAGCACTTCACGCGTCCTGCCGTTGGCGTCCTTGTACCGCACCGCGACGCGGAACCGGTACTCCTGCCCGCAGTCGCCGCCCGTGACCGTGAACGTGAAGGGGCCCGCGCCAGGGCCGATCGCGGACGGGCCGGCCGACAGTCCGGCCGGGACGTCCTTCAGCGCGTACCCGACGATCCCCTCGCCCTGCGAGGGCTGGAAGTCGATCCGCATCGTGCCGGCGCCGGGCGTGACCGACACGTTGGTCGGCGCGGTCGGAGGATCGCCGGGGCGCGGCGGGCCGGTCGGCTGCCGACCCGGCGGCGTCAGCGGCGGCGCGGACGGGCCCCTGCGGGCCGGCGGCGGGGCGTCGCCGTCGCCGGGCAGCGGGATCGTCCGGCGCTTCGGGCCGCCCGCGACCCTGTCCTTGTACTTGTTGATCCCCTTCTGCACGCCCTGCCGGTCGATCACGACGGCGCGGGGACCGGACGGGTCGTTCGCCCAGATCATCCCGTCCTTGACGAAGACGTCCAGGCTGGATCGCGGGTTCGACACCGGGATCGGCTTCTCGAACCGGTTCGCCGCCGAGTTGTACACGATCAGGGCGCCGGCGGTCTCGTCCGGGATGTAGACCTTCGCGCCGAGCATCTGCGGCGGCCGGTAGCGGTGCTTCGGCATCGGCAGCCGGGTGCTGGAGTACCGCCCTGTGTCGGTGTCGACGGTCACCAGGGATCCCGTGCCGGGTACCAGCAGCGGGACGATCTTGCCGTCAGTGTGCGCGGGGGCCAGCACGCCGCCGCGGCCCGCCCGCCGCACGGTCGTCGGCAGGCTGATCTTGAGCGGCGACCCGGACGAGGTGACGACCGTGGCGGTGGAGGCGGTCGAGTCGGTGACGACCGGGGCGCCGGCCGCGATGGTCAGCGCCAGGTCGTCGCCCGGCTCGCCGACCCGGACGGGCGGCTGGACCTCGCCGTCCTTGAACGCCGCGACCTCGCCCTTCTGCGAGACCGGGATCCAGAGCGCGCCCTTGCCGTCGATTCCGGCCTGGCCGAGGACCGGCGGCAGGTCGGCGGCCGCGCCGACGGGGGTGAGGCCGACGGGGTCGATCTGCTGCACGACGCCCTTGACCGAGTCGACCGTGTAGGCCTTCCCGGCTCCGGCGAGGACCTGGATGCCCTTGCCGAGCGAGCGGCTCTGGCCGATGCTCAGCTGGGACGGGTCGAGCCGGCTGACCACGCCCGTGTCGAGGTCGATGATCAGGATCGTGGCGCCGTCCTGGACGATCTTGATGTTGTGGCCGCGCATCTGCGGGATCACGCCGGCCTTGCCGTCCACCTTGGCCGCGGGGCCGTTGACGTGGACGACGATTCCCTTGCTCTTCGCGGCCAGCCAGGCGCCGACGTCGGCGAGGCGGTACTGTGCGCTCGCGACGCCCACTCCGTACACGGCGGCGGCGATGGCGAGCACACCGACGAGACCGACCGCGACCTGCCCCGTCAGGCGGTCACGCCGGATCCAGCTCAGGCCAGCAACCCGCACGACTACGATCACCTTCCCCCGGTTCGAGGAGAACCGTAGTGGGTTCCGGCCGCAGGATGCCGGTGTTTTCCCGGATAAGGATGGTGTTCAGCTTTCGCGAATGGCGTCGGTGAATGTCGGGACTGTAATGTTACGTCCGGTAATGATCACTATGAGGCGGCCGGTGACCTCGGTCTTCCCGGCGAGGACGGCGGCGACGCCGGCCGCGCCCGCCCCCTCCGCGACCAGCCCGTGCTCGCGGAACAGCCACCGCATCGCCGTCCGGATCCGGTCATCGGCGACGGCGGTCAGCTCGGCGGTCCCGCCGATCACCTCCGGTGTGACGCTGCCGGCCTCCAGGTTGCCGGGAAGTCCGTCGGCGAACGTCTCGCCGACCTCGACCTCCACGACCCGCCCGGCCGACACCGAGGCGGACACGCCGCGCGACACCGCCGACTCCACGCCGACGATCCGCACGTCTCCGCGTTCGCGCGCCCACAGGCACAGCCCGGCGAGCAGGCCGCCGCCGCCGACCGGCGCGACGACCGTGAGGGGCCCGTCCGCCTGCCGGTCGAGTTCCCGCCCGATGGTCCCCTGCCCGGCGATGACCGCCGGGTCGTTGTACGGCGAGACGTAGTGACCGGGCAGGGTCGTCGCGTGCGCCTCGGCCTCGTCGTAGGTCGTCCCGTGCTGGACGAGCCGCACCGGGTACGCCCCGATCTTGTCGACCTTCACCCGGGACGCCCGGGTCGACACGACCACGGTGACGTCCGCGCCGGACCGGGCCGCCGCGTAGCCCATGCCGAGCCCGTGGTTGCCCGCGCTCGCCGTGACGGCCGGCCGCCCCGGGGGGAGCGCCGCGACGGCCGCGAGCGCGCCGCGCACCTTGAACGCGCCGGTCGGCTGGAACGTCTCCAGCTTCAGCAGGGCGCCGGGGGCCAGGCCGGACGGCACCAGCGGCGTCGGCTCGAGTTCGGCGGAGACGGCCCGCCAGGCGCGGTCCAGGTCCTCGGGGCCGGGTGGGCGGACGGCGCGGACCGTCACGGGCGCTCCCCCGGCCCCTCGTCCAGCCGTTCGTGGAGGCGCTGCCGGACCTCCTCGGGCGTGTAGGAGCGGCGGCGCCGCTCGGACCGCACGATCACCGCCCCGGTCGCGGCGACACCGAGGAACCCGGCGATGCCCAGTGCTTTCCAGATGCCCAGCGTCTTCCACCATCGCATGCGGCTACCGTATCGATCATGCCTGGTACGAGCATCTCCCTCGACGAGGCCGCCGACCTGACCCGCACGGGGGACGTGTGGCTGTTCCGCGGCCGGACGGTCGCGGACCGCGCCATCCAGATGACGACGAACAGCCCCGTCAACCATGTCGGCATGTCGCTGGTCATCGACGACCTTCCGCCGCTGATGTGGCACGCCGAGCTGGGGCGGTCGCTGCGGGACATGTGGACGGGCGGCCACCACCGCGGCGCGCAGCTGCACGACCTGCGCGACGCCGTCCTGGCGTGGGGGAACCGGTACGGGCAGCGGGCGTGGCTGCGGCAGCTCGAACCGCCGCCGACCACGCAGATGGAGGACGCGGCGCTGCGCGCGGTGGCGCGGCTGAACGGCACCCCGTTCCCGTCGACGTCGAAGCTGGCGACGCGGTGGCTGCGCGGGCGGGTGCCGATCCGGCGGCCCGCCGAGGGCGACGCGGGCCGCGGCGCCGACGCGATGGAGACGGCGTTCTGCGCCGAGATCGTCGCGGTGACCTACCAGGCGATGGGGCTGCTGCCGAAGGGGCGCCGCCCGAACTGGTTCGACCCGGGGCGGTTCTGGAGCGGGGACGACCTGGAGCTGGAGACCGGCGCGGCGCTGGGCGGCGAGATCGCGGTCAGCCTGCCCCTCTCCTGACGGGCGCCTCCGCCGGACGTCCGGCGGGTGCGCGGCGGTCCTTCAGGGAGCGGGGGTGCAGGCGGCGCCGGAGGCGGCGCAGATGCCCGGCCTTGGCGGTGACCAGGCGTCCCAGCGCGTCGGTGTGCTGCCAGGCCCGGTCGGCGGCGCGCGGGTCCGGGCGGGACGCGGCGAAGCGGCTCCGGTTGACGAGGTCGGCGAGCGGGCGCAGATGCCCGTGGGCGTCCTCGCCGACGCTGGACGCGCCGAACCGCGCCACCTCGTGCGCGGTCAGTGTGCGGGCCGTGGACAGGCCGACGTCCGACAGGTGGTCGAGGGCCTGGTGCCAGGCGCCGGTGATGCGGGCGGCGGGCGATCCGGCCCGGCGGCGCCGCCTGCGCAAGGCGGGAGCGAGCAGGACGGCGAGCACGTATCCGATGACCAGCACGGCCCCCGCGATCGACGCGTACACCCACCACGGTGTGGGCGAGTCTTCGGCGACGCTCTTCTGCGGCCCCTTCTCCGTGGTGTTGCCCGGCCCTTCACCGCGCTCTTGGGACACGGCGTTCTTCTGTGCCTGTTCAAGCTTCTGTTCCGTCTCGCCCGCAGCGACCGAGTCATTGCCCTTGGAGCCGCGTCCGGAATCCGGGAGCGGATTGAAGCGGATCCAGCCGAGACGCTCGAACTTGATCTCGGGCCACACCATCACGTCCCCGGAACGGACCTGGACGGTGTCGCCCACGCGGTTCCCGCCGTCGAAGCCCACCACGACACGCGACGGCAGGCCGAGCGTCCGGGCGAGCAGGGCGTAGGCGGTCGCGAAGTGCTCGGGGGTGCCGCGCCTGCCCTCGGCGAGGAAGTAGTCGAGCTGGCGGTAGCTGTGCCCGGGCGGCGCGGTCACGTCGTACCTGGCGTAGCGCTTGAGGTACTGGGCGAGCAGCGCGGCCTTGTCGATCGGCGACACCGCGCCCTGCGTGGCCGCCTCCGCGAACCTGCGGAACTCGGCGAGCTGGACGGGCGGCTCCTTCGCGCCCGGTCCCCACGGCAGTTCGAGCGCCGCCTCGGCCTCGGCGTCGGTCGCGACGGTCGCGGCGGCGAGGTCCTCGGCCGTCCATTCGGGCACGACGGAGGCGACCCGGTACGTCTGGCCGGGGCGGAGCGGCTGCGCGGCGGCCAGCGCCCCGCTCTCGGGGTCGACGACGACGGGGAGCCCGTCGACCTGCCGGGGACGGTCGGGGGCGGGCACCCACACGCCAGGCAGGTCGCGGATCGTGATGCGCTGCTCCGCCTCGTGCGTGCGGTCCGGCCGCGGGCCTTGCGGCACGCGGCTCCCGGTGGGGACGAACCGGGCCGTGGACGACCAGGTCACGCCGTTGAACCGGTCGAGGACGGCGAGCCGCTCGATCTCGTTCCGGCCGGACTGGACGGTGAACATGACCTGGCCGGGGTTCAGCAGCCAGCCGCCCACGCGGTCGAGCGGGCTGACGCCGTCGCGCTGCTGCGGCGGCGGGGCCTGCACCTGCTCGCGCGGATCGTACGGGTCGGCGCTGACCGGGACGACCGGCGCCACCGCGAACGCCACCGCCCCCAGCACGACGGCGGCGGGCATGCCGATCGCGAGCGGCCGCCACGCGACGCGCGGGACGGAGCCGTCGGCGCGGACGAGGACGAGGACCGCGACCAGCACGACGGTCGCGGCGGCGAGGGGCGCGTTGGAGCCGGGCCCGTCCACGCCCAGCGGGAGCGCGACCGCCCACACGCCGAGCGCCGGCAGGCACGGCGCGGCGCGCAGCGAGGTCCGCAGCGCCAGCTCGGCGGACGCGAACGCCGCCAGCCACACCACCACGTTGACCAGGAGGAGGAGCTCCGGTTCGGCCGGGGCGGGCAGCAGCGTCGTCAGGATCGCCTTCCACGAGCTGAGCACGCCCTCGCGGAGCGTCTGCGGCAGCGTCCCCGCGCTGAGGGCCGGGCGCAGGACGGTGACCGACACCGTGCCCGCCCAGGCGACCACCGTGAGCACCAGCGAGATCCACAGCGGCCACGGGTTCCCGCTCTTGCCAGGCCCGCCCTTGCGCGGTCCGGACAGCAGCCCGCACAGCAGCGCCGGCACGACCGCGGCGACGACGGCGACCGGGACCACCGGGCCGAACCCGAAGACCCGCTGGAAGGACAGTCCGGCGACGGCGGCGAGGCAGGCCGTCACGGCGAGCGACGCGTACCGGGTCACCGGACGCGCCCCAGCCGCCGCCACGACCCGGCCAGCCCGTCCAGGTCGCCGAAGTCGATCACCTGGACGCCGGGCGGCGCCGACACCGGCCCGGGCGGCCGGGCCCGCAGCACCACGACCCGGTCGAAGCGGTTCCGGACGGCCGCGACCTCTCCGAGCTCCACGGCGCCGGACGTGACGACGACGAGCGAACCGCCCGCGCGCACACGGCGCACCGCGTCCATGGCGGACTGCGGCCGCTCCTGCGTTCCGACCGAGGTGAGCCGGTCGAGCAGGGCTTCCACGTCGTCGCGTCCGCCGCGCGTCTCGGTGAGCTGCCCTTCGCCGGTCAGGAGCCGGACGGGGAAGTTCGCCGACGCCGCCGCCATCGCGACCGACGCCGCCGCGTCCACCGCCAGCTCGAAGTCGTCGGGCTCGGCCCACGCTCCGGGCCGCGTCTCCAGGACGATCGTCGTGGTCGGCAGGCTGGCGTCGACGAGCTGGCGGACCATGAGCGTGCCCGTCCGCGCCGAGGACTTCCAGTGGATGTGGCGCAGCTCGTCGCCGATCACGTACTCGCGCAGCGCGTGGAACGTCGCCGTCCCCGCCGGGGACCGGTCGCTGGTCGGGCCGTCCAGATGGTGGGCGCGGCCGGACGGCAGCAGCGACAGCGGCACCGTCCTCGGCCGGACGAGCAGCACCTCCGGCCTGCCGTACTCCCGGATCCGCCGGGCCAGCCTGAGCGGGTCGGCGCGCACCAGCCGCAGCGGCCCCACCGGGATCTCGCCGCGCCGGCCGGTCGGCAGCCGGTAGGTCACGGTCCGCGTGCCGCCGGGCCGCAGCCGGGGAACGTCCACCGCGACGGAGTCGGAGCCGGCCGCGTCCTGCGCGCTCACCCCCCGCGCACCGCGTCCCTTGTTGGTGACGTGCAGGACGCCCACGGCCGGTTCGCCGCGCTCGACCTTCTTCGGCGCGATCTCGCGGCTGACGTCCAGCTTCGCCTGCGGCAGCGCCCACAGCGCCGCGCCCGCCACCGCGGCGAGCCCGGCGAGGCCGAACATCGCGGGCTCCGGATAGCCGAGCCACCAGCCCGCCGCGTACAGCGGCGCCGACACGGCCGCCGTCCCCCAACCCAGCGGCGTCAGCACGTCACACGCCCGCCCTCAGACACCGGCGGCCTGCGGGGTGGGCACGTTCTGCAGCGCCTCCCCGACCACGTCCGCGCCGGAGCGCCCGCGCAGCTCCGCCTCCGGCGTCACGATGAGCCGGTGCGCGATGACCGGGACCGCGAGCGCCTTCACGTCCTCCGGGACGATGTAGGACCGGCCGGCCGCGGCAGCGCGCACCCGCGCCGCCCGCAGCAGCGCGATGCTGGCCCGCGGGCTCGCGCCGAGCCGCAGGTCGGGATGCGCGCGGGTGGCCGCGACGACCCGCACCAGGTAGTCGAACAGGGGCGGCGCGACGTGCAGCCGCTGCGCGAAGTCGATCATCCGGGCGAGGTCCTCGCGGCCCATGACGGGCGGCATCTTGTCGAGCATCGCGCCGGTCGGCGCGCCCGCGAGCAGCGCCACCTCGGCCTGGTGGTCGGGGTAGCCCATCGAGATGCGCATCAGGAACCGGTCGAGCTGCGCCTCCGGCAGCGGGTACGTGCCGTCCATGTCGACCGGGTTCTGCGTCGCGATCACCATGAACGGGCGCGGCACCGGATGGGGCGTGCCCTCCACGGTCACCCGGCGCTCCTCCATGACCTCCAGCAGCGCCGACTGCGTCTTCGGCGAGCCGCGGTTGATCTCGTCGGCGACGGCGAGGTTCGCGAAGATCGGCCCGGGGTGGAACTCGAACGCGTTCGTCCCCTGGTTGAAGATCGACACTCCGGTGATGTCGCTGGGCAGCAGGTCGGGCGTGAACTGGATGCGCGTCCACTCCGCCTCCACCGACGCCGACATCGCCCGCGCCAGGGTCGTCTTGCCGACGCCCGGGACGTCCTCGATGAGCAGGTGCCCCTCCGACAGCAGGCAGATGAGCGCCAGCTCGACCTTCTCCCGCTTGCCGCGCACCACCCGCTCGACGTTGCCCGCCAGCGCCGCGAACATCTGCGCGAACCGCCCGGCCAGGGCGTCCGCGTCCACCCCCGCGTTCTCTGTCAATTCAACTGCACCCCCAGCCGCGCGGGCCCGTGTCCCGCGCGGGGGATCGGTCCCCGATCAATCCCCGTCACCCTCTCGTCGCACCAGATCCCGGGTCGGGAGCCGCGACCCCCCGGCGCGAAGGGCACAATAACGGCTTTCAACGCCGTCCCGTACCGGTATTCACCGAATGACCGCCGAGAACCGAACGCGAACGTTATCCATGACGTCCTAATGTTGGGCTTCGCGACGACGACTTCGAGGTGGACGTGGAAGACATCAGCATCGCCGACCTGTGGGACCGCGTGACGGGGACGCAGCCCGATCCCCCGTGGTGGCTGGTCGCCTTCGTCGGCCTCGTGGCGCTCGCCGCCGTGCTCCACGGCCCCACCTGGCGGGTCGCGCGCAACACCGTGACGATCGCGCACGAGGGCGGGCACGCGCTGATCGCCCTCGTCACGGGCCGCAAGCTGGACGGCATCAAGCTGCACTCCGACACCTCCGGGGTGACGGTCTCGCGCGGCAAGCCGCACGGGCCCGGCATGATCTTCACGGCGCTGGCGGGCTACGTCACTCCCCCGCTGCTCGGCCTGTTCTTCGCGCTGCTGCTCGCCGGCGGCCGGATCACGCTGATGCTGTGGTTCTCGCTCGCGCTGCTCGGGGCGATGCTCATCATGATCCGCAACGCCTACGGGGTGCTCTCGGTGGTGGCCACCGGCGCGATCATCTTCGGGGTGTCGTGGCTGGGCAGCGCCGAGGTCCAGGCCGGGTTCGCGTACCTGGCCGCCTGGTTCCTGCTGCTCGCCGCCACCCGCCCGGTGATCGAGCTGCAGCGGATGCGCTCCCGGCACATGGCGCCGAGCTCCGACGCCGACCAGCTCGCGCACCTCACCGGCGTCCCGGGCCTGGCCTGGGTCAGCCTGTTCGGCGCGACCGCCCTGCTGGCGCTCCTGGCGGGCGGCGCCCTCCTCGTCCCGGACGTCGGCCTCCCCGACCTGTCGTCGCTCCCCGGATACTGACCCGCCCGGACGCTGAAGGGGGCCGCGGCGCCTGGTGCCGCGTTCCCGCATTTGCCGCCGCGATGGGCGCTTCGTACTGTGGGCGCGAACCGACGGCTTCGGAGAGGGGGGACGCACGGATGGTCCGGAGTCCCTCCGCGCGCACGTCCGGGCTGCCCGCGGTCCCGGCGCCCTTCACCCGGGCGCTGACGCTCACACTGGTACTGCTCGCCTTGGCGGCGGCCGTCTGCCTGCGGCCGCTCACCGCGGACGCCGCAGCCGGTGAGCCGCCCTCGGCGCCCAGCGCGCCGGCGGCCGTCGCGCAGTCCCAGGCGGCGGTGGACCAGACCTCGGCCGACGACGGTGACGGCGGCCGGTACTGCTCACAGAAACCGTCGTCCACCGAGGCGCACCCCGCACCCCAAGCCGTGTACGACGCGGCCCTGGCGCCGGCGATCAGGCTCCCCGGGCCGGTTCACCCGCACGCACCGCGAGACGGCGGTCGCTACGCCGGGCCCGCGCCGCCCGCGCCCAGCCCGGTATCCCTCTCCGTTCTGCGGATCTAGACGCCCGTTCTTTCCGCGCGGCGCGCCACATCGCGCGCCGCACGGCAGAACAGGGCGTCGGCCCCTTCCGGCATGAAGTCGCTCCGGAGGCGGTCGCGCCTGTTCCGCGCGACCTTCCACCGTTCTTCTCTCTCCCGAGGAGCATCATGCCCAGCAAGACCCCTGCCCGCCGGAGCAAGACCGTCATCGCCGTCGCCGGCGTCGTTCTGGCCGGTTCCCTCGGCCTCGGCGCGGTGTCGCTGACCACCGGTGGCGAAAGCCCCACTGCCGGGGCGTCGGCCACGTCGTCCGCCGCGTCGCCGCGCCCATCGGACGAGACCCAATCGAACGACACGAAGATGCCCGACACGGCGCGCAGGGACGCAGGCGACCCGCGCGCCCTGGGACGCGTGGACGCGCCGGTCGTCCTCGTCGAGTTCGCCGACTTCCAATGCCCGTTCTGCGGGAAGTTCGCCCGCGACACCAAGCCGAAACTGATGAAGTTCGTCGACGACGGGACGCTGCGCATCGAGTGGCGGGACTTCCCGATCTTCGGCGAGGAGTCGGAGGCCGCCGCCCGCGCGGGCCAGGCCGCCGCGCTCCAGGGCCGGTTCTGGGAGTTCCACGACGTCGCCTACGCCAAGGAGCGCAAGCGCAACAGCGGCGCGTTCGACCCGGAGGAGGTCGTCGAGATGGCCCGGCGGGCCGGTGTGCCGGACCTCGCCCGCTTCCGCGCGGACATGGACGGCAAGCAGGCGCGCGACGCCGTCCAGCGCGACACCGACGAGGGGTACGGGATCGGCGTGCCGAGCACGCCCGCCTTCCTGCTCAACTCCCAGCCCATGCTGGGCGCGCAGCCGTACGGCGCGTTCGAGGCCGCCATCGAGCGTGCCGCGCGGATCGCGAAGGAGGCCGGGCAGTGACCGGCATCGGCATCGCGGCCGCGTTCCTCGGCGGGCTGTTCTCGCTCCTCAGCCCGTGCAGCGCGCTGCTGCTGCCCGCGTTCTTCGCGTACGCGTTCGGCAGCAGGGTGCGGCTCCTCGGGCGCACGGCGGTGTTCTACGCCGGCCTCTGCACGACGCTGGTGCCGCTCGGAGCGGCGGGCTCGATCGTGGGCAGGCTGTTCTACGGCCACCGTGACCTGGTGGTGGCCGTCGGGGGCTGGACGGTCATCGTCCTGGGCGCCGCGCAGATCCTGGGGCTGGGGTTCGCCTCCCGGCGCGTCCAGGAGGCGGCGGCACGGATCAAGCCCGGCTCGTCCGGGACCGTGTACCTGCTCGGCACCGTCTACGGGCTGGCCGGGTTCTGCGCCGGGCCGGTGCTCGGCGGTGTGCTGACGATCTCCGCCGTCGGCGGCCACCCCCTGTACGGGAGCGCGCTGCTGGCCGTCTACGCGTTCGGCATGGCGTTCCCGCTGTTCGTGCTCGCCCTGTTCTGGGACCGCCTCGGCCTGGGCGGACGGCGCTGGCTGCGCGGACGGACCTTCCGGGTGGGACGCCTTGAGCTGCACACCAACTCGCTGGTGTCCGGGTCGTTCTTCATCGCGCTCGGGGCGCTGTTCCTGGTGTTCGACGGGACGTCCGCGCTCCCCTCGATGCTCGGCGTCGACACCGAGTACCGGATGGAGCAGTGGGCCGGCCGGGTGACCTCGGGGATCTCCGACGGCACGGTGCTGCTGTTCCTGGCGGCGGCGGTCGCGGCGGGATTCCTGATCGTCCAGCTCCGCCGCCCGTCCGGCGGCGGGGAGCCGGAGCCGGAAACGGCGCCGGGCGAACATGCCGAGGATGTCGGAGGAGGCCGATAGTTTCGACTGTGTGAGCGAACGATGGGACCGGGACCAGGTGCTCGGCCTCGCACCCGACGCCGCGTCCGCGAAGGCGGCCGGCGGCCTCGCCGAGCCGGGCAGATGGGCCCGGACGGGATGTGACGACGAGGCGGTCTGGGGCGAGTGCCAGGGCAGCGGCAAGTCCGTCTACCGGGCGTGCGCCGATCTGACCGAGCCCGCGTTCCGGTGTTCGTGCCCGAGCCGGAAGTTCCCGTGCAAGCACGCCCTCGCGCTTCTGCTCCTGTGGGCCGACGGCGCCGTCGGCGCCGAAGGCGCGACGGGGGGCCTGGAGGCCGGGGCGCGGCCGGGGTGGGCCGCCGAGTGGATCGAGGAGCGGCGGGAGCGCGCCGGCCGGGCGGTACGACGGCGGGTCTCGGCGGGGGCCAAGGCCAGGGACCCGAAGACCGCGGAACGGCGCGAACGGCGCGTCGACGACGGTCTCGCCGAGCTCGACCAGTGGCTCCGCGACCAGGTCGCGCACGGGCTCGCGCAGGCGGACAAGGCGCCCTACCGGCTGTGGGACGACGCCGCGCGGCGGCTCGTCGACGCGCAGGCGGGCGGTCTCGCGGGGCAGGTCCGGGGGCTCGCCGCCATCCCCCGGACACCCGGCTGGCCCGACCGCCTGCTGGAGGAGTACGCGCTGCTGCGGCTGCTCGTGCGGGCCTACGGGCGGCGGAACGAGCTGCCCGAGGGTTTGCGCGACACCGTCCGGTCCCGTGTCGGGTTCACCGTCCCGCAGGACGAGGTCGTCGCCGGCGGGGAGCGCGTCCGGGATCACTGGTGCGTGACCGGGTCGCGTGACACGGCGCAAGACCTGCTGACGACGCGGCGGGTGTGGCTGCGGGGCCGCCGGACGGGCCGCCCGGCGCTCGTGTTGTCGTTCGCCGCGCCGGGCACGTCCCTGGACGCGTCGCTCATCGTGGGTACGGAGGTCGATGCGGAGCTGGCCTTCTTCCCCGGGTCGCAGCCGCTGCGGGCGCTGGTCGCCGAGCGCTTCGGGGCCGCCGTCCCGGGAGCGCCCGCCGGGACGTCCGTCCAGGGGTTCCTGGACGAGCACGCGGCGGCGCTCGCGCTCGACCCGTGGCTGGACCGCTGGCCCGCGACACTGGAGAACGTCCGCCTGGCCCGTGACGGAGGAGGCGATCTGTACGTGGTCGACGCGGCCGGGGACGCGCTGCCGCTCCGGCTGGCGGATCCGTGGCGGCTGCTCGCGCT
This sequence comes from Spirillospora sp. NPDC048819, assembly GCF_040650055.1. NCBI lineage: Bacteria > Bacillati > Actinomycetota > Actinomycetes > Streptosporangiales > Thermomonosporaceae > Spirillospora > Spirillospora sp. NPDC048819. The sequence continues at coordinate 169,692 of NZ_JBEZGN010000004.1, read as the reverse complement.
GTCGGGCGGCGGCCCGGTCACGATGGCCGGTGAGTGGAGCCCGCGCGGCCTGTACCCGCTGGCCGCATGGCACGAGGACGAGGGCACGGTGATCCTGTGACCATGTGGAACGAGCACGTCACGGCGGCGCTGCTCGGCACCGAGCGCCGTGATCCGCCCGTCCTGCCCGGTGCTCCCGCCGAAGGGGGCGACGGGGCGGGGCGGCTGCTCGACCAGGCGGCGCTGCTCACCGTCCGGCGCCGTGCCGGGCGCGTCCCCTCCGCCGCGGCGCCCGTGCCGGTGGCGCTCGCGCCGGTGGAGGACGCCACGGTCGTGCCGGCGCAGGCGGCGGCGCGGCTGCGGCGCATCCTGCGCGGCGAGCAGATCAGGGTGCTGCCCGAGTGGCTGGAGGCGGCGGCGGCCAGGGGCCTGCGGGTGCCCGCCCAACTGCTTCCCGACCTGCTGGAACGCGGGCGCGGCGACCGGATGCTGCGGCCGTCGATCGCTCGGGCGTCCGGCCGGCGCGGCGTGTGGCTGGCGTTGCAGAACACCGACTGGGCGTATCTGGTCGGCGCCGCGGACGATCCCGGCGGCGGCCCGGAGGTGTGGGAGACCGGCACGCGCAACCGGCGGGTGGCCTACCTGGCGGGGCTCCGCCGCACCGACCCGGAGCGGGCGAGGGAACTGCTGCGCGGGACGTGGGCCAAGGAGCCCGCGCCCGACCGCGCGGCCTTCCTCGCCACGTTCGGGCACGGGCTCTCTGCGGACGACGAGGAGTTCCTGGAGGCGGCCCTGGAGGACCGGGGCAAGGACGTCCGGCAGCTCGCGTCCGACCTGCTCGCCCGCCTGCCCGGGTCCGCCTACGGGGAGCGGATGGCGGCGCGCGCCCGCGCCTGCCTGACCCCGAAGGTCCACACGGTGCGGGGGCGCGAGCAGACGTGGATCCAGGTCGATCCGCCGCAGGCCCACGACGAGGAGATGGCGCGCGACGGCGTCCCGTTCCATCCGAGCGGGTCGTTCGCGCCGAGAAGCGGCGGCGGGCCGGTGGGGACGCGTGCCGCGTGGCTGCGCGAGATCCTCGCCCGCACTCCCCTGTCCACCTGGAGGGATCTGTTCGGGCTGCCGCCCATGGAGATCGTGTGCCTCCCCTTCAGCGCCGTTGCCGGGGGGTCCGGGGGGTCGTCCCCTCAGAATGACTCGGAGGCCGACGGACGCGACGTCCACATCGGGTGGGCCCGCGCCGCCCTCACCGGGCGCGACGCCGAATGGGCGCGTGCGCTGCTCAAGGGCGGCGTCATGGTGGACGAGCCGGAGGCGCTCGCCGACCTGCTGTCCGTGCTGCCCCAGGGGGAACGCGACGCGGCGGCGGCCGACCTGATCCGCTGGGTGGAGGGGCGGCCCGATCTACTGCGGGTCCTCGAACGGGTGCCCGGGCCGTGGACGGGCGCGCTCGCGTCCGCGGTCGTCGCCCTGCTCACCGCGTCCGCCGAACGTCCCACCCGCCGCGACGAGCACCTGATCACCCAGCTGTGCCGGCTCGCCGACCAGCGGCTCGACCCGTCCACCGTGTCCCGCCTCGACGTGCTCGTGGCCGAGCAGGGCGCAGCCGCGCCGCGGGCCGCGACCGAACTGATCGCCACACTGCGATTCCGCGACGAGATGTTGAAGGAGCTGGCCCTGTGACCGAAGAGCAGTTGCCGGGGGGCCCGGGGGGTCGTCCCTCCGGAGAGACGGCGGACGCGGTGCTGCGTCCGCATGCCGAGCAGGAGCACGCCGGTGAGCTGGCGCGGCTGGCCGAGCACGACGACCGGCCCCGGCCGCCCGGCTGGCGGCTGTCCCCGTGGGCCGTCACCACGTACCTGCTCGGCGGCGAACTGCCCGACGGCACGATGATCAGCCCGAAGTACGTGGGGCCGCGCAGGCTGATGGAGGTCGCGGTCGCGACGCTGGCCACCGACCGGGCGCTGCTGCTGCTCGGGGTGCCGGGGACGGCGAAGACCTGGGTGTCGGAGCATCTCGCGGCCGCCGTCAGCGGCGACTCCACGCTGCTCGTGCAGGGGACGGCGGGCACGGCGGAGGAGGCGATCCGCTACGGGTGGAACTACGCGCGGCTGCTCGCCGAGGGCCCGTCCGAGAAGGCCCTCGTCGAGAGCCCGCTCATGCGGGCGATGCGGCGGGGCGCGGTCGCCCGCATCGAGGAGCTGACCCGGATGCCCTCCGACGTCCAGGACTCGCTGATCACCGTCCTGTCGGAGAAGACGCTGCCCGTCCCCGAGCTGAACACCGAGGTGCAGGCGCGCAAGGGCTTCACGGTCATCGGCACGGCCAACGACCGCGACCGGGGCGTGAACGAGCTGTCCAGCGCGCTGCGCCGCCGGTTCAACACCGTCGTGCTGCCGCTGCCGGAGTCCGCCGAGGAGGAGGTCGGCATCGTGGCGCGGCGCGTCGACCAGATCGGCGCGGGGCTGGAGCTGCCGGAGTCCCCCGCGGGCCTGGAGGAGATCCGCCGCGTCGTGACCGTGTTCCGGGAGCTGCGCTCCGGGGTGACGAGCGACGGGCGCACCAAGCTCAAGTCGCCCAGCGCGACGCTCAGCACCGCCGAGGCCATCTCGGTGATCACGAGCGGGCTGGCGCTGGCCGCGCATTTCGGCGACGGTGTGCTGAGGGCCGCGGACGTGGCCGGAGGGATCGTCGGCGCCGTCGTCCAGGACCCGGTGTCCGACCGGGTGGCCTGGCAGGAGTACCTGGAGGCGGTGGTCCGCGACCGGCCGGAATGGCGTGACTTCTACCGGGCGTGCCGGGAGGTGTCTTGAGCGACGTCGAGGTCTACGGGATCCGTCACCACGGGCCCGGCTCGGCGCGGGCGCTGCGCGGCGCCCTGGAGGAGTTCAAGCCGGACGCGGTGCTGATCGAGGGCCCGCCCGAGGCGGACCCGATCGTGGAGCTGGCCGGCGACCCGGGGATGGTGCCCCCGGTCGCGCTCCTGGCCTACTCCCCCGCGCCGGGCGACGGCGACGGCGGGCGCAAGGCCGCGTTCTGGCCGTTCGCCGAGTTCAGCCCCGAATGGCAGGCCGTCCGGTACGCCCTGGGGGCCGGTGTCCTCGTCCGCTTCTGCGATCTGCCGGCCGCGAACCAGCTCGTCCCGTCCCGCGAGGACGATTCGGAGGGGCCGGAGGAGGACGCTCCGTCCCCATCGGAGGCCGCGGAGGGGATCCGCCTCGATCCGCTGGGGTGGCTCGCGAAGGCGGCCGGATACGACGACGCCGAGCGGTGGTGGGACGACGTCGTCGAGCATCGCGGCGGCGGACCGTCGCCGTTCCCGGCCATCGCCGAGGCCATGGCGGAGCTGCGCGAGCAGCTGGCCGGGCTCCCGGAGGGGGCCTCGTCCGGCGGGCTGCCGGCCGGCCATCTGCGGCGGGAGGAGCAGCGCGAGGCGCACATGCGGCGGACGCTGCGCCGCACCCTCAAGGAGGGGCACGAGCGGGTCGCCGTGGTGTGCGGCGCGTGGCACGTGCCCGCCCTGCGGGCGAAGGTCCCGGCGACCCACGACGACCGGACGCTGCGCGGGCTGCCGAAGGCCAAGGTCGCGATGACGTGGGTGCCGTGGACGCACGGGCGGCTCGCCGGGCGTTCCGGCTACGGCGCGGGCGTCCGGTCGCCCGGCTGGTACCACCACCTGTTCACGGCCCGGGACCGTCCGATCGAGCGGTGGCTCACCGCCGCCGCCCGCGTGCTGCGCGACGAGGACCTGCACGTCTCCTCCGCCCACGTGATCGAGGCCGTCCGGCTCGCCGAGGCCCTCGCCGCGCTGCGGGGGCGTCCGCTGGCCGGGCTGGACGAGGTCACCGAGGCGACGCGGGCCGTGCTGTGCGAGGGCGCCGACCTGCCGGTCGAGCTGATCCAGCGGCGCATGGTGGTCGGGGAGCGGCTCGGCGCCGTCCCGGAACGGACCCCGATGGTCCCCCTCCAGCGCGACCTGCAGTCCGAGCAGCGGCGGCTGCGGCTCAAACCGTCCGCGCTGGACAAGGAGCAAGACCTCGACCTGCGCAAACCCACCGACCTGGAGCGCAGCCGGCTGCTGCACCGCCTCCGCCTCCTGGACGTCGACTGGGGCGTCCCGTCCGACACGGGCCGGTCCAAGGGCACGTTCCGGGAGACGTGGACGCTGGCGTGGCGCCCCGAGTTCGACGTCGAGCTGATCGAGGCCAGCGTGTGGGGCACCACCGTGCGCGGCGCGACCGCGGCCCGCGCGGAGGCGATGGCCGCGCACGCCGCCACGCTCGCCGACCTGACGTCGGTGGCCGAGCGCTGCCTGCTCGCCGATCTCGGCGACGCGCTGCCGACCGTCATGCGCGCCCTCGCCGACCGGGCCGCGGTCGACACCGACGTGGCGCACCTGATGTGCGCGATGCCCGCCCTGGTCCGCGCGCTGCGCTACGGCGACGTCCGCGACACGTCCACGGGCCCGCTCCGCACGGTCGTGGACGGCCTCGTCGTCCGGATCTGCGTCGGCCTCCCGCCGGCGATCACCGGGCTCGACGACGACGCCGCACGCGAGTTCCTCGCCCACGTCGACGCCGTGCACAGCGCCCTGTCGCTCCTCGCGGAGGAAGACCACATCGAACGGTGGCGCCGCACGCTGGAGCGTCTCCTCGCCCGGCCGGACGTCCTGCACGGCCTGATCGAGGGGCGCCTCACGCGGCTCCTGCTCGACGCGGGCCGCCTGCACGACGTCCCCGACCGGATGGCGCGGGCCGTGTCCGCCGGCGCGGCCCCCGACCGGGCCGCCGCCTGGGTGGAGGGCTTCCTGTCCGGCGGCGCGCTGATCCTCATGCACGACGACGCCCTCCTGCGCCTCGTCGACGACTGGATCTCCGGGCTGCCGGGCGACTCGTTCACCGACGTCCTGCCCCTGCTGCGCCGCACCTTCGGCGCCTACGCCGACGCCGAGCGCCGGTCCATCGGCGAGCGGCTCCGCCACCGGAACGAGTCCCCCGCCCCCTCGCCCGACCGCGACGAGGAGGCTTTCGACGAGAGCCGCGCGGCCCCGGCCGTCGACACGACCCTCCGGATCCTCGGCTGGCCGAACCGGCGTGTTCCCGCCCCGCCGATGCCGGCCACTGGCGGGCGGGGCCGCACCGACGACGAGGAGGGATCGGCGTGAGCGATGAAAGCGCGGACGACCGGCTGCGGCGGTGGCGGCTCGTCCTCGGCGGCGAGCAGGCCGACGGGACCGGGGTGTCGCTCACCGGCGACGACGCGCGGATGGACGGGGCGCTGGAGAAGCTCTACGGGGCCGGCGGCGGCGGGGGCCGACCGCGGCCGAGGCGGCGCAGCGCCGGGCTCGGGGACTCCGCGCCGTCGGTGGCGCGGTGGCTCGGCGACATCCGCGCCTACTTCCCGTCGAGCGTCGTGCAGGTCATGCAGAAGGACGCGATCGAGCGCCTCGACCTCACCCGCCTGCTGCTGGAACCGGAGATGCTGGACGCCGTCGAACCGGACGTCCACCTCGTCGGGACGCTGCTGTCGCTGAACCGGGTGATGCCCGACCGGGCCAGGGAGTCCGCACGGGCGGTGGTCCGCAAGGTCGTCCACGATCTGGAGCGGCGGCTCGCGCAGAAGACGCGGTCGGCGGTCGGCGGGGCGCTGGACCGGTCGGCGCGGGTGCTGCGGCCGAGGCGGCTCGCCGACGTCGACTGGGAGCGGACGATCCGCGCGAACCTGCGGCACTACCTGCCCGCGCACGGAACCCTCGTCCCGGAGCGGCTCATCGGGTACGGGCGGCGGCAGCAGGCCGTCAAACGCGACGTGATCCTCGCGATCGACCAGAGCGGGTCGATGGCGGCGTCGGTGGTGTACGCGAGCGTCTTCGGCGCGGTGCTGGCGTCGATGCGGTCGCTGCGGACGTCGCTGGTGGTGTTCGACACGAACGTCGCCGACCTGACCGGTCAGCTGCACGACCCCGTGGAGGTTCTGTTCGGGACGCAGCTCGGCGGCGGAACCGACATCAACCGGGCCGTCGCGTACTGCCAGGGCCTCGTGGCCCGGCCGGACGACACGATCCTCGTGCTGATCAGCGACCTGTACGAGGGCGGGGTGCGGGAGGAGCTCCTGCGCCGGGTGGCGGCGCTGACGTCGGCGGGCGTGCAGGTCGTGGTGCTGCTCGCCCTGTCGGACGAGGGCGCGCCCGCCTACGACCACGAGAACGCGGCGGCGCTCGCCGCGCTGGGCGTCCCCGCATTCGCCTGCACCCCGGACGCGTTCCCCGACCTGATGGCCGCCGCAATCGAACGCCGCGACCTCAAGGAATGGACAGAACGACACAACCCAAACACCCCACCCCCAGTGTGACGACGTCAACCGCGACCAGAACACCAACCGCAGCAAGGCACCAACCGGGCCAGAACACCAACCGCAGCCAGGCACCAACCGGGCCAGAGCACGAACCGCGGCCAGAGCACCAGCCCAGGCGAGAGACCAACGGGGCCAGGCATCAACGGTGCCAGGCGTCAACCGGAGGGCCGAGGCGGGGGCCAGCCGGGTCAGAGCACCAGCCCAGGCGAGGCACCAACCGGGGCAGGGCACCAGCGGGGCCTGGCGTCAGCTGGGGCGGGGGTTAGTCGGGGTGGGGGTTAGCGGAGGGGTTTGGATAGGGCGCGGGCGAGGAGGATGACGACGACGGCGGTCACGGCGGCGTGTCCGGCGAGTGCGGACGCCTGGATTTCTACGAGCGCTCCCCACGCGCCCCACATCGCGACGCGCACGACGCGGGCGGCCATCACCGTCCACGCGGCGGGGCGGCTGCCGCGCCAGGCGAGGATCACCGCAACCAGCGTGACCACCGCCACCACGGCGAACGAGGACGCGACCACGGGCAGCAGCCCGCCCCGGGCGCCCTCGCTGAGGGACGGCCTGGCGATCAGGATGGCGAGGGCCGCGACGTCCAGCGCGGCAAGGAAACCCGCGAGGAGAAGCCCGCCGGCCAGCGCGGGACCGCGCGGGAGGGAACGGGGCGGCCGGGGCGGGTGCGGTGGCGGCGCCGGGCCTGACGCGCCGGCGCCCTGCGGCCAGGGTTCCCGCCATGTCTGCGGTGTTGCGGGGTCGTGGCCGAACGGCGGGCCGCCGTTGGGCGCCGGCTGCCGGATCGTCGCCGGGTCGGCGTCCTGGCCGAGTCCAGCGGTGGGGCCGGGTGCGGGGGCCGTGAAGCCGGGCGCCTGGACGGTCGGGCCGGGCACCGGGGCCGTGGGGCCGGGGAGGTGCTCGGTCGGGGCCTCCGGGCGGGTGCTCCCGTCGCGCTCGCCGAGGAGCCACAGCAGGACGTCCTCGGAGGCCGGGCGGGCCTTCGGGTCCTTGGCGAGGCACGCGGCGGCGACCTCGGCGAGCGGGCCCGGCAGCACGTTCAGATCGGGCGTCTCGTGCATGATCTTGTACATGACGGCGGGCAGCGGGCCGCCCGCGAAGGGGTCGCGGCCGGTGGCGGCGAACAGCAGGGTGCCCGCCCAGGCGAACAGGTCGGTGGCGGGCCCGACCCGGCCGGAGAACTGCTCGGGCGCCATGTAGGCGGGGGTGCCGACGACCTGGCTGGTCAGGGTGGAGCCGGCGTCGAACGCGCGGGCGATGCCGAAGTCGATCACGCGCGGCCCGTCCGGCCCCATCAGGACGTTCTGCGGCTTGAAGTCGCGGTGCACGACGTTCGCACGGTGGATGGCAGACAGCGCCGTCACCGAGCTGATGGCGAGGCGGTCGAGGTCGGCGCCGGCGCGCGGCCCCTCCTCGTGGACGAGCGCGCGCAGCGACCGCCCCGGGATGTACTCGCTGACGATGTAGGGGCGGTCACCGGCCATGTCGGCGGCGAGCATCTGCGCGGTGCAGAACCCCGCGACGCGCTGCAGCAGCGCCAGTTCGCGGACGAACCGCTCCCGGGCGCCGGCGTCGCCGAGCAGCTGGGTGTGCAGGAGCTTGACGGCGACGCGGGACGGCCGGGCATCGGGGTCCACCGGGCGGGCGAGGTAGACCACGCCCTGGCCGCCGGTGCCGATCCGGCCGAGCAGCTCCCAGCCGCCGAGGCGGGTCGGGTCGGCGGCGGTGAGGGGAATCGGGCTCGCCATTCGTACCCCCGTCGGGTCCCCCGATACCGGCCGGTCGGCCGGTGACAAAAAGTTTTGGCATTCCACCGGGCACAAATCCGCTCCGCCCGGCATCAAAGAGTATAGGTACGGGGAGCCCGGATCGGGAGAGACGAAACATGGCTGAGATCCATTCGACAATTGTGCGGCGCGGGGGGACCGCCGGGCCGCTGGCGGGGTCGGTCGCCGCCCTGGTGCTGGCGGCGGGCGCGCTTTCCGGGTGCGGGGACGCGGGGGCGACCATCACCCGGCTGACGGTGGGGACGCCGGGCCCGGAGCCTTACACGATGATGTCCAACACCGACAAGATCGACGTCAAGGAGCGGCCGCGGGCCGGCGGGACCACGACGGGCGACTCCCCCGGGCTGTACGGCGGGACGCGGCAGGAGGCGTCGTGCGACCCGCAGAAGCTGATCGCGTTCCTGCAGGCCAATCCCGAGAAGGCGAAGGCCTGGGCGGGCGTGCAGGGCATCCCGGTGAGCGACATCCCGCGGTACGTGTCTCGGCTGACGCCGGTGCTGCTGCGCACCGACACGCTGGTCACCAACCACGGCTACCGCAACGGTAAGGCGACCAGCGGACCCGCCGTCCTCCAAGCGGGAATGGGCGTTATGGTCAATGGCTACGGGGTGCCCACGGTGAAGTGCAATTGCGGGAATCCCCTGACCCGGCCGGAGAAAAAGATCTCCCTGGACGACGCGTCCTACACTGGCCGATCCTGGCCGGGATTCGAGGAGCGGAATGTGACCAAGATCCGCCCCAGCGATTCCAAGAAGGGCACGATCGTCACGTTCGTCCTCGTGGACCCGGAGGGCACGATGGGGTTCGAGCGGCCCCGCGCCACCGAGGGCGAGGCCGACGGGCCGCCGACCGAACTGCCGGCGACGGAGACCGAGGTTCCGACCAGCGACTCACCGTCGCCGGAAGACTCCGGCCTGGAGTCACCCGGGGCGGAGTCGCCGGGCATGGAAACGCCCGGCACCGACCCGACGGGCACCGGTACGCCATCGCCGGGCACCGGGGACGAGTCCCCCGCCTCACCGGGCGTGACCTCGAACGATCCGGGTACGGGCATCGATGGGGATCCGTCGGGCGGGCGTACCGGAGGGTCGGAGGGGCCCGGCGGCACACCGGACAGCCCGATCTCGCTGCCGCCGTCCGAGGAGCCGGCCCCGTCGGTCTCCTGAATCCCGTGCGGTATATTTGCTCATATGAGCAGTGCTTCAGATATCGCGCCCCCGACGGCGCCCGCCGAGGCGTGCGCCGTCCGGGTCGTCGATCCCGAGAAGGTCGCCGTCGTCACCGCCGCCCTGCCGGACGCGGAGACGATCGCCGAACTGGCGCAGGTGTTCGGGCTGCTGTCCGACCCCGGGCGGCTACGGGTGATCACCGCACTGCTCGAAGGGGGAGAGATGTGCGTGTGCGACATCGCCGCGGCCTGCGGGCACTCGGAGTCGGCGGTCTCGCACGCGCTGCGCCTGCTGCGCGCCAACCGCGTCGTCCGGGTCCGCAGGGACGGCCGGATGGCCTACTACCGGCTGGCCGACTCGCACGTCCGGATGCTGCTCGATCTCGCCCTCACCCACGTCGGCCACGGGGAGGAAGGCGCATGATCGGGGGCCGGGAGAACGAGCCGGGCCGGCACCGGCACGGGCGTGATCACGGGCACGGACACGGCGTGTCGGCGGGCGCCGACCGGCGGCTGCTGGGCGCCGCACTGGCGCTGATCCTCGCCTTCATGGCCGGCGAGGTGGTCGTCGGCTTCATCGCCGGGTCGCTGGCGCTGATCACCGACGCGGCGCACATGATGACCGACGCGTTCGCGATCGCGCTGGCCCTGTTCGCGATGCGCCTCGCGGCCCGCCCGCCGAAGGGCGGCTTCACCTACGGACTGCGCCGCGCCGAGATCCTGTCGGCGCAGCTCAACGGGCTGACATTGATCCTGCTCACCGTCTACTTCGTCTACGAGGGCGTCCGGCGGCTGATCGAACCGCACGCCGTCGAAGGCCAGTTCGTGTTCTGGACGGCCCTGGCCGGCATCGCGGTCAACGTCGCGGCGACCATGCTGATCAGCAGGGCCGACCGGCGCAGCCTGAACGTCGAGGGCGCGTTCCAGCACATCCTCAACGACCTGTTCGCGTTCATCGCCACCGCCATCGCGGGCCTGGTCGTGTGGACGACGGGCTTCGCCCGCGCCGACGCGATCGCGTCGCTGGTGGTGGCCGCGCTGATGCTCAAGGCCGGGTACGGGCTGCTGCGGGACGCCGGCCGCGTCCTCATGGAGGCCGCTCCGGCGGGCATCGACCCGTCCGAACTCGGTACCCGGCTCGCCGGGCGCCCCTGCGTGGAGGAGGTCCACGACCTGCACGTGTGGGAGGTCAGCTCCGGCTACCCGGCGCTGTCGGCGCACGTACTCGTCGACACCGGAGGCGACTGCCACGCCGTCCGCCGCGACCTGCAGGAACTGCTGCGCACCTCGTACGGGATCACCCACACGACCCTGGAAGTCGATCACGTGGACGACCCCTCCGGCAGCGAGCGCGGCCACTGCGACGACCCGCACGGCCCCCGCCACGTCGGCGACGCGGCGAGACCCCACGAACACGCCGGCCCCACCCCCTGCGACCACTAAAGGCATGGACACCGGCCGCCGCACGCCGCTGCCCTGAGTGCCACAAAGACTGCGGTCCGCCGCAGGTCGTCAGGCGACCTCAAACCCTGCACGGCCGATCGTCTGGGCGGGGGGCGGATCAGGCGGCCATGTCGCGGGCGGGAGGACGGTGACCGCACGTCGCCGACCAGGGGCCGGAGGTAGGCCGCCCAGTCAGGAGCAAGGATGCCCGAGTGGCTTGCCCTGGCATTTGGACAACGTCCGACGGCACAAGATCCGACAAATAGGACATCGTCGCATTCCTTGAGTATTGAGAGATCGAACCGTTGACCGTCCTGCACTCAGTACTCCTGAAGACGAAACCATGGCATGCCGATCGCAACACCATGTGAGACGGATGGCCGGGTTTCAGATCCCCAATCTCCGTACGTGCAAAGTTCGGACGTGCGCGGTTACATGGGGGGCCGGTGTGGCCGGCGTCAGCCCCGCGCGTCAAGGACACGCCCGGCGAGCCGCCCGACCGATGCCCTGATGGAGCGGCTCGCCCCCCAGCGAAAGGGCCGCGAGCGTGGGCGTGGAAGACAACACCAAGACCGACAACCGCGCGGAAGCCACCGACAAGCCCGCCTCCCAAGAGCGCCCGTACACGCCGCCGCCCGACAATCCTGGGTCGCCCGGGCAGCCGTCCCGCCTGAAAAGTCTCGCCCGCGCCCGCGAAGCACAGCAGGCCGGCGCCGCGCAACGGATCGAGGCCGGGGACACCAGCGGCGAACCGAGCGGGGAACGCGACACCACGCCCACCGCACAGGGCCCAGAGAGCGGCGGCGAGGAACCACAAGCCGACGACGAGCAGCACGCGGACGAGCCCGGCGACAACGACCGACCAACGACGCAGGCCTCTGAGGGGCCGACCGACCCTCGCACGCCCGGCACCGACCGGCAGCAGGCGCAGGACCATAAGGCGCTCCCCCACCGTCCCGGCACTGAACCGACCGAGATCTCGGACGACCAGACGGACGGCCCGCGACCCGCCGCCGAGACGGACAATCCGGACGAGGCGTCAGACGACTGGGAGAGAAGGATCTCGGGTGAGGGGCTGCCCGATGACAATGCCCGCGTGGCCGACCTTGACGAGGAAGCCCTCCAACGCGGCGTGGCAGATCGGTTGAAGCGGGTCGCCGCCAGGCTGGATCGAAGCGATCAGCCCAAGGAACTCGCGGAGACGGTTGACCGCCCGGACTTCCAGGATCCCACGGAGGATCCAGAGTACGTTCCCGACCGTTACGGCACTCCCCTTGAGCGTCGCGATGGCACCCGCACACCGCTCTTCGACGGTGAGCCAACGCGGGAACAGACGGAACAAGGGGCCCTCGGTGACTGCGGCATCATCGCCACTCTGGGCGCAGTCGCCGAACACCACCCCGAGGCCATCCGCGACTGCGTACGGGAAGGCGAAGACGGCAACTATCAGGTCCGTCTGCACGAGGCGAAGTACTCGATACCAAACCGGCGCTACGATCCGACCGGACGGCCCATCAAACTGACCGTCACACCCGATCTACCCGTCTTCGATCAACGTCCCGACACGCCCGCATTTGCTAATTCGACCTCGACGGGTGCGGCTTGGGCCCCTATTCTGGAGAAGGCGGTCGCCGGTACGGACCAGACCTGGAACGATGAACGTCAGGACAAGGCGACCAGGATCTGGAATGCCCGCGGCAATCCCGGCGCGGCCCCCACCGGCTACGTACGGCTTCACCAAGGCAGCAACGAGAGGGACCGTGCCGAGCTGCTCACTCAGCTCACCGGTCGTCCCGCCAAGGTCGTGGAGTTCCCAACCGGCTACGATAACCAGGGGCGAAGCGCTGATCGGCAACTCCGTGATGAAATCGCCGGCCAACTCTCCGGAAACAAACCTGTACTGGTCGGCACTCGCAAGCTGAACAAGAACGAGTTGGTACTACCCAAGAAACTTGTCGACAGCCATGTCTACGAGGTCACCAAAGTTGACGACAAGGGCAATATCCACCTACATAACCCCTGGAACAGAAGACATCCAGAGGTAATGTCAATCCAAGAATTCAAAGCCAATACCCGGCCGCGCTACACCACACTGGAGTGATCTTGGCAATCGAAGAGATCGGCTTGAAGGACGGCACTCAAGCCCACCTCGATGCGGGAATGAAGATCGGATTAGTCTCCGTCCGCGAGGAACAGGACGGCGCCCCCGCCACAGTTGTGATCGCCACCTTCGACGACGGCGAGCACGACTTCCTGCTGCACCCTGGTGACACGTTTCCGCTGGGCGATCAAACTTGGAAGCTCACCCGCGTCGATGGGCGCAGGCTCACAGCCGTGTTCGCCAGGATCGAATGACAGCGGCCGGGGCGCTCGAAGAGCCATGCTCGAGCGAGCCCGCAGGATGCCGCTCGGCCACCCCCGTGGTTCCACCATTGCGGGATCGAGTGCGCCACGAATCCGACATATTCGGGTAAGTGCGGCTTTTGATTGGACGTCGTCAACGGACCGGGCGAGCAAATCTCTCACGTGCGTGACGTGCACGTGCGGATATTGGCTGCAGTGTCGCCGAGTCGCGCGTTTGACTGAGCGTGACCATATGATTGCCCGATAGTGTCGAACACAGAGAGTCAAAGATCCGAACGGATCGTGACCGACGCGATCGGGAGGACGGCCATGCCGAGCCCCTACGTCCGCCGCCGCCGGCTGGCGGCCGAGATCCGCAAGCTCCGCGAGAGCCGTGGTCTCACCACCGATGCCCTCGCCCAGCTCATGTACTACTCCCGCGCGAAGATCTCCCGGCTGGAGAACGCCCAGGGTCGCCCGGACCTGGCCGAGATCGTGAGCATGCTTAACATCCTCGAAATCACCGGCAGTGAGTACGACAGACTCCACAAGCTCGCCCACGAGGCCGCACAGAAGGGCTGGTGGGACAAGTACGGCGTCTCCATGGGGCCCAGGCAGAAGCTCTACGCGGACCTCGAGTACAGCGCCAACTCCATACGTGACTACAACCAGACCTTGATGCCTGCGGTCTTGCAGGCCCCCGGGTTCATCGCGGCACTCGTGCAACTGGACGAGTGTCAGGGAAAGCTCGACTACGTCCCGGAGCGTATGACCGAAGCACGTATGCGCCGCCAGCGTGAACTGCTCCGGTCAGACGGCCCGTCCTACGAAACCGTCCTGGACGAGTGTGTAATTCACCGACTCGCCGTACCGCCACAGGCGATGATCGCCCAGCTGCACCACATGATCAGGGTAGTTTCGGAAGAGGAGCGGATCACCGTCCGCGTTCTGCTGCACGACGCCGGTATCCCGGGAGGCTTCCTCCCCATGTCGTCGTTCTGCCTCTACACGTTCGCCGAAGCGGGCGACCCTCCAATGGCTGTACTCGAAACCGTCACCACCGATGTCGTACTCACTCAGCGACGCGAGGTGGAGCGGTACGCCACGATGTACGATCGCCTCCGGCAAGCCGCGCTGTCCCGTGAAGACAGCCTCTCCTTCCTCGAACGGGTAGCCAACCAGCTCACCAACGAGTCAGGATCGGGGACATGACCAACGAATTTCACGGCTGGCGGAAGTCGCGCCACAGCCAACCGAACGGCGGGTGCGTCGAGGCGGGCAGAGCGGCCGACGGCACGGTCGGCGTGCGCGACACCAAGCTTCACCACAGCCCCATCCTCGAGTTCTCCCCCACCGAATGGGCGCGGCTTCTCGAACGCATCCGCCGCAACACCTGATCCCCGACGACCGGCGAGCGTCCAGCCTGCGCCTTCGACTGGCCGGACGCTCGGTTCATGTCAGCCCTCGATCATCGTCTTCCACCATCCCCGACCGGGATGACCGCCGGCCGACCACTTTCTGCGAGCGCAGCCCCGGTGTAGGTCCGGATGTCGGAGATCAGCGGGCCCCGTTGTGCCCCTCCGAAACGATGAGCCACCGTTTGTTCTCTGACCGCTGTGACCCCGTGGGCTGCGGTTCTCCTCTTCCCCGGGCTCGCTCTTGCGCACCGTGGCGGGCCTGCGTCGCCCTGTGACCACTGGACCCGGACAACTTCACCTGCGGCGGGCCGCCCTTGAGTGCGCCGATACGGGCGGCACGCCGCAAGCCGGGGCCGCGGCGGGCCGTCGTCGTGAGGGCCACGGGGACGGCGGCCCGCCGCGGGTCGTCGGACGGCGTCAGGTGCAGGCCGCGCCGTTGACCTTGAAGGTGGACGGGGGCGGGTTCGCGTCCGCGACCGAACCGTTGAAGCCGATCGTCACCGAGCCTCCCGGTGTGATCGTGCGGTTCCAGTCCAGGTTCCGCGCGGTGACGTTCTCACCGTCCTGCGTCCAGGAGGCGTTCCAGCCGTGGGCGACCCGCTGGCCGGCGGGGAAGGCGAACTCCAGCGCCCACCCGGAGAGGGGTGAGGTGCCCGTGTTCGTGACGGTGACCTGTGCGGTGAAGCCCGTGCCCCACTCGCTCTGGACGGAGTAGTCCACCTTGCACGCCGAGGCCGCCGGGCCGTCGTCCGCCGGGACCTCGACCAGCGTGACCGAGGACGCCGGGAACGTCTCGGTGAACCCGGCCGATCCCACGGTGACGTCGTCGTCGCGCTCGATCGCCGACAGGTCGTCCGCGCTGTAGCGGTAGACCTCGGCGGCCGCGGTGCCCGACCGTCCGGCGATCGACACCGTGCTGGTGAGGTCGTCGGTGAGCGACTTGTTGACGATCATCAGGGTGAGTGCCTCGTCGGAGGTGCGCTTGGCCGCGTACACCGCCAGTTCGCCCTGGTCGGCGCTCGCCGCCTGGACGGACGTGTCGCCGAACGCGGAGCCCGCGCCGTCGTAGTCCAGGTACATGCGGAAGGCGTAGGCGCCGGGGTCGGTCGCGCTCGGCGGGCTCCACAGCGTGGCCAGGTCCAGGCCCTCGCGTCCGAAGATGCCGAGGACGTCGGCCTGCGCCAGCGCGCCGTTGATGTGGCCGAGGGCGCCCCAGTTGTACTCGGTGATCGCCAGTTTCGTGCCCGGATAGTTCTCGTCCACCAGCTGCTGCATGCGCGGGATGTACTGGATCGGCTCGTTGATCCAGCTTTCGTCCACGTAGGTCGGGTCCCAGAGCTGGCGGGTGGAGCGCAGCCGAAGCTCCTGGGTCGCGGCGTCGCCGGGTTCGCCGAGCGCCACTCCGGTCTGCTGCGGATACAGGTGCTCGTCGAAGTAGTCCAGGATGCGGACGCCGTGCTGCTCCTCGTACGCCTTCATCTGCTGGAGGTACCAGGCCGCGAACGGCACACCGCCGTGCGCGGCGCGGTCCGGCGGGTTGGACCAGCAGTCGCCGCCCTCCCGGTCGCAGGTCTGCTTGTCCAGCCCGGACAGCGTCAGCGACTGGTAGCCCCAGCCGACCGGCCCGAGCGTCTTCGCGCCGGGATCGGCGGCCTTGACGGCGGAGGCGATCGCGTACGTCTGCGCGCGCATCTCGTCGTAGCCGGCGCCGTCCGGGTGGACGTCGCGGTGCGTGTGGTGCCAGAGATCGGGTTCGTTGTCGAGGTTGTAGAAGCGGACGCCGCCGTCGGCGGCCTTGCCGTACTTGCCGGTCAGGTGGGCCAGCCAGTCGGTGACGTACTCCGGACCGGCCGGGACGCTGGTGTCGAGCGGGTCGTTGCCGGTGACGTTCGTGCCGTCCGGCTTGACGCCGTTGCCGCAGTCGGGGCGCCACTCGGTGTCGGCGGCCTCCTGCGGCCCGTACTTCTCGATGCTGAACCCGCAGGTGTAGTCGCGGGCCTTGGGCGTCCAGCCGATCAGCGGGACGGTCAGGATCGTGCCGGAGCCGGTGCGCCGGTCCTGCTCGGTGAACTGGTCGGTCTCGGAGCCGTCGGGGAGCTGCGCGGGGTCGGGTGCGGGGCCCGGGACGTTCTCGAAGTACCAGTCCGAGCCCCGGTTCGTCGTGTCGTACAGGTAGTTGTAGCGCGTGGTGGCGTTGCCGCCCCACCGCCGGACGGGGAGCCCCAGATCCGCGGCGAGGTCCTCGTCGGCGAAGTTCATCCCGTAGATGTAGGGGCTGATGGCGTGATGACCGGCGGCGGGGTCGACGGTCAGGGCGGGGCCGTCCGCGGCCTGCGCCGGGGACGCCCCCAGCGGCAGCAGCGCCGCGGACAGGACGGCGGCGACCCATGCTCGCCGGGCCCTGTCATGTCTTACGCGCATGTCACACCTCGCACGGCTGGTCGTTGAGGTCGAACCCGGCGGGCACGGCGGCCGAGGAGCCGGTGGCGCTGAAGCCGATCGAGACGGAGGCGCCGGGCGCGATCGCGTCGTTCCAGTCCAGGCTCGTGGCGGCGACGTCGTCGCCGTCCTGGGACCACGTCGCGCTCCAGCCCTGGCTGATCCGCTGGTCCGCGGGGAACGCGAACGCCAGCGTCCAGCCGTCCACGGCCGCCGGACCGCTGTTGGTGATGGTGACCTGGGCGTTGAAACCGCCGTCCCAGCTGCTCTGCACCGCGTAGTCGACCTCGCAGGAGACCTCCGGCGTGCCGGGATCGCCGCCCGGGTCGCCGCCCGGGTCGCCGCCGGGGTCGCCCGCGCCCAGGAGGTACGGGTCGAGGTAGGCCTGTTTGCCGGTGTTGACCGTCGTCCAGTCGCCGTTGAGGATGCCGCCGGTGTCGCCGGAGTTGGGGTTCCACGACCAGAACGTGAAGGAGATCCCGCCCGTGCCCTCGCCGACGTAGGCCATCAGCGTGCGCAGCCAGGTCTGGTCGCGCGGGTCGGTGAGCGTCGTCCCGAACTCGCCGAGCAGGACGGGCGCCACGTCGTTCTTGTGGAGGTAGCCCCAGTTCCTGTCCCAGATCCCGGCGAGGTTGGACGGGAAGCTCGGGTCCTCGAACCACGGCTGCTGGTGCACGGACGTGGCGTAGTCGTGCGCGGAGTAGACGAGCCGGTTCGGGACGTCCAGCCGCACCGGGTACTGCGCCGCGCCCTGCAGGTTGCCGCCCCACCAGTACGGGTCGCCCTCGTAGCTGTCGACGCCCTCGACGATGATCAGCCAGTCGGGGTTGGCGTCGAGGACGGCGTTGCCGGCCCGCTCGGCGGCGAGCCGCCAGTCCCGCGCCTGGTCGCCGCAGCCCCAGCAGGCCGGTTCATGCGGCTCGTTGTGCAGGTCCGCCCCGATGACCGTGGTGTTGCCCGCGTAGTGCTCGGCCAGCATCGTCCAGTCGGAGATCCAGCGCGACTCGGGGTAGGCGTCGGTGTACCAGAGCGCGGACTGGCCGGCGGCGCCCGGGCGGTGCCGGTCGAGGACGACCTTGAGCCCCACCTCGCCCGCGTACTCGATGATCTCGTCGAGGATCTGCAGGCCGTTCAGCCCGCTGAGGCCGGGGTTCTTGGTGTAGTCGATGCTGTTCGGCGTGCTCCCGGGGTCGAACAGCTCGTTGGAGTACGGCAGCCGCAGCGTGTTGTACCCGAGGCCCTTGATCTGGTCGAGCATGTCCTTGTAGTTGCGGGTCCAGAGTCCGTGCGGGGTGTAGTTGGACGTCTCGGCGCCGAACCAGTTGATGCCCGTCATGCGCACCGGCTGCCCGTTCGCGTCGAGCAACTGCCGGCCGTCGGTGTGCCAGTACCCGGCGCCGGCCGCGGCGCGGGCCGTCCCCGGCAGGGCGGGGACGAACACCAGCGCCAGCAGCGCGGCCAGGATGAGCGGGACGAGGCGTTGCAGTCTCTGAGGCAGGATCATGGATCGCTCTCCTCCGCCCGGCCGTCAGCCGGCCGTGCAGGTGACGGCGGGTGCGCCGGGCGCCGGGCCGGCGCCCTGGAAGCCGAAGCTCGCCGAGCCGCCTTCGGGGACGGCCCCGTTGTAGCTCGCGTTCTCGGCGTGGACGTCGGAGCCGCTCTGGGTGACGGTGGCGTTCCAGCCGTTCACGACCTGCTGGCCGCCGGTGAACGTCCAGTCGGCGGACCAGCCGGACAGCGGCTCGTCCCCGGTGTTGGTGACGGTCACGGTCGCGGTGAACCCGCTGTTCCAGGAGTTGTCCGTGCGCAGGGTCGCCGAGCACGCCCGCCCGTCCGTGGGCGGGTCCGTCGGCGGGTCGGTCGGCGGGGTCGTGGTTCCGCCGACCTCGACGGAGAACGCGTTCGTCGTCAGGCCGGCCCCGCCCTGCCAGATCTCGAATCCGGCCTCGACGTCGATGAGGTACCAGTCCTCCTCGACGGAACCGCGCGCCACGGCGTCTCTGGTGAAGGCCCGCAGGTCGATGTCGTCGACGGATGTGGCGCCGCCGGTGCGCACGTAGGCGATGTAGCGCCAGTCCATCTGGGTGGTCCACACGTCCCAGGTGGCGCCGGAGATCTGCACGCCGCTCGCAATCCGGGTCCCGGCGGGCTGGACGGGGCCCTGGTAGTCCAGCCAGATCATCATCTCCGCGCCGTCCGGGGCCTCGGACGTCGTGGGCGTGGTGTTGTACCAGAGGTCGTACGCCACGTTGTACGCGCCTGAGCCGGTGACGGTCGTGCTCCAGTCGCTCGTGACGGAGGGCATGTCGCCGTCGACCTGCACCGGCAGGCCGCTGCCGGTGGTGCACTGACCCCAGTGGCAGCCCTTGAAGAGGGACGGGTACGCGGCCGGGGCGCCGCTGGTGGAGTTGCCGTGCCCGGACGAGTCGACCGTGAAGGACGTGCCGTCCACCGTGATGCACTGCGGCGTCTCCGCGCCCCAGATGTTGTTCTGGGCGATGTACTCGCCGCCGTCGACGGACACCGTGTCGGTCGCTCCGCACAGCTGCGTCGCGGCATCGGCGGGCGCGACGAGGCAGACGAGGGACAGCGGGACCGCCAGCAGGGCCGCGGCGAGGGCCGCGCGGCCCTTGGCGGCACGGCCTTTGAGAACGGATCGGCCTTGGGGAGGAGCGGGGCGGCCTTTCAGACGCGCTTTCATGCGGGGACCTCATTCGGTGAACGCGCGAGTGGGAGCGCTCCCAAAATCTCGGCCGCCGCCGGAACTGTCAAGAATGCGGGCCGCGTCCCGCCGTGGAAAGGCCGATGACCAGCCGTCCGGCATGAAAACTTATGAAACGGCGGCCTTTTCGGTCACGTCAGGCCGAAGAAAGCGGCCGGCCCGTGCCAGCAGACGGCGCGGAGCCAGTCGTCGCCGAGGTCGAGCGCCGCCAGCGCCTCCAGCTGGTGCGCGTACTCGTAGGGGATGTTGGGGAAGTCGGTGCCGAGCAGGATGCGCCCGCCCAGGCCGAGGTCGCGAAGGCGGGGCATCAGCGCCGCGGGGAAGGCGCCCAGCTCGCCGAAGCTGGTGAACGTCATCGTCGTGTCCAGGTGGACGCGCTCGTAGCGGTCGGCGAGGGCGAAGAAGCCGTCGAACTCCGGCGCGCCCAGGTGCGCGACGATCGTGGTCAGCCGCGGATGGCGGGCGAGGACCTCGCCGAACGGCCCCGGTCCGGTGTAGCCGTTGGCGACCGGACCCGACCCGGCGTGGACGAGGGCGGGTACGCCCGCCTCGGCGAGCATCCCCCACACCGGGTCCAGTTCCTTGGCGCGGGGGTCGAACCCGCCGACCTGGAGGTGGACCTTGAAGAGCCGGGCTCCGCCGTCCAGCGCGCGGCCCACGTAGTCCTCGACGCCGGGCTCGGGGTAGAAGGTCGCGGTCTGAACACATTCGGGGACGCGCGCGGCGAACCGTGCGCCCCACTCGTTCAGCGATTCCGCCATGCCGTGGCGGTGCGGGTACACCAGCGAGGTGAAGGCGCGGACGCCGAGGCCGCGCAGGAACGCCAGCCGCTCCTCCTCCGAGTCCCGGTACCGGATGGGCCAGTCGGTGCCGATCAGCGGGCCCGCCTCGTCGAAGTACTCCCAGACCGCGCTCATCAGCCGCTGCGGCATGAAATGGACGTGGACGTCGAAGATGCCGGGCAGCCCGAGCGCCTGCCAGAACGCCGGAACTTCTGAATCAGAACGGGGTTCGGTCACGTCCCGACCCTAGCCGGAGGTCATGTGATCTCCGCCATGAGGGCGGGCAGGGCGGCGCGGAGTTCGCGGCGCCAGTAGGGCCAGGTGTGGGTGCCCCGGTAGAAGTGCGTCGAGACGGGGATGCCGAGTTTTCCCAGCTTGCCCGCGAACTCCCTCGACACGGTGCAGGCGAGCGCCTCGATCACGTCGGGGCCGGTGCCGGGGCGCGGATCGTACGGGCCGGGGCCGCCGTCCCCGGCGCTCACGTGCACGCGCACGCCGGCGAGCCGGTCGGCCAGGTCGTACGGGTTGTGCTGCCGCCACACGACCCGCTGCTCCTCCGGGTCGCCCCACACGTCCGTCCAGTCGAGCGACGGCGCGCCGATCGCGACGCCCAGCTGGACGAGGTCGGCGACGTCCAGCCCGCACGGGTCGCGGTGCAGCGTATGGAGGGGCCCGCTGAACGACGCCGCCGCCCGAAACAGGCCGCGGTGCCTGGCCGCATACGCCAGTGCGCCGAGGCCGCCCATGGCGTTGCCGGCGACGGCGCGGTCCGGTCCGGCGCGGTATCCGCGCTCCAGGATCTGCCGCAGTTCCGCCAGATGAAACGTCTCCCACTTCGGCGTACCGCCGTCCCCGCGATTCCACCAGTCGGTGTAATTGCCGCACGGGCCGCCGTCCGGCATGACGACGATCACATCGGCGTCCTCGGTCAGTTCCTCGATGTCGGAGTGGTCGCTCCAGGCGGTGTGGCCGCCCTGCCCGGCCATGGCGCCGTGCAGCAGCCACAGCACCGGCCAGGTGCGGGACGCGTCGCGTGACCAGCCGCGGGGCAGCAGCAGGCGGGCGTGGCCGGCGCCCGCGAGGACGGGCGAGCGGATCGCCAGGTCGAGCACCCTGCGGCGGGGCCGGCGTTCGCCGACGACGGTCGCGCCGTCGTCGGCGAGGGCGGCGGGGCGGGCGGCGCCGCCGGCGGCGATGGACGCCGTGAGGCCCGCGATTCCGACGATGAAACCCGCTCCCGCCAACCCGCGCAGCCCCATGTTCACGCCCCGCTCATTCAGATGTGGTTCTTCCTTTAAGGGTCCCCACTCACGGCCATGTTTCAACGGCGGGTTATCGGTTTATAAAATATCGGGCCGGGAGTTCCGGTCCACGTTCCTTGTAGGGTGACGCGGACGAAGGGGGCGACCGGCCGAGATGCGGAGCGCCGAGATGCGGAGCAAGACGGAGCTGGAGTCGGCGATCGCGGGCGGAGGACGAGCCGCACTGGTGATCAACTCCCGCTCGCGGCGGGGCCGCCGGCTCTTCGGCAGGGCCCGCCGGATGCTGCGCGAGGCGGGCGTGGAGTTCGTGCACGTGTTCCCCGTGACCGACCCGACCCGGCTGCGCGAGCTGTTCGCCGACGTCCTCGCCATGGAGCCCGACCTCGTCATCGTCGGCGGCGGGGACGGCACGGTCGCCGAGGCGGTCGGGCATCTGGCGCACCGCGACATCGCGCTCGGCGTGCTGCCGCTCGGCACCACCAACAACTTCGCCCGGAGCCTGGAGCTGCCGCTGAACCTGGACCGCGCGGTCCGGACGCTGGCCGTCGGCCGTCCGGGCGGCGGGAAGGTCGCGGACGTGGACGTCGGCTGGTTCGAGAGCACCGGCGACCCGCACGGCGAGGGGCCCGCCGGCGACCGCGAGCACATCTTCGCGAACATGGTGAGCCTCGGCCTGTCGGTCCATGTCGCCGAGAACGTCCCGCACCTGCTCAAGCGGTTCATGGGCCGCTCCGCCTACGCGCTGACGGCGGCGCGGCTGCTGCCGGGGCACGAGGCGTTCCGCGCCCGCGTCACGATCGACGGCGAGACGGTCGAGCTGGCCACCCATCAGCTCAACATCGCCAACGGCGCGCACCAGAGCGGGCAGCGCATCGCCCGCGACGCCAGCCCCGACGACCGGCTGCTGGCCGTCTACCGGCTGGGCGACGAGCGGCGGCTGCGGCTGGCGTCGGCGACGGCCCGGCACGTCCTCACCGGCCAGTGGCGCAGCCTGAACGAGGACGCGTTCCTCACCACCGCCCACGTGGAGATCGAGACCGACCCGCCGCTGCGGGTCGACGTGGACGGCGAGATCCGCGGCCGTACCCCGGTGTCGATCCGGCTGCGCGGCAACGCCTTGCGCGTCATCGTCCCGCAGACGTTCGTCGACACCTGATCACACGGCGCCGCGGGCGCCGGCGCCCGCCGGCTCGCCCGCCATGGCGTAGGCGCCCGACTCCAGCCGCTCGATCAGCCCGAGCGTCCACCGCGTGGCGGCGTCGGCGGAGTGCATCCACCAGCCGGGCAGCTCGCGCAGATGGTCGGACGGGTCCTGCTCCGCCAGGCGCGGGGCGACGGACGCGCGCCAGGCGGCCAGGCCGTCCAGCCGCTCGCGCAGCAGCCCGATCGCCTCGGCGCGCGGCAGTGCGGTGAGGAACCCGAGCCCGGCCGTCAGCATCTCCGGATGCCGGACGTCCACGGTGGCGAGGGCGCCGCGCAGCAGCCGCAGGAACTCGGCCCGGCCGGCCTCGGTGATCTCGTAGTCGGTGTGCGGCGGGCCGGCGTCGCTCTCCTCGACGTCGTGCGCGCGGAGCAGGCCCTCCTTGGCGAGCTGCCTGAGCGCGTGGTAAATCGAACCGGGGTTGACGTGCGCCCACTCGTCCGAGCCCCACGAGATCAGCTCGCGGCGGACCTCGTACCCGTGCGCCCGCCCGGACCGCCGCACACCCCCTAGCACCAGCAGCCGCGTCGCCGACATCTCACCCCCTGACCGTCAGGGTTCAAGGCTAGAGCCTGGCACCGACGGCGCGGGGGCGGTGAGTCAGGTTCTCAGCTCGGCCAGGTCCTGCGGGGTGAGAGCCAGGTCCGCGGCGGCCATGTTCTCCTCCAGGTGGGAGGGGGAGCCGGTGCCGGGGATCGCCAGCATCACCGGTGACAGCGCGAGCAGGCCCGCGAGGAGCGCCTGCGGGACGGTGGCGCCGTGGCGTGCGGCGATCGCGTTGACGCGGGCGTCGTCGGGGACGCCGAAGCCGCCGAGGGGGAAGTACGGGACGTACGCGATGCCCTCCCGCTCGCAGACGGCCAGGAGTTCGGTGTCCTGGGGCTGAGTCACGTCGAACCGGTTCTGGACGGCGGCGACCGGTGCGATCCGCCGGGCCTCCTCCAGTTGTGCCGGGCTCACGTGGCTCACGCCGAGGTGGCGGATGAGGCCTTCCTCGCGGAGCCCGGCCAGGACGGCGAACCGCTCCCCGACCGGCTCGTCGTCCGGATCCTCGATGCCGCCGGGCCGCAGGTAGACGAGGTCCAGGTGGTCGCGGCCCAGCTCGGTCAGGTTCCTCTCCACCTCGGCGCGCAGTTGCGCCGCCCGAAGCTGCCCGGTCGGGTGCGAGTCGCCCTCCCCCCGGTACGGGCCCACCTTCGTCGCGATGACCAGGTCGGACGGGTACGGGCTGAGCGCCGCGCGGATCATCTCGTTCGCCGCAAGGCCGTCCTGGTGGTAGTAGAACGCGGCGGTGTCGATGTGGTCCACGCCCAGCTCGACGGCCCGGTGCAGGATCTTCAGCCCGGTGTCGCGGTCGTTCGCCGGGCCGTGGAGGCTGCTCACGGGCAGCCGCATCGCGCCGAAGCCCATCCGGTTGATCCGAAGGTCGCCGCCCAGATCGAAATGTCGTGTCATGTGCTCCACAGTGCTGCACGGCGGCGTCCGGGACGAGCGGCTGGCAGTTTGCTGCCAACCCGGCGTCTCCGGCGGCGTGGCAGACTGAATGGCGATGAGCGTCGATCTGGACCGGAACGTCGTGCTGCGCGGTGAGGCGGAGCTGATCGAGCGCGCCGGGCGGCTGTTCCTCGCGCGCGGGGACTTCGCCTGCGCGGCGAAGGACATGAACACGTGGGCCCTGCCGGGCTTCCGGGAGTGGATCGTCGCCGAGCGGCGCAGGACCCGGCCGATGCCGACGGCCCACAAGCTGTACAGCCCGGAGGCGCTCGCCGACGAGGAGTCCGAGCGGCGGCTGGTGGAGATCGCTCAGGCGGGCGCCCGGGTGCGGATCTGCCCGACGCCGCTCCCGCACGAGACGATCATCGTGGACTGGAAGATCGCCATTCTCGCGGGTCCGCCGGAGCGTGGCGTCCGCGAGTACACGGTCGTCCGGTCGCCGGGCGTGGTGAAGGGCGTCGTCTCGCTGTTCCGGGCGACCTGGGAGACGGCGACCGACCTGGCCGACTTCCGCCGTGACCGGCCGCCCGCGCTGACCGAGGAGAGCCGGCGCATCCTGCGGCTGCTCGGCGGGGGGCTGAAGGACGAGGCGGCGGCCCGGCGGCTCGGCATGCCGCTGCGCACCTACCGGCGCCGGGTCGCGGAGATCCTCACGCTGCTGGACGCCGACTCGCGTTTCCAGGCGGGCCTGCGCGCCCAGGAGTTCGGCCTGATCGGCTAGGGCCCTCAGCCGCCGGCCAGCGGCACGAGCTTGACGAACACCAGGTTCAGGCCGGTGGTCAGATCCACCTCCTCGTCCAGGTCCTCGACCTGCCGGTCGCCCGCGAGGACGAAGTACCCGTTGCCGGCGAACGCGCGTTCGGCGATGTCGGCCTGCCGCTCCCAGTCGATGCGGCGGGGGGCGCGGAGGCGGTAGCCGTTCAGCTCGGTCTCGGCGTCGTCCGGGCGGACGAGGCCGTTGAAGCGGTCCGTCGGGCGGGCGTTGTGCCGCGCGACCTCCTCGCGGACCCGCAGCCTGATCAGCTCCCGGACGGTCATCCGCCCGGGCAGCCCCTCCACCTGGAACTCGGCGACGGGCCGGCCGGCCGCGGTCTCGTCCCGGAACGTCACGGCGGCCATCAGGCACCTCGCTTGATCTGCAGGAGGATCGACTCGTCGGTGATCTTGTCGTCGGCGGCGAGCAGGAACGCCTTGCTGAGGATCAGCGAGAGCCGCTCCTCCTCGAACGGCAGGAACACCTTGGCGCCGCCGCGCTCGGGGACGACGCAGAGGAACGCGTCGTCGGGTTCCATCATGACGCCGGCCGACCCCAGATGGATCTTGTAGGTGCGCAGCTCGCCCCGGACGACCAGGTACCGGCCGTCGATCCGGCAGCGGTCGGCGATCTTCGTGCGCGGCAGGACGCGCTCCAGGGCGTCCCTGCGGGTCCGCGCGGACTCCCCCAGGTCCGCCTGCCACTCGCGGACCCGGTAGTCGTGCGCCCTGCCGTCCTCCCACGCGGGGTCGGCGGCGATCGAGGTGACGCCGACGAACAGGTCCACGTCCCGCATCGCCTCGCTGAACACCAGGGCCGGCACGTCGGCCAGCGGGGCCTCGCGCCAGGCGCCGTCCTCGCGGCGGGCGAAGCGCACCTGATCGGTCCCGGCGATCGCCTCCTCGCCCTCCCAGTCGGCCAGGACGTGGGAGAAGCGGACCCGCCACTCCCCCGCCGCGAGGACGCGGACCGCCTCGTCCTCGCCGCCGCCGTCCCACGGGCCGAGCAGCCGGCTCGTCCAGCCGCGCGCCCGGAACAGCGCGAACATGCGCCGGTAGTGGACGAGGTGCGCGGCGAACCGGTTGGAGTAGACGCGGGTCTCCTCCTCCGCCGGGGTGAGGAGGTAGATCTCACGGAACGCCTGCTTGAACGGCTGCCGGATCCGCCGGTCGATGAGCACGTCGCGCCACGCGCGCACGTCGTCCGGGTCCGCCCCGATCGGGTGCCAGAGCCTGACGCGGGCGTCGCCGGCGGCGTCCGGAAGGTCGTCCACCTCGGGCAGGAAGGCCCGGCGGTCGCCGGGCCCCGCCTCGACCTCCCAGATCAGCGCGCGGACCATCGGCCCGGCGATCGGGTGGCGGAGCAGCGCGTCCCGCCACCATCCGAACGGGTGCGCGGCGCCGGCCGTGTACCCGCCCTCCAGCGCCCGCGCGAGCGTGACGAGTTGCGCGGCGACCCGCTTGACGAGCTCGCGCAGCTCCTTGACCTCGTCCTTGTGGTCGCGGCGGACGGGCGCGGGGACGCCCTTCAGGACCTTGCCGTCCTTCTCGAAGGTCAGCTCGGCCTTGCCGGTGACGGTGACGACGGCCGTGTAGCCGCCGAGTTCCCGGCGGAGCACGCCGTCCGGGCCGAAGCCGAGGTCGGGCAGGCGGAGGGCGACCTCGGCGCGTTCGGCGAGGGCGGCATCGACCCTTTTGAGCATCTTGTCGAGCTGCTTGGGCACGCCCGCGTGCCGGACGTTCAAGCGGACGGTCCGGACCGCGGTGACCAGCTCGGGGGTCGGGAATTCCTGTGCCGCCCGGACGATCTCGTACAGCAGCGCCTGCGACGGCAGCGTTCTGGCGGACGTCGGCGCGATCGAGACGGCGGGCAGGAGGCGGTCGAACAACTCCGGCAGCCACGGCTCGTCGGACACCAGCGCGACGCGCACGGCGTGCCCCAGCGCGACGACCTCGCGCGGGGAGAACGCCTTGTCCGGACGGTAGGGGACGTCCCCGGCCTGAATCGCGCGGGCGCGCCCGTCGGCGGTCTCCAGGGCGCGCCGGGCGAACGCGAGGTAGCCGGGTATGTCGGCGAGACGGCGCCATAGGTCCGGGAGCGGGTGCGGGGAGGTGTGGGAGCGCACGGTGTCCATCTCGCTGGTGAGCGCCTGTTCCGCCGGGTGGAGACTCGCGATGACGTCGAACTCGTCCAGGACGATCGGGCCGGCCCTGGAGCCGAGCCCCTCGACGACGGCGCGCCGCGTCTCCTCCCCCGCGAGCGCGCCCACGGCGAGCAGCGCGTAGGGCTGTCTGAGGTCACCGTCCTCCAGCAGGTACGTGACCAGCGTGCGCGCGGGCCCGGAGACGTCCGGCCACGGGCCCGTGCAGCGGAGCAGGGAGCCCACACCGAGGGTGAGATCCGCCCATTTCCGCTTGTCCAGCCCGCCGACGAGGGCCGCGAACATCCGCTCGCACGCTTCGGGTGTGTAGCGCGGCTGCCGTTCCCGGCACTCCTCCTCGACCATGAACCGGATGGAGGTCGACACGAACGGGACGCCCACCGCCGCGTAGGCCGCGGGCATGAGGGTGCCGAGGTCCTCGTCGGAGATCCGCGACAGGTCGGGGCGGTGTTCGCGGAACTCCTCGTCCTCGGGGGACGGGTCCGTCATGACGCGCAGCAGCCTCGCCGTGAGATCCATCAGGCGCCCCTCCTGATCTGCCGCAGCACGGCCCGGTCGGTGATCTTGTGGTCGGCGGCGAGGAGGAACGCGGTGCCGAGGATCAGCGTCAGGCGCTCGTCCTCGAACGGCAGGAACAGCCCCTTCTGCCCTGGGCGCCGGGTCGGTTCGACGCGCAGGCGGGCGTTGCCGGGCTCCATCAGCACGGCCGCCGACCCGAGGTGGATCTTGTAGGTGCGCAGCTCGCCCCGGACGACCAGGAAGCGGCCGTCGACCGAGCAGCGGCCGGCGATCCTCGTGCCGGGCAGGATGCGGCGCAGCGCGTCCCCGCGGATCACGGCGCTCGCGGACGGCTCGCCGAACGGGTCCTCCGCCGCGATCGAGGTGACGCCGACGAACAGGTCCGCCTCCCGCATCCCCTCGCTGAACACCAGCGGCGGCACGTCCCGCGGCGGCGTCCGCGCCCACCGTCCGGCGGCCCGCCGCTCGAACCGGACCTCGCCGGCGTCGCGTCCGGTCTCGTGGTGGCAGCTGACGCGCCAGTCGCCCTCGGCGAACACGCGCCGGACCTCGCCGTCGAAGCAGCCGCAGCGCAGCGCGGCCTCCGTGGCGGCCGGGCCGGGACGGTAGGTCTCGCGGTACGCCTGCTTGAACGGCTGCGGCATCCGGTTGCCGGTCACGAACTCGCGCCAGGCGCGCACCGCGCCGGGGAACGCGCGCGCCGGATGCCACAACCGGACGCGCGCGCCGGCCGCCGGAGCGGGCAGGGCCCGTCCGTCCACGGTCACAAGGACGCCCTCACCGGGGGTGGCGGCGTGCCAGATGCCGTCCGGTGCCTCGAACTCCCAGATCAGGCCGCGCGCGACAACGCCGGTGACCGGGTGGTCGCGGTAGTGGCGGCACCACTCCCCGTACGGCCAGGTGCGCTCGACCGCCATCAGCGCCTCGATCCGGGTCCGCTCGGCGGCGAGCGTGGCCCGGACCTGCTTCACCAGGACCTTCAGCTCCTTGATCTGCGCCGCGAACGGGACCTTGACGGCGCCCGGCACGGTCCGCAGCGGGCGGCCGTCCGCGCCGGTGAACGTCAGCCCGACGGTCAGCGGGTCCTCGATGAGGAGGACCGCCTGGTACGCGCCGATGTCGCGGGCCAGGGACCCGTCCCGGCCGAGGCCGTGCGCGGGCACGCCGCGCTCCACCAGCTGCGCGGGCGTGATGCCGCGCCGCGCGGCCGCCGCCTCGACCGCCGTCCCGATCTGCCGGCCGAGGCCCGGGTAGCGGACGTCGCGCCGCAGCCCGCGCAGGACGTCGAGGGCCCGCGGGTCGGTGAACTCGCTCAGCGCGTTGACCGCCCCGCCCGCCAGCTTCGCGGACGGCTCGAACTCGCGGGTCACCCCCGCGGCGCGGCGCACGATGACGTCCAGCAGCTCGATCATCCCGGGATCGCCGGTGAGCGCCGCGGCCCAGACGCGGCCGCGGCCGCCCGGCTCCCCGCGCAGGGACGGGTCCGAGAACGGCCGGCCGCCGACGGGGCGCGGCTCCTTGGTCGCGTACCAGCGCACCCTGCGCAGCACCTCGTCGCGCGCGGCGGGGTCGTCCAGGAGCTCCAGCGTGCGGCGGCGCCACGCGCGGGTCGGCCGTGGTGCGTTGAGCGCGTCCAAGTGCGCCCGGAGATCGTCGGACATGGGGTGATCTTTCCAGAAGGCCACCTGTTCACGGGCCTGATCCGGGACAAGATCGTCTCGAGTGCGGCCGTACCGCCGCGACACGTCCCCGCAGCTCGACAATAAGCGCGAATCCGGCATCTGTTCAGTGACCTCGTGGTCACCTACGCTCGGTGGGAACCGCAGCAGAATGAGATTCGGGACGGCCATGACGCACAGCGTGGTGATCATCGGAAGCGGGTTCGGCGGGATCGGGATGGCGATCCGGCTCCGGGAGGCCGGGATCCACGACGTGGTGATCCTGGAGAAGGCCGGCGGCCTCGGCGGCACCTGGCGCGACAACACCTATCCGGGCGCGGCGTGCGACGTCCCGTCGCACCTGTACTCGTTCTCGTTCGAGCCCAAGACGGACTGGTCGCGGCGCTTCCCGCCGCAGTCGGAGATCCTCGACTACCTGTGGCACTGCGCCCGCAAGTACGGCGCCCTGGAGAAGGTGCGCTTCGGCACCGAGGTGACCGAGGCGCGGTTCGACGAGGACAGGGCCGTCTGGAAGATCTCGACGACGGCCGGCGAACTGGAGTCGCGGGTCCTGGTATCGGCGTGCGGGCAGCTCAACCGGCCCGTATGGCCGCGGATCGAGGGCCGCGAGTCGTTCACCGGGACGAGCTTCCACTCCGCCCGCTGGGACCACGGCGCAGACCTGCGGGGCAAGCGGATCGCGGTGATCGGGACGGGCGCCAGCGCGATCCAGATCGTGCCGGAGATCGCGAAGGAAGCGGCGGAGCTGCGGCTGTTCCAGCGGTCCGCGCCGTACGTGATCGACAAGCCGGACCGGCTGTACCGGGGCTGGGAGAAGGCCGCCCTGAAGAACGTGCCGGGGCTGTACGGGCTGAGCCGCGCCCGCGTCTACGCGCTGTACGAGGCGCGGGCGCTGGGGTTCATCAAGTACCCGAAGCTGATGTCGCTGCTGGAGAACCGGTTCCGGAACGCGCTGAAGGACGGCGTCGAGGACCCCGTCCTGCGGGAGGCGCTCATCCCCGGCTACCCGATGGGCTGCAAGCGGATCCTCATCTCCAGCGACTACTACCCGACGCTCGCCCGGCCGGACGTCGACCTGATCACCGACCCCATCGAGGAGATCACGCCGTCCGGCGTCAGGACCGCGGAACGCGAGTACGACGTGGACGTCATCGTGTACGCGACCGGCTTCCAGACCACCGAGTTCCTGTCCCCGATGAAGATCGCCGGACGGGACGGGCGGGAGCTGAACGAGGCGTGGCGCGACGGCGCGCAGGCGCATCTCGGCATCACCGTCAGCGGCTTCCCGAACCTGTTCCTGCTGTACGGGCCGTACACCAACCTCGGGCACAACTCGATCATCTACATGCTGGAGTCGCAGTTCCGTTACGTGCTCGGCTGTGTGGAGACGCTGCGCCGGCACGGCCTCGGCTGGATCGACGTCCGGCCGGACGTGCAGGACGCGTTCACCCGCGAGATGCAGGAGCGGCTCCGCTCCACGGTGTGGCAGGCGGGCTGCCGGAGCTGGTACATGGACGCCGACGGCAAGGTCGTCAACAACTGGCCCGGGTTCACCTTCGCCTACCGCCGCGCGACCCGGCGACCCGACCCGCGGCACTTCCGGGCGCGGAAGGCCGCCGCCGGGTAGCCCGCCCGGCCGCCGGGACGCCTAGGCTCGGGTCCATGCCGACCGCCTTCATCACCGGCGCGACCGCGGGCATCGGTGCCGCCTTCGCCCGCCGCCTCGCCTCCGACGGATTCGACCTCGTCCTGCTGGCCCGCGACACCGAGCGGCTGGAGCGCACCGCCGCCGAGCTGCGCGGCGGGTACGCCGTGCGCGCCGAGACCCTGACCGCCGACCTGTCCGCCGAGGAGGGCCTGGCCGCGGCCGAGGAACGCGTCCGCAAGGACGTCGACCTGCTCGTCAACAACGCCGGGTTCGCCAACAAGGGCGTGTTCCTGGACGTCCCGGTGTCGGACGAGCTGACGATGCTCAAGGTGCACTGCGAGGCCGTCCTGCGGCTCACGCACGCGGCGCTGCCGGGGATGCTGGAGCGCGGCCGGGGCGGCGTCATCAACGTCTCGTCGGTGTCGGCGTTCGCGACGCGCGGCACGTACGGGGCGTCGAAGGCGTGGGCGGTGAACTTCAGCCAGGGCGTCGCCGCCGACATCGGGAACCGCTCGGGGGGCGGGGTGCGCGTGATGGCGCTGTGCCCCGGTTTCGTGCACACCGAATTCCACGAGCGCGCCCAGATGGACATGTCGGACGTCCCCGGCTTCATGTGGCTGGACAAGGACGACGTCGTGGACGCCGCGCTGCGCGACCTGCGGCGCGGGGTGCAGGTCAGCGTCCCGAGCCCGCAGTACAAGGCGATCGTCGGCATCAGCCGGATCCTCCCGCGCGGGCTGGTCTCACGGGTGTCGTCCACCCGTGGCCGTAAATACAAGTGATCTTGTAGTCAAGGCTCGCGGTCTTGTTGTTGGCGGTGTGACAAGGCAGGCTGGCGGTAGGTCGATTCGATGGCGCGCCGAACGACACGTCCACCGTCCCCCACCCACCCCGACCGGACAACGAGCTCCGCTCGACCGCGCCATCGAGAGGCCGATCCCGATGGGTCACGACCTGGGCCATGCCGCCCTCGCGCTGATCGCGACCACCGTCTACTACATCGCATTCCTGATCTTCCGGATCTCCGCGCGCCGCATGGAGCCGCTGCGCGGCAGCCGCCCGTTCCGCGTCGCCCGGCTGATGCTCACCGACCCGATCTGGCTCGGCGGCGGGCTCCTGCTGTTCCTCGGCCTCGGCTACGAGGTCGTCGCGTTCTCCGCGCTGCCGCTCGCGGTCGCGCAGCCCGTCTTCGCGGCCGGCCTGGTCTTCCTCGTCACGTTCGCGGTGCTGTTCCTCGGCGAGCGGATGAGCGTGCGGGAGTGGGCGAGCGTCGCGCTGTTCGTCCTCGCCACGATGCTGATCGGCATGTCCGCGACGTCCGAGGGCGAGCCGCGCGCGGACGCCACGCTCGCCGGCACGCTGGCCCGGCCCTGGATGATGATCGCCATCTGCGCCCCGGCGGTGATCATCGCGGCGCTGGTGTGGCTGGTCGGGGACCGCCGCGCGGGCGGCAGGCACGCCCGCAAGCTGGCCGGGGTCGCCTACGGCATCGGCGCCGGAGCGTGCGCCGGGCTGGCCGAGGCGGGCATCCGGGGCATCTCGCTCGTCTACCAGGACACGGGCAGTTTCCGGGCGGTGCTGGAGTCGCCGTACCCGTACCTGACGATCGGGCTCGCCGCGATCGCGCTCGGGCAGCTGCAGGTCGCGCTGCAGCGCTGCCGGGTCGCGATCGTCGCGGTCGTCCTGACCGTCATCGGCCGGACGTACCTGATCCTCAGCAGCACCGTCCTGTTCGACGAGGCGTGGCCGCGGGAGGCGGTGCCGTTCATGCTGCGGACGGGCGGTTTCGTGCTGGCGCTGCTCGCGCTGGTCATGTTCCCCCGGTACGAGGAGCCCGGCGCGACGGGCACGTCACCCGTGGCGGCCCCGGGGAGGAGCATGCGCACCGCCCCGTGACCCCGCCCCCATGACCATGCCCTGGCCCGGACGCCCATTGCCGCGCGGGGTGCGCTCACGGATGCTGAAGTCATGCGGGTGCTGGTGACGGGGGCGGCGGGGTACATCGGGTACGCGGTCGGGCGGCGGCTGGTGGCGGCCGGGCACGAGGTCGACGGGCTGGTGCGGCGCGGGCGGCCGGGGGGCGCCGGGGTCGCGGACGGGGTGCGTCCCGTCCGCGGCGACCTCCTCGACCCGGACGGGCTGCCGGCCGGGCCCTACGACGGCGTCTGCCATCTCGCGGCGCTGACCCGCGTCCGCGAGTCGTTCCGCGAGCCGCTGCGGTACTTCGCCGTCAACGTCCAGGGCACGGTGAACCTCCTGGAGGCGGTGGGCGGCACCCGGGTGGTGTACGGGTCGACGGCCGCCGTGTACGGGACGCCGGGGCGGCTGCCGATCCCCGAGAGCGAGGGCACCGCGCCCGCCAGCCCGTACGGGGCGTCCAAGCTGGCCGCCGAGCAGGCCGTGCGGTTCCACGCCCGGACGGGCGCCGCCGGCGCCGTCGTCCTGCGCACGTTCAACGTCGCCGGGTCGGTGGACGGCCGGATCGACCCCGACGAGACCCGGCTGATCCCGAAGGCCCTCGCCGTCGCCGCCGGCCGGGCGCCGCACCTGGAGATCAACGGTGACGGGCTCGCCGTCCGCGAGTACCTGCACGTGGACGATCTCGCCGCCGCCTACGTCCGGGCGCTGGAGGCCGCCGCCCCCGGCGAGGACCGGGTCTACAACGTCGGCAGCGGCACCGGCACGTCCGTCCGCGAGGTCGTCGCCGCCGTCGAGGAGGTGACCGGCCGGCCCGTGCCCGCGCTGCGGCGCCCGGCCCGGCCGGAGACGCCGGTGCTGGTCTGCGACGCCGCCGCGATCCGGGCCGACCTCGGCTGGCGGCCGGAGCGCTCCGGGCTCCGGGAGATCATCGCGGGCTCGTGGAACGCGCTGACCCGCGCGCCGGGCTGACCTGTGCGGGCTGACCTGTGCGGCTGACCTGTGGGGGCTGACCTGTGCGGACCGGCCCGCGCGGACGACTACACTCCCCAGCGTGTCCGAGCCGAAGTTCGAAGTCCAGATGCTGCACGACCGTGTCATGATCAAGGTCGAGAAGGACAGCGGCGAGCGCCGCAGCACCGGCGGGATCGTCATCCCCGCGACGGTCGAGCAGGGCAACCGCCTCGTCTGGGGCGAGGTCTGCGGGGTCGGCCACCACGTGCGCATCGTCAAGCCCGGCGACCGTGTGCTCTTCCACCCCGGCGACCAGTACGAGGTCGAGATACAGGGCGAGAACTACCTCGTCATGCGCGAGCGGGACCTGCACGCCATCGCCAGCGAACGCCCCGAGCACGGGACCGGCCTCTACCTCTGAACGGCGCCGCGGGGGACGTGCGCAGGCCCGCGGCCCCCGTCGGGGTCCGCGGGCCTGCACATCGGGCCGAGCCGCGTCAGTCGCTCTGTTCGGCGGATTCCGCGGGAGTGCCGGCCTTACGCCTCGGGCGCAGGGCGAGCAGGATCGCGCCGGCCACCGCCAGTTCGGCGGCGGCGCTGAGCACGTCGAGAACTCCGAACGCCTCGGCCTCCCCCGAATCGGGGCCGAAGGGCAGGCCGGCCGTGCGGCTCACCACCCACAGGGCGAGGACGCCGACGTTGACCGCGAGCCCGGACAGCAGCACCGGCCGCTCGTTCCCGGTGTGCACCAGCACGGCCCAGATGAGCTGGAACATGCCGACGGCGCTGAAGAAGACGGCGTACGCCCACCATTCGCTCAGGTGCTCCGGCACGACGGCGTAGTGGATGAGCGCGGCGAGGACGGAGCCGATCGCGGCCACGCGCCTGGCCGAGGGCACGGACGAGGTCGCTCGGGCGGCCGTCCCGGCGCCGGTCTCAATGGTTGTCATGGTCACCTCCATGGGGTGGGTCAGCCGACCTGGAAGACGCCGACGCCGCCGGCGGCCATGTTCTGCATCTTGTGGCCGAGGAACGCGTAGGTGCCGGCGTCGGGGAGGGTGAACTCGACGAAGCCGCCCTGGGTGGGCTGCAGGTCGAGGACCTGCGCCCCGCCCTTCTCGGCGTTGTCCTTGCGCACCCGGTAGGCGCCGTCCTTCCAGACCGTGTCGAAGATCGTTCCGACGACGTGGAAGGCGATGTTCTCGTTGGGTCCGCCGTCATCGAGCCACACCCGGACGCGGTCCCCGGGCTTCACCTTGATCGGGGCGTGCACGTACTGGTTGTGGTAGCCGTTGAAGACGACCGCGTCGTACTGGCCGGACATCATCTTCTTCAGGTCGGCGGGCTTGCCCTGCGGCCCGAGGTACAGCTCGGACTGCACGAGCACCAGTTCCTTGTCGACCTTGTCCAGCTTCGGCGGATCGACGATCACGGCGCCGTGCATGCCGTTGCCCATGTGGTAGATCATCGGGTCGGAGCCGCAGTGGTAGGTGAAGATGCCGGAGAACTGCGCCTTGAACTCGTAGACGAGCGTCTCGCCGGGCTTGATCGTCCTCATCTCGACGTTCGGCGCGACCTTCGAGGCGTGGAAGTCGATGGAGTGGCCCATCGACCCCTTGTTGATCAGCTTGATCCGGAAGGTGTCGCCGACGTCGCCGCGCAGTGTGGGCCCCGGCGCGGTGCCGTTGTAGGTCCACCGGACCTGCTTGACCCCGGGGGCGACCTCGATCTCCTTCTCGGTGACCGTGAAGGTGACCTCGTGGACGTCCTTGCCGTCATTGACCGGTGCCGTCGGGTCGAAGGCCTTCCAGCCGTCGCCGGGCTTGGCCGCCGGATCGATCTTGGCGTTCCCGCCGTCGGCCGCCGCGGCCGCCGGAGCGCCGGCGCCGGTCGCCGCAGCCGTCGCGCCGCTCTCACCACCGGTCACGGTGACCTCGACCAGCATGCCGGCGTCCTTGTGACCGGCGACGACGCACCACGCCTGGGTGGACTCGGTGAGAACCCCCCAGTGCTGGGTCTCGGACTCGCCGGGCTGGAGCTGCTTGTTCGTCTTGCCCAGGAGGCTCAAGGTGTGCGCCATGCTGCCCTTGTTGACGACGTTCACCGTGACGTCGGCGCCGGCCGGGACCGTGACCTTGTTCGGCTTGATGTACATGTCGCCCTCTTCGAAGTCGAGGGTGACCTTCTTGCCCTTCCCGGGCAGGGCCGCGCCTCCGGCGGAGGACGAGCCGCCTTCGGCGGACGCCAGGGTGCCGCCGTGGCCGCCGGGCGAGGCGCTGACCATGAGCAGCCCGACGATCAGGCCCAGCGCGAGCGCCGCGCTGATGGCGGGCAGGAATCCGTTCAGGGCCGCGGTCCAGCGGCCGAGCCGGAAGCCCGGCCGTCTGTCCGGAGCCGGATGATCCGGCGCAGGGGTCATCGACATTGATTCACTCCAAATGTGCGAAGCGGGGGGGATGGGGCGGGTCGTGCGGGTCGCCATCGGCGGCCGCGCCCGCCTCAGGTGATGTCCATCTCCATGACCAGGCCGAACATGCCCTGCGGACCTTCGGCGTGCGTGAAGATGTGGCAGTGCCAGATCCATTTGCCGGGC
Source organism: Spirillospora sp. NPDC048819 (assembly GCF_040650055.1). Lineage (NCBI taxonomy): Bacteria > Bacillati > Actinomycetota > Actinomycetes > Streptosporangiales > Thermomonosporaceae > Spirillospora > Spirillospora sp. NPDC048819. Next base: position 133,069 of record NZ_JBEZGN010000004.1, on the reverse strand, counting down.
TGATCGGCGTGGATCAGCACGGTGTAGCGTTCCCCGGGCGCCACGTTGACCGTGTCGGCCTTGTACGTCGACTTCAGCGGGAACCCGTCCTTGGCGATGATCACCTGGTCCACGCCGTGCAGGTGCATCGGGTGGGCCATGGTGCCCGCATTGACGTAGGTGACCTGCACCCAGTCGCCCAGCTTGGCCTTCAGCGGGCTGGTGGCGGGGAACGCCTTGCCGTTGAGCGTCATCCCGACGGCGCCGGAGTCCTGGATCTGGATGATGTGCTTCTGCGCCACCTTCTCCTTGTTCGGGGTGGGGATGTCACCGAACTGGATCGCGCCCCACAGCCCGCTGCTCACCTGCTTTACGCCGTTGTAGTGCGAGTGGTACCAGGTGTCCTGGATCCGCGTCACCGGGTACTCGTAGGTGAACGACTCACCCGGCTTGATCGAATCCTGCGTGACGTTGGGGACGCCGTCCATCTTGTTGGGCAGCTGAATGCCGTGCCAGTGGACGCTCGTCGCCTCGGGCAGTTCGTTCTTCACCACGATGCGAACCTTGTCCCCGACGTCCGCGCGGATCGTCGGGCCCGGCACCATGCCGTTGAAGGCCCAGGCGTCCACGACCTTCCCGGGCTCGACCTCCCACTTCGTGGGCTTGGCGGTCATCCGGAACTCCTTGGTTCCATCCGCCAGCACCTTGGGGACGAGATCCTGGCCGCCCTGGCCCTTGGTGGCCGCGGGGAAGCTCTTGTCCCGCTTGGCCATGTTCTCGTCCATGGTCTTCCAGTCGGTCCCGCCATCGTGCGACATCCCGTCGTGGTCCGCGGCGGACGACTCCGCGACCTGGGGCGATTCCGCCGCATGCGAGGATCCGGCCGCATGCGGGGATTCGGCCGCGCCGCTGCCGCGTGGAATCGTCCACAGCGTCACGGTCAGCGCGACCGCGAACGCGACCGCCGCGACCAGCACCCTCGATCTTGCACCATCCATCCTGTCGACCCCTTCCGGGTCCTGTTTTTTACTAGCGAGGCTAGTTTTTATTAATAAATCCTCCACAAGTCCAGCGATTGCGCGTGTGAAGCAACACACAGCGACGGCGGGCCCCACGAGCGCGCTGGTCAGCGCCATGCCATGCGGTGACGGCCGCCGCGCGCACTCCCAACCCGGACCCCGCCGGGACGCGCGGGATTGAACCAATTACACTAGTTTTTTCAAATCAACTCGTCGCACGCGGCGCGTCCACCGGCCCGGCGCACCGAGCACACGGGGAGGACCGATGGGCGGACGGGATCGAGCTCGACGGGACGGGCCGGCCCAAGCGGATCGAGAGCGGCCGATCCCCCGCGCGCAGATCCGGCGGCCACGACGCGGCCGGGTCAGGCACCGCGTGACGTCCGGGCGGCGTGTCGTCCCGGTCAGACGATGATCGCGGCGGTGGAGCCGGCGCGGTCCTTGGTGACGCGGAGCTGGGCGGGGATGCGGGCGCGCAGCTCCGCGACATGGCTGACGACGCCCACCGCGCGGCCGCCGTCGCGCAGGCCGTCCAGGACGTCCATGACCTCGTCGAGCGTCTCCTCGTCGAGGGTGCCGAAGCCCTCGTCGACGAACAGCGTGCCGATCTCCGTGCCGCCCGCCTCGGCGGTGACGACGTCGGCGAGGCCGAGGGCGAGCGACAGCGAGGCGATGAACGACTCGCCGCCCGACAGCGTCACCGGGTCGCGTTCGAGGCCGGTCCAGGCGTCGGCGACGCGCAGGCCGAGGCCGCCGGCGCCCTTCGTGCGGTCGCCCGCCGCCTTGTCGGTGGTGTGGACGAGGGCGTAGCGGGCCCCGGACATGCGCGAGAGCCGCTCGTTCGCGGCGGCGACGACCTGTTCGAGCCGGGCGGCCAGCACGTACGCCGACAGCGACATGGCGTGCCGGTTCGCGGTGTGCTTGCCGGAGGTCAGCCCGGCGAGGCGCTCGGCGACCTCGTGGCGTTCGGCGGCGGGACGCCACGCGCGGACGGCCTCGTCCAGCTGCGCGCACAGCTCGGCGAGCCGGTCGCAGCGGTGCCGGGCGCGGTCGGCGGCACTGGCCGCCCGGGTGCGCGCCGCGTCCGCCGCGCGCAGCTCGGCCTCAAGGGCCGGAAGGTCGGGGGCGGGCTCCGCGGCGGCCTTCACCAGCGCCGGGTCCTTGAGCAGGTCGCGGACGGCGGCCTCCTCGTCGTCCAGCCGGCGGATCCTGTCGCGCAGGACGCCCTGCTCCTCGTCGGACAGCGCGGCCTCCAGCACCTCGTCCGGAGTGCGGAACCCCTCGGCCTCGGCGGTCGCCTTCGCGTTCGCGCGGGCGGCGGCCAGCTCGCCGGCGGCGCGGTCGGACGCGCGCAGCGCCTCGACCGCCTCGGCGAGCGCGTCCGCCTCGCGGCCGAGCCGGGCGATGCGCGCTTCGAGGGACGCGTCCTCGCCGCGCGCCTCGTCCAGCTCGGCGGTCAGCCGGTCCCGCTCGGCGGCCAGCTCCCCGTCCTGGGCGCGGTTTCCCGTGAGGGCCTGGGCGACCTCGATCTGCGCGTCGCGGACGCGGTCGAGTTCCTGCTCGTCCCGGTGGAGGGCGGCCTCCAGGCGTTCTGCGTCGGCGGCGCGGGCCACCGCTTCCTGAAGCGCCCGCTCGGCCTCGGCGAACTCTTCTGCGAGGACATCGGCGGTCATCTCCCCGGCGGTCTCCAGGAGATGGTCGCGTTCGGTGCGCAGCGCCTCGACGTCCTTGCCGGTCTGCTCCCGGAGCGCCTGGACCTGGTCGGACTCGTCCTGCGCCCGGTCGATCCGCTCCTCGGTCGGGATCGGCGCGGCGGACGTCACGGGCGCCGGGTGCTCGGTGGAACCGCAGACCCGGCAGGGCTCGCCGTCCGCGAGGTCCTCGGCGAGGACGGCCGCCATGCCGTCCAGCCGGGCCTGGCGGAGGTCCAGGACCCGCTGGCGGGCGTCCTGGGCGGCGTCGACCGCGTCGCGGTGCGCGGACTCGGCCTCGGCGAGGAGGTGTTCGACCTGGTCGCGGCGCTGCGCCGCGTCGAGGCGGCGGCGGGCCTCGGTGACCGCCGCTTCGGCTCCGGGACGTCCGGCCGCCGCGACGCGGGCCTCGTCCAGTTCGGCGCGCCGCGCCTCCACGACGCCCGGCAGGTCGGCGAGGGCCGCGGCGATCCGCGCCTCCTCGGGTTCCAGCCGGGCCAGGTCGCGGGCCAGCGCCGCGCGCTCGTCCTCGATCCGCCGGAGCCGGGCGGCGGTGCCGCGCCCGCCCTCCAGCGTCGCGATCTCGTCGCGGCGGGCCCGCTCGGCCTTGACGAGCACGTCCTCCGAGGCGTTCGGGGGCAGGAGCGCCCCGGCCGCGGCGCGCGTCTCGTCGGCCCAGCGGCGCGCCCGCCGCGCCTCGTCGTGCCGGGCCTGGACGGCGCGCACCAGCGGGACGACCCGGTCGGCGCGTTCCGCGGCGTAGAGCCGCGACCCCATCCGGGACCTCTCCTCCGCGCGCTCCCCCAGGGCCTCGCGGCGGGCGAGCGCCCCGGCGTGGCGCCGCTGCCGGTCGGCGAGCGCCTTCGCGTCCTCCATCGCCGCGCGGGACGTCTCCATCGCCGCCGTGACCTCTCGGCGCAGCCCCTCGACGACCGCGCGGACGTCCTCGTGCCCGGCCGCCAGTTCGGCGGCCCACGCGGGCAGCGCCTCGACCTCGCCGAACGGCTCCGCCGCCGGTTCCGCGCGGCGCGGCGCCGGGACGGCCGGGCGTTCCCCGCGCGGCGGCGCGGCCCCCGACGTCTCGGCGATGCGGTCGGCGATCGAGGCCGCCGCCGCGCCCAGCTCGGCGGCCTCGCGTCCGGTGGCGGCCCGCCGGTCGGCCAGCCACTTCTCGACCTGCGTGAACACCTCCGTCGCGAAGAGCCGCTCCAAGACCTTGCGGCGCTCGTCGGCGCCGGCGCGCAGGAACCCGGCGAACTCCCCCTGCGGCAGCAGCGCGACCTGGCAGAACTGGACGGCGTTCATCCCGAGCAGCCGCGACACCAGGTCGCCCGCCTCGTCCAGCCGCGTGGTCAGCCCCGTCCACGCGCCGTGCTCGAACTCCTCCAGGACGACCTTGGCGTGCTCGGTCGTCGTCCCGGAGCCGCGCAGCTTCGGACGCTCCCACGCCGGCGACCGCGTGATGCGCATCCGCCGGCCCCGGATCGTCGTCTCCAGCACGACGCGCGGCCCGGTGCCGGGGGCCGCGTGGTCGCTGCGCAGCCCCTTCACGGCGTTGCGGGCACCGGGCACCTGCCCGTACAGCGCGAAGCACACCGCGTCCAGGATGCTCGTCTTGCCCGCGCCCGTCCGGCCCTGGATGAGGAAGAGCCCGGCGTCGGAGAGCGCGTCGAAGTCGATGTCCTCGGTCTTCGAGAACGGCCCGAACGCGGTGACCTCCAGGCGGTGGAGCCTCACACCAGCGCCTCCCTCTGGCGGCAGGCCTCGAATGCCTCGTTCAGGAGGGCGCGTTCCGCGCCGGTCGCGGGCCCGTCGGTGACCTCGGCGACGAAGTCGCCCGCGATGTCGAGGGCGGAGCGTTCGCGGACGCGTTCGGACCAGGTGCGGGCGCCGTCCGTCCCGCCGCCCTCGGGCTCGAAGCCGAGGACGAGCGCGTGCGGGAACCGGCGGCGCAGCCGTTCCATCGCCTCCGACGGGCGGCGCGGGTCGGTGAGCGTGATCTGGAGCCAGCGGTCCTCGAACGCGTCGTGGGACGCGTCGGTGAGCAGGTCGTCGATGCGTCCGCGCAGACGGGCGAGGCGGCGCGGGACGGGCGCCTCCACGAACCGCGATTCGATCCCGTCCTCGCGCAGGTCGATCAGCCACGAGCCCTTGACGTGCCCGTCCTCGGAGAACGAGTACGCGAGCGGCGAGCCCGAGTAGCGGACGCGGTCGGTGATGCGCCAGGCGCCGTGCAGGTGGCCGAGCGCCGCGTAGTCGACGCCTTCGAACACCGACGCCGACACCTGCGACGAGCCGCCGACCGAGATGTCGCGTTCGCTCTCGCTGGCCTCGCCGCCTGTCACGAACGCGTGCGCCAGCACGACGGACCGCTGCGGACGGCCCGCGGCGTCCTCCCGCACCCGGCGCATGGCCTCCGTCAGCGCGGCGGCGTGGGTGCGTTCGTCCAGGTCCCACGGGTGCCGGACGAGTTCGGGCTCCAGATACGGGATGCCGTAGACCGCGGCGTCCCCGACGATGACGGGCTCCCCCACGGACGCGAAGTCGGTGCGGACGTGCACACCCGCGGCGTCCATCAGCGCCGACCCGAACCCGAGGCGCCGCGCCGAATCGTGGTTGCCCGCGATGAGCACGACCCTGGCCAGCTCGGAGAGCCGCCGCAGCGCCTCGTCGCACAGCCGGACGGCGTCCACGGCGGGCAGCGCCCGGTCGTAGACGTCCCCGGAGATCAGCACGCAGTCGACCCGCTCCGCCGCGACGGTCGCGACGAGATGGTCGACGAACGCCGCCTGCGCGGCCAGCAGGTCCTCACGGTGGAACGATCTGCCGAGATGCCAGTCGGAGGTGTGCAGGATTCGCATGTCGCAGCAACCATAGGCACCCCCTCCGACACATCCCGCGCAGAAACGCCGAGCCGTCCCAAACGATCTTCGGCGGCCGCGCGGCCCCCGGAATCGGGGCTCCCGTAGGGTTGCGGCGTGAGTGATCGTCCCTACGTGCTGCTGAGCTGCGCGATGTCCGCAGACGGCTATATCGACGACGCGACCCCGGAGCGGCTGCGGCTGTCCAGTGCCGCGGACTTCGACCGCGTCGACGCCGTGCGCGCCGGCTGCGACGCCATCCTCGTCGGCGCCGGGACCGTCCGGGCCGACGACCCCGAGCTGCTGATCCGCTCCGCGGCGCGGCGCGAGAAGCGGATCGCTCGCGGGCTGCCGCCCGACCTCACCAAGGTGACGCTGACCTGGAGCGGCGACCTGGATCCCGCCGCGCGGTTCTTCACCACGGGCGAGTCCCCGAAGCTGGTGTACGCGCCGTCCCCCACGGCCGGCGAGCTGGCGCCGAGGCTGGACGGCCTCGCCGAGGTCGTCGACGCCGGCGAGCCCCTTGCCCTGCCGACGGTGCTCGGCGACCTCGCCGCGCGGGGCGTCCGGCGGCTCATGGTGGAGGGCGGCGGCGGCGTCCACACCCTCTTCCTGACCGGCGACGTCGTGGACGAGATCCAGCTCGTGGTCGCACCGTTCTTCATCGGCGACCCCTCGGCGCCGCGTTTCGTCCGGTCCGGGGTGTTCCCGCAGTCGCCGGACCGCCCGATGCGGCTGGCGGACGTCACCCGCATCGGCGACCTGGTGCTCCTCCGCTACCTGACGGGGAACGCGCGTGGATGACCCGGCCGCCGACGACCGGGCCTGGCTGGAGCTGGCCTGCGACCTGGCGAAGCTGTGCCCTCCATCGCACACCGCTTTCTCCGTCGGCGCGGTCGTCGTCGGCGCGGACGGACGCGAGATCGCGCGCGGCTTCTCCCGCGAGGACGACCCGTACGACCACGCCGAGGAGGCCGCCCTCGCCAAGACCCGGGGCGACCTCACCGGCGCGACCGTGTACAGCTCACTCGAACCGTGCGGGCACCGCGCGTCCCGTCCCCGCCCGTGCGCCGAACTGATCGTCGCGTCCGGCGCGCGCCGCGTCGTGTTCGCCTGGCGGGAACCGGCCCTGTTCACCGAGGGGGCGGGCGCGGAGATCCTCACGGCGGCCGGCGTCGAGCTGACCGAACTCCCCGCCCTCGCCGCCCGCGCCCGGGAACCCAATGCCCACCTCCTCTAGACGCCGGATGAGACGCGAGTCTCATTGGTCTTCCACCGCGCCGGGGCCGCGTGCGATGCTGTGCCCAAGCAAGCACTCGGTTATCTCTTTTCGCCCCGTCTGGCAGGAGGCACGGCAGCATGCGTGAGCACGATCGGCTGTTCATCGGCGGCGACTGGACCGCACCGGCCGGCACCGGCACGATCGACGTCATCTCCCCCCACACCGAGGAGGTCATCGGGCGCGTGCCCGAGGGCACCGAGGCCGACATCGACGCGGCGGTCGCGGCGGCGCGGCGCGCGTTCGACGACGGCCCCTGGCCCCGGATGACGCCCGCCGAACGCGCCGAGATCGTCGGTCGGCTGTCGGCGATCTACGCCGAGCGGCAGCAGGAGATGGCCGACCTCGTCACCGCCGAGATGGGCTCCCCGATCATGTTCTCCATCTTCGGGCAGGCCGCCATCCCGCAGATGGTGCTGCAGTACTACGTGGACCTCGCCGCCGGCTACGCCTGGGAGGAGGAGCGGCAGGGCATGCTGGGCCCGGTCACCGTGACCCAGGAGCCGGCGGGCGTCGTCGCCGCGATCGTCCCGTGGAACGTCCCCCAGTTCACGCTCATGCTCAAGCTCGCCCCCGCCCTGATCGCCGGCTGCACCGTGGTGGCCAAGCCGTCCCCCGAGACGCCCCTGGACACCTACCTCCTCGCCGAATGGATCAAGGAGGCCGGGATCCCGGACGGGGTCGTCAACATCGTCCCGGCCGGACGCGAGGTCGGCGCGCACCTCGTCGCGCACCCGGACGTCGACAAGGTGTCCTTCACCGGCTCCACCGCCGCCGGACGCAAGATCGGCGCGGTCTGCGGCGAGCAGCTCAAACGCGTCACGCTGGAACTCGGCGGCAAGTCCGCCGCGATCATCCTGGACGACGCCGACCTCGCCTCCACCATCGAGGGCTTCAAGCTGGCCTCGCTGATGAACAACGGCGAGGCCTGCGCCGCGCAGACCCGCATCCTGGCGTCCCGCCGCCGCTACGACGAGGTCGCCGACGCCCTCGCCGCCATGGTCGGCGGCCTCGCCGTCGGCGACCCCGCCGACTACGGCACGGAGGTCGGCCCCCTCGTCGCCAAGCGGCAGCAGGAACGGGTCGAGAACTACATCCGGATCGGCCAGGACGAGGGCGCCAAGCTCATCACCGGCGGGCTGAACCGCCCGCACGACCGCGGCTGGTACGTCGCCCCCACCGTGTTCGGCGACGTCGGCAACGACATGCGCATCGCCCGCGAGGAGATCTTCGGCCCCGTGCTCGTCCTCATCCCCTACGACGACGAGGCCGACGCCATCAGGATCGCCAACGACAGCGACTACGGCCTCGGCGGCTCGGTCTGGACGGCCGACACCGCCCACGGCGTCGACGTCGCCCGCCGCATCCGCACCGGCAGCTGCGGCGTCAACATGTACACCCTCGACCCGAACACCCCCTTCGGCGGCTACAAGAACAGCGGCCTGGGCCGCGAACTCGGCCCGGAGGGCCTGAACGCCTACCTGGAGCACAAGTCCATCCCCCACCCCGCACCGTCCGCCTGACCTGCGGACCGCCGCCCGCCCGGGCCCCGATCAGCTGATCGGGGCCTTCCGGGCGGGCCGCCGGGTCACGGGCCAACGAACCCGTAGCGGCTTAATTCGGGTGAAAGGGATGCCGCGGATCCGGCAGGATTGCGCGTTATGCGCGTCGAGGAACTGCTGACCGAGATCGAACCGCTGCCGTTCAAGGCCCGCTGCCGCCGGCTGGCGGACCTGCGCCGCCTCGCCGGCGATCCCGCCCTCGCGACGCTGCTCGACGGCCTGGCCCGCCGCGGCCACTACGAGCGGTCGCTGGCGCTGTTCGTCGCGGCGGCGGTGCGGGACGAGACGTCGCTCGCGCACATGGTGAGCGCGATGCGGGACCCGGACGCCGAACTGGCGTGCCAGGCGATCCGGCTGGCGGTCCGGTACGGCGCCGGCCCGGAGCCGTTCCTCGCCGGGCTGGAGGACGCCCCGGCGGCGGTGCGCACGGCGCTGTACGACGCCGTCCGGGCCCGGCGGCGCGTCGACCTCGCCGAAGCGCTCATCGGGCGGGTCGCGGAGCGGTGGGGTGAGCGGGAGGCGGCGGCGCTGCTGCCCACCTGCGGCCCGGACGTCGTCGCGGAGTGGATCGACGCGCTCGGGCACGCCGTCGCGAACTGGACGTCGCTGGGCCGCTCCCACCCGGACGCCATGCTGGGCTACGCGGAGCGGAGCCTCGCCGAACTGCCCGAGGCGATGCGGGACTCATGGTGGTTCACCCACGCGCCCGGCGTCGCGGCGGCGCTGCGCCACGACCCCGGCCGCGTCGTCGGCCTGCTGGAGCGCCACTGCGCGACCCGGTCGCTGCCGCACCCGCTGCACCCCGCCGCCGGGGCGCTGCTGGACGCCGAGCCGCACCGCATGCTCGGCCTGCTGCTGTCCGAGGCGCACCTCGGGGACCTGCGGACCCTGCTGTACCGCAGGTCCGTCCGGGACCGGCTGGCCCGGCTCGGCGACGCCGACCTGACCGCGGTCGCGCGCGCCGTCCGGGAGGACGAGAGCGCGCTGCGGCTGCTGCTCGGCGCGTTCCCGCCGAGCCGCCGCGAGGCGGTGTTCGAGGCGGCGATGGACGGCGTCGACCGCGGCGTCGCCGAGCCCGGGGAGGCGCTGCTGGAGGTCCTCCCCCGCGCGGTCCGGTACCGGGAGGCGCGCCGGATGATGGGCCTGCGCAGCGTCACCGAGACGCCGGCGCGGACGTGGGCGGTCGCGGCGTTCCTGCCCTACGAGGAGGCCCTGCCCGTCCTCGGCGAGGTGACCCGCAGGACGGACGCCGACGAGCGCGGCGCCGGGTACGCCCTGCTCATCCGGTGCGCGGGCCGTTCGGGCGACCCGGCGACGCTTTCCACCGCGCTGGAGTCGCTCGGGCGGCTGCGCAACGAGCAGGATCCCGTCCGGTACTGCGCGCTGAACGCGCTGGCGTCCGTCCCGGAGGGGCTGCTGCGCGGCGAGCACGCGCCGGCGGTCGGGCGGCTCGCGGACGACGCGCTGAACGCCCGCGACCTCTCCTACACGACCCGCCACGAGCTCGGCCGGGTCGCCGCGGCGCTGTGCCGCCAGGGCGCCGTGCGCGACGACGCCGGGCTGATGACGTCCGGTCTGGAACTCGTCGAACGCCTCGTCGGCAGCGCGGGATCGTTCCCCTTCGGCGGTCTCGACCGGATGCTGCGGCGCGGGCAGGAGCACCGGCTGGCGGAGACGCTGGCACCCCATCTGGAGGCGGGCTCGCGCCGCGACGACCACCGGCTCGCGCTGGTGCTCGCCCGGGCGCTGCGCCGCCGCGCCCACCGCGTCCCGATCCTGCAGGACGCGCTGGAGGCGGCGCTCGACGCCCGCGACGACGCCGTGCTCACCCAGGCGATCACGCTGTGGCTCGCCGCGCCCGGCACCCGCGCCGAACGCGCCAGGCGGGTCGTGGCGCGGGACCCGTCGGCGGTCGCCGTCCCTGCGGTGCTGGCCGCCATCGCCCGCGAGCGCACCGATCTGCTGCACCTCGTCCTCGCCGAAGACACCCCGGCGGGACGGTTCCAACGCCCCGACGTCAAATACGTGCCGCACATCAATCCCATCTGGATACGCCGCTGGACGGCGCGGCAGCGGGACGCCTACCGCGGCCTCCTCGAACGGATCGCGGCGGACGAACATGCGCCCGGCACCGCGCGGGCCTCCGCCGTCTCGTCCATCGCGCGGATCCCCGGCACGGACGCGGCACGGCTGCGTCCCCACCTCGGCTCCGACGACGCCTACATCCGGCGCGGCGCGCTCACGTCGCTGCCCTGGACGGGTTCCCCACAGGACGTCCTGCCCGACCTGCTCGCCCACGCCGGTTCCGACGACGCCCACGTCGCCGTCTACGCGGCGGCCCGCGCGGCCCGGTTCATTCCGCCGTCGGCGCTGGCGGCGATGCTCCGGCCGGTCCTGGCCGACGGCAAGATCACGGCGCAGAAGGAGGCCGTGCGGATCCTGCTCCGCAACCGGGTACCGGACGCCCTGGACATCGTCGCCGCGGCCTGGGACGACCCGGGCCGCCACCGCGACGTGCGGGCCGCGATCGCCTCGGCCGTCCGCGACCACCTGGACGAGCCCGTCGCGCGGCGCATCCTGGCCGAGGCCGCCGAGGGCCCCCGCGACCTGGCCCGGCAGGTGCTCGGCACGCCGCCCGCGTACGTGGAGGAACGGTTCAGGGACCGCTACGCCGCGCTGGTGCTGCGCGTGGCGCGCTCCGACGACCCGGAGGCCCGCGCGGCCGCGCTGCCGGCCGTCGCCACCTGGGCGCCCTGGGCGCCGGACGCCCCGGAGCTGCTGGCCGGCATCGTCACCGACCTCGGCGAGACCCGCGCCTGGCGGGCCGCGCTGCACGCCCTCGTCCAGTGCGCCACGACCGGCATCGGCGCGGCCGAACTCGGCGCGGCCGCCGCCGGGCTGGCCGCCGCCCCCGCCGAACCCGACGCCGAAGCCGAACGCGACCTGCCCGCGTCCCAGCGGCTCACCGCGCTGGCCGGCGCCGTCCGGGACTTCACCGCCCGGCACCGGACGCTCGGGGAACGCGCCGTCCGCGCGGTCGACGGCCGCCTCCCCGAGCCGCTCGCGAGCGAACTGGCCGCCGCGACCCTCCGCTGGGACGACCCCGGCGCCGCCGCCGCCCTCGACGCACTGGCCGACCGGTGCGCCGGGCACGGCGTCCTGGCCGTCGCGGACGTCGCGGACGCGCTCGCCGCCGGCCCGTCGGAATTCACCGCGCTCACCGGGCCGGGCCTGCCCGACCCGGCGGACGCGCACCCGCACGCGGTCCGGCTCGCGGCGCGCGGCGACCTCGCCGGCGGGCTGTTCGCCTGCGCGCTCGCGGAGGCGCACGGCCCGCGCGCCGGGTGGTCCGCGGACTGGCGTGACCTGCTGCGCGGCCTGCGCGCCCACACCGAACCCGACGTCGCGTTCACGGCCCGCGGAATCCACACCGCGGACGAGTGACCGTACCGCCGGCGAACGACCGTCAGGAGGCGGAGGCCGGGGCGGATGCGGCCATGCGGTCGAGCGCGAAGCGGCGCTGGAAGGCGACGGCGACCACCATCAGCGCGGCGGGCACCACCGTGACACCGATGCGGAGCGCCAGCAGCGCGGTGTCCGACTGCGCGATGGCGTGGCCCTCGGTCGTGGAGACGAAACCGCCCACGGCGAGGGTCGCCGAGTACACGTAGGGGCCGATGGCGGTGCCGGTCGCCTCGGTCGCCGTCCACACGCCGGTGTAGGCGCCGGCGCGGGCCGTCCCCCGCGATTCGGCGGCGGCCACGATGTCGGGGATCAGGGAGAACGCGAAGAGCTGAAGACCGGCGAACGCGGTGCCCAGCACGGCGATCACGGCGACGGTCGGCCCGACGCCCAGCGCGTCGCCGACCCACAGGGCGAGGGAGCCGACGACGAAGACGGCCTGGCAGAACAGGAGCGAGCGCTGCTTGCCGGTGCGCTCCGACACCTTCTTCCAGACGGGCCCGGCGACCACGGCGGGGACGAGGAACGCGCCCATGAACACGGCGGTCAGGCCCTCGTCGTCGAGGACGTACTGGGTGTAGAACGGCACCGCCGCCAGGAACAGGTGCGTGGTGATGCCGGTGAACAGGTACGACAGCGCCAGGGCGCGGAAGTCGCGGTCCCGCCAGGTGATCCGGAGGTCGTCGATGACGGAGTGCGCCTCCCCGCCGTCCGGGATCCGGAAACCGGAGCGGTCCGTCAGCCGCCGGATGAAGACGATCGCGAGCAGGCCGGTGACGACGAGGACGCCGGCGAGCATGACGGCCATCCGGGCGTAGTCGCCGCGGCCGCCGTCCGACACCAGCGCCGGGGCCGCGACGCCCGCGCCGAGCAGGCCGACGGTCAGCAGCAGCATCCGGTACATGAACACGCGGGTGCGCTCGTGGTACCCGATCTTCAGATCGGACGGCGTCGTCAGGTACGGCACCTGGAAGCACGCGTACAAGACGTTCCCGGCGATGTAGAAGCCGCCGACCCACAGCGCCGCCGACCAGCCGGACAGGCCGCCCGGCACCGAGAACAGCCCGATCCAGGCGATGGCCAGCAGCAGCCCCCAGCGGAGCATGCCGCGCCGGTGCCCGGCGCGGCGGGCCTGCCGGTCCGACACCGACCCGAACCACGGGTGCACCACCGCGTCGATGATCTTCGGGAGCAGCAGGGTGAGGCCGGCGAGGAACGGGGACACGCCGAGCGTGTGCGTCATGAAGTAGAGCAGCAGCAGCCCGGGGATGGTGACCCACACGCCCATCCCGAGCGAGCCGGCGGCGTAGCCGGTGAGGTCGCGCGCGCGGGGCCGGGTCGCGGTGTCCGCCCGCGCCGTCTCGGCGGTGCTCATGACCGGCCCGCGTGGCGGCGCACGACCCCGGCGGCCATCTCGGCGCCCTCGAACGCGCCTCCCCGGACGCGGCCGGTGAACGTCCGGGCGACGATCCGGTCGGTCAGCGCGGGCAGGTGCCTGGCCAGGAAGAACTCGGCGGCGCCGCGGCGGGTCGTCGTCACGTCGCGGCGCGGGCGGCGCGACAGGGCGGCGCGGAGCACCGCGCCGTCGAGGGGCTCGTAGCGGCTGACGCCCTCAAGCGAGAGGCCGGCTGCGGCGGTCGAGTCATGAATCGGGCTCCGCACGGCCGAAGCGCCCGGAACAGTTGGTGATTGAGTGTTCATGAGTGCCCATAGCCGTTCATGAGGAATTCGGAGTTGTGGTTGTGGAGCGGGCGGTCCGAGTGATGCGGTGGGCTCGGTTTACTGCGTCCTGATGGCGGTGGGGACATGTCGCGGGGTAGCGGGAGGCGTGCGGGAGTCGATTGCATGTTCGAAGTCGATGACTAACGTATCCGCCATGTCGCAGTCCGCTTTGGCCAGCACACCGGACGGGGCGCGCCGGCGGAGCACCGACAGCACCGCCCGACCGCAACACCGGTGCGGGGCGTGGCGGCGGAGCACCGACCGCACCGCCCCACCGCGACACCGGGCGGGGCAGGGCGGCGGGGGAGTCAGTCTTCGGGGAGGCGCAGGCTTTCGGCCTCCTTCGTCAGGCGGTCGGCGGCGGCCGACGAGCCCGCCGCGTCCAGTTCGTGGGCCAGTTCCTCCAGTTCGGTGCCTCCGGCCATGAGGGCCGTCAGTTCCTCGCGGGTGATTTCGTCCTTGGTGTGGTAGCCGAGGCTCTGGCCTCGGTTGAGGATCAGGAAGCGGTCGCCGACCGGGTAGGCGTGGTGCGGGTTGTGGGTGATGAAGATGACCGCGAGCCCCCGTTCCCGCGCCTGGACGATGTAGCGCAGCACGACCCCGGCCTGTTTGACGCCGAGGGCGGCCGTGGGCTCGTCCAGGACGAGGGCCTTGGCGCCGAAGTAGACGGCGCGGGCGATGGCCACGCACTGCCGTTCGCCGCCGGAGAGGGTGCCGATGGGCTGGTTGACGTCGCGGAGGTCGATGCCCATCGCGGCCATCTCGCCGTGGGTGGTGGACCGCATGAACTCGACGTCCATGCGGCCGAAGCCCTTGCGCTTCTCCGAGCCGAGGAAGAAGTTCCGCCAGACCGGCATGAGCGGGACGACCGCGAGGTCCTGGTAGACGGTCGCGATGCCGCGGTCGAGGGCGTCGCGGGGCGAGTTGAACGCGACCTGCTCGCCCTGGACCTCGTAGGTGCCCGTGTCGTGGCGGTGCAGGCCGGCGACGACCTTGATGAGCGTGGACTTGCCCGCGCCGTTGTCGCCGAGGACGCACGTCACCTCGCCGGCGGACGTCTCCAGGCTCACGTCCCGCAGCGCGATGATGTTGCCGTAGTTCTTGCCGACGCCGCTCAGCCTGATCAGCGGCGCGTTCTTCGCGGTCATGACGCCCGCTCCACTCTGCGCCGGACGATCAGGTTCACCACGGTGGCGATGAGCAGCATCGCGCCGAGGAAGAACCGGAACCAGTCGGGGTTCCACTCCGCGTACACGATGCCCTTGTTCGTCATGCCGAAGATGAACGCGCCGATCGCCGCGCCGATCGCCGATCCGTAGCCGCCGGTCAGCAGGCATCCGCCGATGACCGCGCAGATGATGTAGAGGAACTCGTTGCCGACGCCCTCCCCCGACTGGATGGTCGCGAACGCGAACACCAGGTGCATCCCGGAGAACCAGGCACAGAACGCCACGCCCATGAACAGGCCGATCTTGACGCGGGCGACCGGGACGCCGACCGCGCGGGCGCTGTCGGCCGAGCCGCCCACCGCGAAGATCCAGTTGCCGATGCGGGTGCGCAGCAGGATCCAGGTCGCGATCGCGACGAACAGCAGCCACCAGAACACCGTGATCTTGAGCCGGAAGCCGAGAACGTCGATGTCGGAGGCGAAGATCGCGCGGGCGGTGTCGAAGCCGTCCATGTCGCGGACGGAGTCGCTGGCGACGTTGCCGGTGAGGGCCTTGGTCACGCCGAGGTTCAGGCCCGCCAGCATGAAGAACATGGCGAGGGTGATGATGAAGCTCGGCAGCTTCGTCCAGTTGTAGAGCAGCCCGTTGATCATGCCGAGCGCCAGCGTCAGGACGAGCGAGATCACCACGCCCGCCCACACGTTCAGCGTGAACTGGTAGGCGGTCAGCGCGGCGATCAGCGCCGCGGACGTCACCATCACGCCGGCGGACAGGTCGAACTCACCGCCGATCATCAGCAGCGACACGCCGACCGCCATGATCCCGAACGTCGAGCTGGCGTACAGGACGGTCGAGAACGACCCGGTCTGCAGGAACGCGTCCGCGATGATCGCGAAGAACACGAACAGCGCCACCGCGCCGAGCAGCGCTCCGAGCTCCGGGCGGCCCAGCAGCCGCCGCAGCGGCGACTGCCGGGCCAGGCGCTCGTCGGGGCCCGGATCGGCCACCGGCGGCTCGGTGACCGCGTGGGTCACCGGGTCCCCCGGTTGGCGAACTCCTCCAGCCCCGCGGCGTTGTCCTTGGTGATGATCGCCGGGCCGGTCAGCACGGGACGGCCGCCGCCGAGGACGTTGCCGTTGTTCTTCAGCAGCCACAGGGCGTCGACGGCCCCGTAGCCCTGCAGGTACGGCTGCTGGTCGACGGCGAACTCGATCGCGCCCGACTTGAGCGAGGCGATGAGGTCCTTGTTCAGGTCGAACGTGCCGATCTCGGCCTTGCTGCCGGTCTCCTTGACCGAGTCGACGGCCGTCGCGGCGAACGGCGCGCCCAGCGTCAGGATCCCGTCGATGTTCTTGTCGGCCTGCAGCTTGGCCGTGATGGACGACTTGACGTCCGGCATGTTCGAGCCCTGGACGAACAGGTTCTCCAGGTCGCCGTCGAACGTCTTCCTCGCCCCGTCGCAGCGGGCCTCCAGCCCGACGTTGCCCTGCTCGTGGATCACGCACAGCGCCTTGGTGGCGCCGATCTCCCCGAGCTGGGTGCCGGCCGCCTCACCCGCGATCGACTCGTCCTGCCCGAAGTGCGCGATCGCGCCGAGCTCCGCCGACTCCTCCTGGCCGGAGTTGATCGACACCACCGGGATCTTCGCGGCGGCGGCGCGGGCCAGGACGTCCTTCATCGCGTCGGGCTTGGCGAGGGTGACGATGATGCCGTCGACCTTCTTGTCGATCGCGGCCTGGACGAGCTGGGCCTGCTTGCCGCCGTCCGGGTCGGCCGAGTACAGGAACTCGACGTTGTCCTTGGCTGCGGCCGCCTTGGCTCCCTTCTGGACGATGTCCCAGAAGGTGTCGCCCGGCGCGGAGTGCGTCACCATGGCGATCTCCAGCCGGGGGCCGGCGCCCTGGGTGTCCTCCTCGGACTCCTTGCCGCCCGAGCCGCTGCAGGCGCTGAGCGCCAGCATTCCCGCGGCGGCCAGGACCGCCAGGCTCTTGGACGATCCACGCGCGAAAACGCCTCTCATCGGATGTGTTCTCCGTTTCTCCCCGAATGGTCGGTCTGAGGAGTTGATCACAGATGGTGGCGGCGTGCGCGCCGATCCCCCTCATAACGGGCACGAGCCTCCCTGGTGGAGTCGAGCGCCGCCACCTCCGCGACCGGGACGTCCCACCATGCCGCACTGTCGGGGGTGCCTGCCAAGGGGTCCGTCTCAATGTGGATAACCGTCGTCCGCGCGGCCTTCCTCGCCTCCCGGAGCGCGTCGCGAAGATCGTCGGCGGTGGACGCGCGGATCACGTCGGCGCCGAGGCTGGCGGCATTGGCGGCCAGGTCGACCGGCAGCGGGCCGCCGTCGAGTCCCGTCTCGGTCCGGGCACGGTAGCGGGTGCCGAACCTTTGTGCGCCGACCGATTCCGACAGGTTCCCGATGGAGGCGTAGCCGTGGTTCTGGACCAGGACGACGATCAGCTTGATCCCCTCGGCGACCGCCGTGGTCAGCTCCTGGGCCATCATCAGGTACGACCCGTCCCCGACCAGGACGAACACCTCCCGGTCCGGAGCGGCCATCTTCACGCCGAGACCGCCGGCGATCTCATAGCCCATGCAGGAGTAGCCGTACTCGACGTGGTAGCCCTTGGGGTCGCCGGCCCGCCACAGCTTGTGCAGGTCGCCCGGCATGGACCCGGCGGCGCACACCACGACGTCCTGCGGGCCGCTGATCTCGTTGACGGCGCCGATCACCTCGGACTGGGCGGGCAGCTTCCCGTTCTGGGCCGCGTACGCCTGGTCGACTTGGGCGTTCCAGTCGGCTGCGAGGGCCTGGGTTTCGTCTCGATAGGCGGCCGGGACGCTGTAGCCGTCCACGGCCGCGTTCAGGCCCCGGATGCCCTCCCGCGCGTCGGCGACAACAGTGATCCCGGCGAGTTTGGCGGCGTCGAACCCCGCGACGTTGAGGTTGATGAACTTAACGTCCGGGTTGGCGAACAGACTGTGGGACGCGGTGGTGAAGTCGCTGTAGCGGGTGCCTACGCCAAGGACGACATCGGCCTCACGCGCGAGAGCATTCGCCGCGGTCGTGCCCGTCGCGCCTATGGCACCCACTGAACAGGCATGGTCCCAGGGCAGGGCCCCCTTGCCGGCCTGGGTTTCGGCCACGGGAATGCCGGTGCGTTCGGCGAAGGCGCGTAGGTCGTCGGTGGCCCGGGAGTAGATCACGCCGCCGCCCGCGACGATGAGGGGACGTTCAGCGCCGTGCAGGACGGCGGACGCCTCCTCCAGCGCGGCGGGTTCGGGCACAGCGCGCGGGATACGCCACACACGGCGGGCGAACAGGTCGTCCGGCCAGTCGTACGCCTCCGCTTGAACGTCCTGTGGCAGCGCCAACGTGACCGCACCCGTCTCCGCCGGATCGGTGAGGACGCGCATCGCCGCCATCAGCGCGCTGGGGAGTTGCTCAGGACGGTTGACGCGGTCCCAGTACTTCGAGACGGGCTTGAAGCAGTCATTGACGGAAACGTCGTATGACCGGGCGTCTTCCAGCTCCTGCAACACCGGGTTGGCCGGACGCGTGGCGAAGATGTCACCCGGCAGAAGCAGCACGGGCAGCCGGTTGATGGTGGCGAGGGCCGCCCCCGTCACCATGTTGGTCGCCCCAGGCCCGATGGACGTCGTACAGGCGAAGGTGGCGAGCCGGTCGTTCATCCGGGCGTATCCGGCGGCGGTGTGCACCATCGCTTGTTCATTGCGGGCCATGTAGTAGGGGACGTCGTCGGCATGCTCCAGCAGCGCCTGCCCGACACCCGCGACGTTGCCGTGCCCGAAGATGCCGAAACAGCCCGCGAAGAACCGCCGCCGCTCCCCGTCCCGCTCGCTGTACTGCGCCGCCAGGAAACGCACCAGCGCCTGACCCACCGTCAGCCTCATGACCGTCCTTCCGGTGAGGTCAGCGGCAGCCGCGGATCGAGGGGCTGTCCCGCCCAGGTGTCGCGGATCCACGCGTGCGCGGGGTCGTCGCAGATCCGCCAGGCCCGCTCCGGTGAGGGCCCGGCCATCACGTTCAGGTAGTACAGGTCATGGCCCGGCGGCGCCATCGACGGCCCGTGCCAGCCGTGCGGGATCAGGACGGCGTCGCCGCTGCGCACTTCGGCGAGGACGTCGATCGGGCGTCCCGGCGATCCGTAGACGCGCTGGTAGGCCATGCCGCCCCGGGCGACCTCGAAGTAGTAGATCTCCTCCAGGACGGCCTCGTCCGGCGTCTCCTCGTCGTGCTTGTGGGGCGGGAACGACGACCAGCAGCCGCCCGGCGTCAGCACCTCGCACGCGATCAGCTTCTCGGCGAACGGGAAGCCCTCCGGCGTGCCGAAGTTGTTGACCTGCCGGCTCGCCGGCCCCGCGCCGCGCAGCTCGACCGGGACGTCCCCGGCGGGGCCGTAGCGCGGTTCGAGCCGCGCCTCGCAGCGGGCCCCGGCGAGCGCGAACCGGCCGCGTCCGCGCACCGTGACCCGCGCGTCCCGCGGCACGTAGGCGAAGTCGCTGACCCGGCTGAAGACGTCCTCGCGGCCGTCCAGCGCGAAGCGTTCGCCGTCGCACTCGACGGTGCACGACCCGGCGAGGGGCAGCACGATCGTCTCGAAGTCGCCGGTCTGGAACTCGTGCGAGCCGCCGTCCGGCAGTTCGAGGACGCGCAGCGCCGAGTGGATCCATCCGGCCGACTCGGGGGTCACGACGAGTCCGTACGGCTCCTCGGCGGCCGTTCCCGCAGGCAGGTGGTGCTTCATCGCCGCTCCTCAAGTAGTTCTTCGACTTCGTCCTGCGTGGGCATGGCGGCGGAGCAGGCGATGCGGGACGCGACGATCGCGCCCGCGGCGCCCGCGAACTCGATCAGCCGCCGCAGTTCCCAGCCCGCGAGGAGGCCGTGGCAGATCGCGCCGCCGAACGCGTCGCCCGCGCCGAGCCCGTTCACGACGTCGACCTTGACCGGCGGCACCTGCACGACCTCGTCGGACGTCGCGGCGAGGACGCCTTCCGGCCCCATCTTCACGATGGCGAGTCCGGGGCCGCGGTCGAGGATCGCGCGGGCGGCGGCGCGCGGCTCACGCTCCCCCACCGCGACCGCGCACTCCTCCAGATTCCCGACCGCGACGGAGGCGTGTTCCAGGGCGAGCCCTGCCCAGTGCGGGGCCTCAGTGGGGTCGGCCCAGAGCATCGGCCGGTAGTCGAGGTCGATGACGGTCTGTCCGGGATGTTCGGCGAGGGCGGTCAGCGTCGCCTCGCGGCTGGGCTCCTGCGACAGCCCGGTGACGGTCGCCCACATGATGCGGGCTTCACGGATGGCCTCAAGGTCCAGCTCGGCCGCGTGGATTTCCAGGTCCGGGGCCTTGGGATAGCGGTAGAAGTACAGCGGGAAATCGTCCGGCGGGAAGATCTCGCAGAACGCGAGCGGTGTGGGCAGCCCGGGGACGGCGGTGACGAACCGGTCGTCGACGCCGTACTCCTTGAGGGCCTTGTGGACGAACCGTCCGAACGGGTCGTCTCCGGTGCGGGTGATGACGGCGGCGCGGCGGCCGTGCCTCGCCGCGGCCACCGCGACGTTGGTGGGGCTGCCGCCGAGGTACTTCCCGAACGACTCGACGTCCTCCAGCGGCACGCCCACCTGGTCCGGGTAGACGTCGACGCTCACCCGTCCCATCGTGATGAGGTCGAATGTCATAGGGCCACTCCGGCGAGGAAGTCCAGGCTTCTGCGGACGTCGTCGAACGGTCCGCCGCCTTCTGCGGGCTCTTCGGTCAGGACGGTGTCCTGTTCCATCACGTACCAGCCTTCGTAACCGGCGCCCTCCAGAGTGCGGATGATGCCGGAGATGTCAATGTCGCCGTCCCCGAGTGGCCGGTACAGACCGTCGCGCACCGCGTCCGTGTAGGCGGCCTCGCCGTTGAGCACCCGGTCGGCGAGCCCTACGTCCACGTCCTTCAGGTGGACGTGCGCGATCCGCCGCGCAGCGAAACGCGCCAGCCACACCGGGTCGGTGCCTCCGACGAGCAGGTGCCCGGTGTCCAGGCACAGCGGGACGCTGCTGCCGCCCAGCACCCGCTCGACCTCCGCGCGCGACTCGACGACCGTCCCGACATGCGGATGCAGGGTGACCGGGCGGCCGCGCGCGGCGGCGCGCAAGGCGATCGCGTCGAGGTTGGCCAGCAGGGTCGACCACGCCTTGGTGTCCAGGGCCGGCCGCCCGTCGTAGCCGTCGAGGCCGGTGGCGGCGGCCAGGATGAGGACGCCGTCGACGCGGTCCAGGGCACGGTCGATCTCCGGCATCGGGTCGTGGCCCGGATCGTGCAGGACGACCGGGACGAACGCCCCCACAAGACCCAGCCCGTGGGACGTCAGCAGCTCGTCCCTCGCGCGCGTGTCGCGGGGCAGGAAACCGTCCGGCCCCAGCTCCGTCGCCGCGAGGCCGAGATCGCGCATCTCGGCGAGGACGCGTCCCGGGTCCATCTGGTGGCCCCACCCCGGGACCTCGCACACGCCCCAGGAGATCGGCGCGGCGGCGATCCTCATCGCCGCACCTCCTCGGTCCCGACGATCCGTCCCTCCCGCAGGGAAAGTTCGCACGCCTCGGCGAGGTAGAACGCCTCCAGCGCCTCCTCGGGCGGGCACGGGTTGGCGCGGCGGCCGGCCACCACGTCCACGAAGGCGCGGAGCTCGGCGTCGTAGGCGTCGGCGAACCGTTCCATGAAGCCGCCGTAGACGTGCCTGGGCTCCCCGCCCGGCCCCTCCTCCCCCGGCTCGGCCCCCGGCGCGGCCTTCGGCGGCTCCTCGTGCTCGGGCAGGGCGGTGACGGGCGTCCGGGCGTCCTGGCCGGTGACGATGCTGTCCTTGGACCCGAACAGCTCCAGCCGCGAGTCGTAGCCGGCGGCGTTGTAGCGGGTCGCCGACACGAGCCCGAGCGTCCCGTCGTCCAGGACGAGCAGCGCGGACCCGGTGTCGATGTCGCCGCACTCGCGGAAGAAGTCGTCGCCCCGGTTGGCCCCGGAGGCCATGACCCGGACGACCTCGCGCCCGGTCACGAAGCGGATCAGGTCCAGATCGTGGATGACGCAGTCGCGGAACAGCCCGCCGGACGTCGGGACGTACTCGGCGGGCGGCGGCGCGGGGTCGAAGCTGCACGAGCGCACGGTGTGCAGCCAGCCGAGCCGTCCCGAGGCCAGGGCCTCGCGCGCTGCCGCGTTCCCGGCGTCGAACCGGCGCTGGAACCCGACCTGGACCGGGACGCCGGAGGCGGCGGCCGCGGTCACCGCTTGGAACGTTCCATCAAGATCCGAGGCGAGCGGCTTCTCGCAGAACACGGGAATCCCCGCGGCGACGGCCCGCTCCACCAGGCCCGCGTGCGCGTCCGTGGCCGCCGCGACGATCAGCCCGTCGAGGCCGGAGGAGAACAGCTCCCCGACCGCGTCCAGCGCCGTGGCGCGGGATGACTCGGGCAGGCGGGCGACGAGGTCGCGGGCCCGGCCCGGATCCGCGTCGGCGACGTAGAGGGCGTTCACCTCGGGCAGTTCACACAGGGCGGCGGCGTGGCGCGCACCTATGCGCCCCGCGCCGGCCAGTCCGATCTTCATTGATCCCTCCCGGTCGGCGGTCAGGTGACTCACGAGTGTGATGGAGCGTTCCAGGAGCGTCAACGAACGGTTGTGCGCGTTCCCGGTATTGGAGGTGTCCGAAATCGAAACGGTTACTCTTGGGGCATGAAGTGTATGGGCTGTCGCCCAGGTCGGACCA
Organism: Spirillospora sp. NPDC048819; assembly: GCF_040650055.1. Classification (NCBI taxonomy): domain Bacteria; kingdom Bacillati; phylum Actinomycetota; class Actinomycetes; order Streptosporangiales; family Thermomonosporaceae; genus Spirillospora; species Spirillospora sp. NPDC048819. The sequence continues at coordinate 110,555 of NZ_JBEZGN010000004.1, read as the reverse complement.
AGCGCTAGTTTGTCCCCCATGCGGGTCTTCGTCACCGGCGCCTCCGGGTTCGTCGGTTCCTACACCGTGCGCGCCCTCCTCGCCGCTGGGCACCGCCCGCGCGCGCTGGTCCGCGACCCGGGGAAAACGACCAAGGTCCTACAGGCGATCGGCGTCGCGGCCGAGGACGTGGAACTCGTCCCCGGCGACATGCTGGACGAGGACGCCGTGGCCGAGGCCCTCGAAGGCACCGACGCCGCGATCCACGCCGCCGCCGCGATCGGCGTCACCGGCGCCGCCGGCGACCTGATCGACGTCAACGTCCGGGGGACCCGCAACGTGGTCGGCGGAGCCGTCGCCCGCGGACTCGACCCGGTGATCCACGTGTCGACGATCGGGGTGTTCGTCCCGCCGTCCGCCCCGGTCATCACCGCGGACGGCGCCCTCGCGAGCCCCCGCACCGGCTACGGCCGGTCGAAGCTGGCCGCCGAGGAGTACGTGCGCGGCCTCCAGTCGGACGGCGCGCCGGTCACGATCGTCTACCCGGGCGGCGTGTGCGGGCCGAACCAGCCCACCCTGGACGCGCTGATGGAAGGGCTCGCCGCCGCGCTCGGCAAGGTCTGGCCGCTTCCGGGCGGCGGCGTCTCCGTGATCGACGTCCGCGACCTCGGCGAGGCATTGGCACGTTCCGTGGAGGCCCGGCAGGGGCCGAGCCGCTGGGTGCTCGGCGGCCACTACCTGACGTGGCCGCAGTACGCGGACCTCTGCGACCGGCTCACCGGCGTGAAGTGCCGCCGCGTGCCCGTCCCGAGCCGCCTCATGCTGGGCCTCGGCTCGGCGCTGGACGCGGCCAAGCGGATCCGCCGCTTCGACTACCCGCTCACCCGCGACGCCGCCGAGTTCATGGTCACCCTCGTCCCCACCGACGACCGCCCCATCCTGGACGCGCTGGACCTCACCCTGCGCCCGGTCGAGGAAACGGTCGCCGACGGCCTCCGGTGGCTGGCCGAGACCGGCCACCTGAAACCCCGCCGCGCCGGAAGGCTCGGCACCAAGGAGCAGCAGCAGATGCCGACCCTCGTCCAGCGCACCTTCGGCCCGGTCTTCCACCGGGTGTCCGGCGCCGAATGGTTCTCCAAGGTGGGCCCCAAGGTCGTCCCGCCGGTGGACCGAACCCTGCACAGGCTCACCGGCGGCCGCTTCCTCCTCGGACAGCTCCTCGTCCCGAGCCTCGTGCTGACCACGACGGGCGCCGTCAGCGGCCTGTCCCGCCAGACCCCGCTCGCCTGCCTGCCCGACGATGACGGCGGCTTCTACGTCGTCGGCTCCAACTTCGGCCGCGAGAAACACCCCGCCTGGACCGGCAACCTCATCAAGAATCCCAAGGCCGAGATCAGCTTCCAGGGCCGTACCGTGCCCGTCGCCGCCCACCTCTTGGACGACGCCGAACGCATCGAGATCTGGCCCCGCCTCATCCAGGTCTGGCCCGTCTACGACCAGTACGTGGAACGCACCACCCGCCAGCTGCGCATCTTCCACCTGACCCCCCGCTGACGCCCGCGTCCCTCTCGCCGGAACCCGGTGGCGTCCGTCTCCGGGTGATGCTTCAGTCGCCGCGGACGGTCTTGGAGAGGCGGCGGCCCAGGAGGAGGTAGGCGATCACGACACCGGTGACGTTGAGGATGACGTCGTCGATGTCGAAGGCGCGGCCCATGACGAGGGCTCCCTGGACCATCTCGATGGCGAAGGAGAACATGCCGGCGAGGAGGGCCAGGCGGATCGGGCCGCGGAGGGTCGTCCAGACGACGGGGAGCAGCACGCCCAGGGGTGCGAGTAGCGCGAGGTTGCCGCCTATCTGGAGGAACGCCTCCTTGGTGGGACGGTCCAAGTAGAAGCGGAGCGAGCGGCCCGGGTCGGTGTTCCCGCCTGCCTGGCCGTTGTCCTGGACGGGCGTCAACGTCATCCGGAACGCGAAATAGAAGAAGACGCCGAGCGCGCCCAACGCGGCGGTCACGACGACCACCCGCAGGACGATCACGTACCAGGGGACCTTCTTGCCCGGCGCTGCGGGCTGCCACATCTCCGTCAACACCCGGCGCATGGTCCCCGGCCCGTCATCGACCATGCACGGCCCGCGATTCGGCAGGGCCGAAACCCGGGTTGACGTCGAACGCCCGCGCCGGGCCGAGCCCGGCGCGGGCGTTCCGTGCGTCAGACCGCCACCGGCGTGGTGGCCGGCTCCAGGGCCAGGTCCAGCACTTCGCGGACGTCGCTCACGGCGAAGACCGTCAGGTTCTCCAGCACCTCGGCCGGAACGTCCTCAAGGTCCGGCTCGTTGCGCTTCGGGACGATCGCGGTGGTGATGCCGAGCCGGGACGCGGCCAGCAGCTTCTGCTTCAGGCCGCCGATCGGCAGGACCCGCCCGGTCAGCGACACCTCGCCGGTCATCGCCACGTCCGAGCGGACCGGCCGCCCCGACAGCAGCGACGCCAGCGCGGTCGTCATCGTGATGCCCGCGCTCGGGCCGTCCTTCGGGATCGCGCCGGCGGGCACGTGGACGTGCACGCCGCGGTCCTTCAGGTCGCCGACCGGCAGTTCCAGCTCGGCGCCGCGCGAACGCAGGTAGCTGAGCGCGATCCGCGCCGACTCCTTCATGACGTCGCCGAGCTGCCCGGTGAGCGTCACTCCCGTGTCGCCGGTCTCCTTGTCGGCCAGCGACGCCTCGATGTAGAGGACGTCGCCGCCCGCGCCGGTGACCGCCAGGCCCGTCGCGACGCCCGGCACGCCCGTCCGCCGCTCGTTCCTGCTCAGCTCGACCTCCGGCGTGTACCTGGGCCGCCCCAGATACACCTTGAGGTCGTCCGCGCCGATCGCGACCGGCAGCTCCCCCTTCTCCATCGCCACGTTCGCGGCGACCTTCCGCAGGACCCGCGCGATCGACCGGTCCAGCGACCGGACGCCCGCCTCGCGGGTGTACTCGGCCGCCAGCAGCCGCAGCGCGTCGTCGCCGAAGCCCACCTCGGACGCCTCCAGCCCCGCCTTGTCGAGCTGGCGCGGCAGCAGGTGGTCGCGGGCGATCGTGACCTTCTCGTGCTCGGTGTAGCCGTCCAGCTCCACCAGCTCCATCCGGTCGAGCAGCGGCGCGGGGATCGCCTCCACCACGTTCGCCGTGGCGAGGAACAGCACGTCGCTCAGGTCGAGCTCCACCTCCAGGTAGTGGTCCCTGAAGGTGTGGTTCTGCTCGGGATCCAGAACCTCCAGCAGCGCCGCCGTCGGGTCGCCCCGGTAGTCGGCGCCGACCTTGTCGACCTCGTCCAGCAGGACGACCGGGTTCATCGAACCGGCCTCGCGGATGGCGCGGACGATCCGTCCCGGAAGCGCGCCCACGTACGTACGGCGGTGGCCGCGGATCTCGGCCTCGTCCCTGACACCGCCCAGGGCGACCCGGACGAACTCGCGCCCCATGGCCCGCGCGACCGACTCGCCCAGCGACGTCTTGCCAACGCCGGGAGGCCCGGTCAGCGCCAGAACCGCACCGCTCCGGCGTCCGCCCACAACGCCCAGGCCCCGGTCCTCACGGCGCTTGCGCACGGCCAGGTACTCGATGATGCGCTCCTTCACGTCATCGAGCCCTGCGTGGTCGGCGTCCAGGATCTCCCGCGCGCCCGAGATGTCGTAGGCGTCCTCGGTCCGGTCGTTCCACGGGATGTCGAGAACGGTGTCGAGCCAGGTGCGGATCCATCCGCCCTCGGGCGAGGCGTCGGACGACCGCTCCAGCTTGTCGACCTCCTTCAGCGCCGCCTCGCGCACCTTCTCGGGCAGGTTCGCCGCCTCGATCCGGGCCCGGTAGTCGTCCTCCTCGTCGGCGGGGTCGCCGTTCAGCTCGGCCAGCTCCTTGCGGATGGCCTCCTGCTGCTGCCGCAGCAGGAACTCCCGCTGCGTCTTCTCCATGCCCTCCTGGACGTCCTTGCGGATCGTCTCCGCCACGTCCAGCTCGGCCAGATGGTCACGCGCCCACCCGATCACCAGGTTGAGCCGCTCCACCACATCCGGCGTCTCCAGGACCTCGATCTTCTGCTCGTCCGACAGGTACGGCGCGTACCCGGCGTTGTCGGCCAGGGTGGACGGGTCGTCGATCTGCTGCACCACGTCCACGACCTGCCAGGCTCCCCGCTTCTGCAGGATCGCGCTGACCAGGCTCTTGTACTCCTTCGCCAGTTCCTGCGCCCTCCCGGACGCGGGCGGCGACTCGATCGCGGTGCCCTCGACCCACAGCGCCGCGCCCGGCCCGGTCGTCCCGGTCCCGATCCGCACCCGCTGCACGCCCCGGACGACCGCGCCCGGCTCACCGCCGGGCAGCCGCCCCTCCTGCTCGATGACACCGAGCGTCCCGATGCCGGCGTACTGCCCGTTCAGCCTGGGCACCAGCAGCACCCGCGGCTTGCTCACCGACCGGATGCCCGGCCCCTTGGACTGGGCCGCCGCCCGCGCGGCCTCGATGGCGGCCCGGACCTCACCGCTCTCCGACAGGTCCAGGGGCACCACCATGCCCGGCAGAACGGCCCCGTCGTCCAGGGGCAGCACCGGCAGCGTCAGGGTCTCGCTCATGCTCAGCTCCAAGTCCGTACGTCGACCCAACGGCAAGTTGAGTCATACACACTCAAGAAAACGGAGCAGCATTTTGTTTCCTCAGCAACGTTCGCTCTCAGCGATCAACGTCTCGGGAGCCCGGGCGGAGCCTTCCAGCGGAACGGACATCGGCGGCGGCCATTTCCGATACGAGCGTTGCGTATTGCGGTGTGACCAGCTATCGTCGACTTACGAAACACGAGTAGCGAAAAGGATGACGGATGACTTCACCACACCCACGCCGCGGCCGGCCCCGCGACGCCGGGGCCGACGAGCAGATCCTGCGGGCGGCCGAAGAGGAGCTGCTGGCCCGCGGATACGCCGCGTTCGCGGTGGACAAGGTCGCCAAGGCGGCGGCGGTGGCCAAGACCACGCTGTACCGGCGGTGGCCCACCAAGGATCACTTGGCCATCGCCGTGATCGCCCGTATGCAGGACGAGGTCCCGGTGCCCGACACCGGAGACCTGCGGGCCGACCTCGTCGACTACTTGGAGCAGATCGCGCTGGGGCTCAACCGGACGCGACGAGCCGGGCCGGGGCGCGACCCGGACGACCCGTCGGCCGGGCTCGTGGGCGAACTCGTCGCCGCGGCCGCCCGCCACCCGGACATCGGGGCATTGGTCCGCGCCGTCTTCGAGCAGCGCAACGCACTGGTCATCGGGTTGATCGACCGGGCCCGCCGCCGCGGCGGCCTGCGTCCGGACACCGATCCGGAGCTGCTCTTCGATCAGCTCTCCGGTGCCCTGTACTACCGGCTCCTCATCACCGGCCGTCCCATCGACCGCTCCTATGCCGAACGCCTGGTCGACACCGCACTCACCGGCGTCCTTCCTCCGAAAGGGAACCGAACATGACCATCGCACCCCCCGCCCCCACCGGCCGACGCGACCGCACGTCGCGGCGCGTCCGCCTGCTGATCGCGCTCGGCATCATCGCCGCCGTGCTGGCCGGTTACGCGACCTGGACCAACCTGAACCCCTTCACGCTGCGCGCCGCGATCGAGATCGAGGCCACGCCCGAGGAGGTGTGGAGCGTCCTGAGCGACCTGCCCGCCTATGCGGAGTGGAATCCGTTCATCGTCTCCTCCGGCGGCCGGGTCGAGGAGGGGGCGACCCTGCGCAACGTCATGCGCGACGCCGGAGGCGAGACGACGTTCACCCCCACCGTGCTGGAGGTGGCCCCCGGCCGGGAACTCCGCTGGATCGGCAAGATCGGCCCTGGCGGGATCTTCGACGGGGAACACCGCTTCGTGATCGAGCCGATCGAGCCCGGACGCGTCAGGTTCAGCCAGAGCGAGGACTTCGCCGGGGTCCTGGTGCCCTTCTTCCGGGGAAAGCTGACCCGTGACACCTTGCCGCAGTTCCACGCCATGAACAGGGCCCTCGCCCAGCGCGTCAAGGCAGCACGCCCTGAGAAGTGATGGTCGAGCCGGCGTCCGTCTTCGACACACTCTTACCGTGATCGACCTGACCGACGAACTCCTCAAGCCCACACCGGGAACCCTCTGCTACTGGCCGCCCGACCTTGACCATCCGGTCGCCGGAACCTGGAGCATCACCATCCCGCTGACCCCTTTCTCCGCCGACGACGAATAGATCGCCTGCCAGCGTCCGGGCTTACTTTGCGACCCGCTGCTCAGCTCGCCGCGCTACTGCCACGTTCCGGCGGAACGGACATCCGCCGGCGATGGGCGGGGGTGCGATTCACGGTGGCTTCAGCAGGTGCCATGGGGTGCGGCCGACCGTCCCTTCGTCAAGACGCAGGCCGTCATGGCGCCAGAGTTCCGCGAAAACGGGGTTGCCGGGGCCGGGGGCGGCGTGCGATCTTCGGCGGGATGTTCCGGTTCCGGTTCGGGAGGCAGATCGTGTACACGGGTCTCGGCAAGGCCACGACCGGCGCCTCGGCGGCGGAGCGCAGCACGGCCTGACCGGCACCGCGCTCCTCGACGCCGAGGCGAGTCCACACGGGGTTCGCCCCGCCGGCCCTGCCGCGTCGAATCGATGGAGCATCCGTGTCCTCGCATGCCTCGAAACCCGGCGGCCTCAGCCGCCGGGTGATCTTCCTCCTTGCCCTGACCTGCGGCGTCGCCGTGGGGAACATCTACTTTCCGCAGGCGATCAGCCCGCTGGTCGCATCGGGACTGGACGTGTCGCCGGGAACGGCCGCGCTGGTGGTGACCGCCGCGCAGTTCGGCTACGCGGCGGGGAACTTCCTGCTGGTGCCGCTCGGGGACCGGTTCCCGCACCGTCCGCTGATCGTGGTGATGCTCGGCGTCACCGGGATCGGGCTGCTGGCCGCGGCGGGCGCCCCCGGGCTGCCGGCGCTGGTCGGCGCCAGTGCCCTCGTCGGGATCACGACCGTGGTCGCCCCGGTCATCGCGCCGATGGCGGCCGGGCTGGTGGCCGACGACCGGCGCGGCGCGGTCATGGGGACGCTGCTGTCGGGGTCGATCGGCGGCATCCTGCTGGCGCGCACGTTCGGCGGGATGATCGGCGAGTGGCTCGGCTGGCGGGCCCCGTACCTGGTCTCCGCGGCGGTCGCCCTGTGCCTGGCGGCGGCGCTCGCGTTCGCGCTGCCCGCGACCGTCCCGCCGTCGAAGCAGTCGTATCCCGCGCTGCTGGCCGAGCCGCTGCGGCTGCTGCGCCGGGAGCCGGAGCTGCGGCGGACGTGCTTCTACCAGGCGACGGTCTTCGGCGGCTTCCAGGCCGTCTGGACGGGCGTCGCGCTACTGCTCACCGGCCCCGTTTACGGGCTCGGGGCGCAGGCCGTGGGGGTGCTGGCCCTGGTCAGCGCGGGCACCATGGTCGCCACACCCGCCGCCGGGCGGCAGGTGGACCGGCGGGGCTCCGACCCGGTCAGCCTCGTCGCCATCCTCGGGACGATCGCGGCCGCCGGGGTGCTCGCGGCGGGCGCCGCGGGCGGCCGGTCCGGGCTGGTGGCGCTCGCCGCGGGGACGCTCCTGCTGGACGTCGCGATGCAGTCCGGCATGGTCGCGAACCAGTCCCGGATCTTCGCGTTGCGGCCAGAAGCCCGCAGCCGGATCAACACGGCTTACATGACCTGCTCCTTCCTGGGTGGGAGCACCGGTTCCTGGCTGGGCGCGGCGGCCTACTCCCGGTTCGGCTGGACGGGCGTCTGCGCGCTCGTGGCGTTCCTGGCCGGCCTCGCCCTGGCCCGCCATGTTCTGCGCCGCCGTCCCGCGGCGAAGCGGGCGGCGGGCAATGCGGAGGCAAAACCCGCTTCGCGATCATGATTCTTTGGACCGGGCCGGTTTACGTCCGCATGACGTGGGGGTACCTAACGCAACAAGTTCGTGACACAGGGTGAACGAGAAAGCCTTGGGGCGGCAAAGCCCCAGGTCGGGAAGCGGGAGGGGTCCGGATGCACCGCACAGAGCGTGAGACCCGGCCCGTCCCCGCACCCCCGTCCCCGCGCGGCCCGGTCCGTACGGCCGAGGGCGATCGCGGCACGCTCCACCGTGGCCGGCACCGTCCCCCAACGGGTGCCGCGGGCGGGGCGCGCGGCACCACACCTCGGGTCCTCGGCCGTACCGGACCTGCCGGGCCCATCGACCATCCCCGGACGCCGGCGCCGCACGCCCCCGTGGCGCCGGAGTCCCCCACGAGCCGGGCCGGCGGCATCACCCGAGCCGTGCCGCCGGCCCGGCCACCGTCACCGGGGCGCCGAGGCGGCGTCCTCCCCCGAGCGCCGGACGGGTTCCCCGGCCGGCCGGAGCGGAAGGGGGGTGGGAACCAGTCCCGAGCCGAACCGGCGTGACGCCGGTGAACACAGGCGGCCGGAACTCCGTCCGACCCCCGTCCCGGCCGCCGACGCAGTCAGGGATCACTGCGGAGCCGGGCCCGTGGAGGCGACACACCCCCACGGGCCCGGTTCACAGTTTTCTGCGCCAGACCTGCCCGCGGATGACGTCCCCGAAGCGTTCGACCGGGGGCTCCTCCTCGTCCAGGACGAATCCGGCCCGTTCGTAGACGCGGTGCGCCGGACGCTGCAGCGCGGTCGTCCACAGCATGATCTCGGAGTATCCGGCCTCGGTCGCGAAGCGGACGCACTCGCCGACCAGCGCTGCCCCGATGCCCATGGCGCGGGCGTCCGGCTCGACGTGCAGCAGCCGGAGCTGCGCGACGTCGTCGGCGCGGCGGACGCAGAAGACGCCGCCCACCCGCACGCCGCCGGATTCGGCGATCCAGGCGTTCTCCCGTTCCGGGTCGTGGTTCTGCACGTAGTCGGCGACGACCTTGGCGACGAGGGCCTCGTAGGTGCGGTCCCAGCCGCATTCCCGGTCATAGAGGGCGCCGTTGCGTTCCACGATCCAGCCGAGGTCGCCGGGGCGCAGCGGGCGCAGGACGAAGCCGTCCCCGCGCGGACGGTCGCCGAGGACGCCGTGGATGGAGCGCATCGCGGCCAGGAGGCGGTGCCGGTCGCGCGCGGGCAGCCCGTCCAGCAGCGCGCGGATCTCGGCGACGGACCGCTCGTCGAGCATGGCGAACATCTCACGGCCCCGCGGCGTGAGCCGGACGATCTGCCGGCGGGCGTCGCCGGGGGCCCGCTCCCGCCCGACCAGCCCGTCGGTCTCGAATCGGGCCAGCATCCGGCTGAGGTACCCGGGGTCGAGGTCGAGTGCGCGGCGCAGGGCGAGGACCTCGGTGTCGTCCCGCTGGGCCAGCTCGAAGATCACCCGCGCCTCGGTGAGGGAGTACGGCGTCTGGACGAGGCCCTCACCGAGCACGCCGATCACCCCGGTGTAGAACCGGTTGAACGACCGGACCGTGCCGATGTCCTCTTCGGTCACCCCCATGGTCGCCCTCCTAACGTTTGACTGAGTCAAACATTAGTGGACGCGGGCGGCCGCCATCCAGTGCCCCGAGGGGGACGGCCGTCAGACGCTCGCCTCGGCCTCGGCCTTCGCGACGCCCAGCGCCCGCGCGTCCCGCACGATCCGGCGCTCGACGAAGAACGTCATCAGCGGCACGATCCCGCCGAGCACGATCACCGCCATCCTGCTCAGCGGCCAGCCGGTGCGCCGCCACAGGTCGTACGCGACCGCCAGGTAGACCATGTAGAAGAAGCCGTGGATCGGAGAGACGACGGCCACCATCTCCGGCATGTCGGTCGGCCCGTACTTCAGGACCATACCGATCGTCAGCAGCACCAGCAGCGTGCCGACCACCAGCGCCAGAATCCGGTACCTGGTCACCGCGCCTTCCACAGATCACACCTTTCGTCGACGGCCCGCACAGGGCGGCCCGTGCGGACCTGCCCGTGCGGCCGGGTCAGCGGCGTCCGCCGCTCTCGGAGTTCAGCCGCGCGAGGTAGCGGTTGTAGGCGGCGAGGGCGGGATCCTCGTCCTCCTGCTCCCGGATGATCTTCTGCGTGATCTCCGCCTCCGCGGGCTCCTCGATCACCTTGGGCGCCGGGGCCGTGCCCGAACGCTCGTCGCGGATCATCTTGACCCACATCACGACCACGAAGAGCGCGAAGATCGGCCACTCGAAGGTGTAGGCCCAGCTGCGGTCGTTGCCGGCCTGGGCACGGTCGAACTGCCACCAGCCGAAACCGAGGAACGCGCCGCACAGCACGATCGCGATCAGGTGCAGCGCGAGCCAGCCTGGGGTGAGGAACCGTCGCACGTCCCCGAGCCTACCCCCGGCCCGGCGGGATGCGGCCACGACCCCGTCCCGGCGCCCGGGCGGCCCCGCGCCGGTCATCCGGCCGGGAGCGGCGAGCCGGTGTAGACGGCGCGCGGACGCAGCGGGCCGCGCCGGCCGTACTCCTCCAGCGCGTGCGCGAGCCACCCCGCGGTGCGCGCGACGGCGAAGACCGCCTCCCCCGCGCCCGGCACGAGGCCCGCGACCGCGCCCAGGGCCGCCAGCGCGAAGTCGATGTTGGGCGGGGGCAGGCGGCGGCGGGCGGCCTCCTCCAGAACGGCGTCGGCGGCGGCGAGCCGTCCGTGGCCGGGCGCCGCCTCCCGGACGAGGTCCATCAGGAGTGTCGCGCGCCCGTCGCCCGACTTGTAGACGGTGTGCCCGAACCCGGGGATCCGCTCGCCGCCGCGCAGCCGCTCCCCGATCACCCGGGACGCCGACGCGGGTTCGGCGACCTCGCCGAGCAGGCGCTCCGCGCCGTACGAGGCGCCGCCGTGCAGAGGCCCGCCAAGGGCGCCGAACCCGGCGGCGACGACGGCGTACGGGCCGGCGCGCACCGACGCGGCGACCCGCGCCGCCACGGTGGACGCGGCCAGCTCGTGGTCGGCCAGCAGGATCATGGCGGCCTCGAAGGCGCGCGGGAGGCCGGGACCGGACGGCGGGTGCGGGCACAGCCTGCTCCAGAGCCGCTCGGCCGCACGCCCTCCCGGGACCCTGGACGGGCCCGCCGGGGGAAGGGCCTCGATCAGGCCGGCGATCAGGGCGCGTCCGGTCGCGGTCACGGCGTCCGGGTCGAGGTGGTGACGCAGCGGGTCGGTCACGGCGAGCGCGGTGACGATCAGCTGGAGCCGGTCGAGCGGCAGGAGGCCGGCGGGCAGGCCCGACTGCGCGGCGACGGCCGCCGCGACCCCGTCGCCGTGGGCGCGCCAGGCCTCGCCGTCGCCGCCGCGGCCGGTCCACAGCCATGCGGCGACGTCCTCGAAGGTGCCGCTCCCCGCCATGTCGAGGACGTCGCGTCCCCGGTAGTAGGGCCGGTCGGCGCCGAGCGCGGTGATCTCCGACTCGATCGCCAGTTCCCCGGGCCCCGGCGGGCGGCGCGGCCTCCCGCGCCGGGCCAGTTCCTCGACCTGGGCGGCGTCGAAGAGGCTGCGGCGGCCGTCGGCGGCGTGCCGCCGGCGCAGCACCCCGCGGCTCACGTACGCGTACAGCGTGGCGGGCTTCACACCGAGGCGCTCCGCCGCCGCCTTGGCGTCGATCCACCCGGTGGCCTGCTCGTTCTCTCCCACACGGCTCCTGACATTGATTTTGATCAATATTGATACATATGGAATCCGCTGTCAATCTGTGGGCATGCCTCAGATTCACTTCCTCGACGTCACCAACCGCGACGGCGTGCAGACCGCCCGGACGGGGCTGTCGAAGTTCGGCAAGACGATGGTGAACTTCTACCTGGGACGGCTGGGCGCCGCGCAGTCGGAGATCGGCTTCCCGTTCCTGTTCCACGAGGTCCCCTACGTCCGGGCGCAGATCGCGCTGGCGGAGGCGGGCGCATTCGGGAGCCTGCGGCTGTCCGGCTGGTGCCGGGGCGTCGCCCAGGACGTGGAGCAGGCCGTCCAGGTGCGCGCCGGGGACGCCGGGCTCGCGCACTACAACCTGTCCATCTCGACGTCCGACTACATGATCGCCAACAAGTTCCGGGGACGCCTGGACCGGGACGCCATCGTCCGCGAGATGGTCGCGGCCGCCCGCGCGGCCAAGGCGGGCGGCGCGGACACGATCGGGGTCAACGCCGAGGACGGCTCACGCACCGACGACGCGTTCCTCACCGAGTTCGCGCTCGCCGCGAAGGAGGCGGGCGCCGACCGCGTCAGGTACTGCGACACCATCGGCGGCGACACACCGGACCGCATCGGGGAGCGCTTCTCCAAACTGGCGTCCGCGGTTGGGATGCCGGTCGAGACGCACTGCCACAACGACCTCGGCCTGGCCGTCGCCAATTCCGTCAGCGGCGCGCTCGGCGACCTGGAGGCGGGGCAGGACGCCTGGATCAACACGTGCGTCAACGGGATCGGCGAACGCTCCGGCAACGCCGACCTCCTGTCGACGATCCTCGCGTTCCGGCACGGCTTCGGGCTACAGGAGCGCGGCGCCGAGATCGGCGATCCGATCGACCTGTCGTGGGCGCGCCGCTTCGCGCTGTGGGCGAGCTACGCGTTCGGCCAGCCGCTCCCCTACAACCAGGTCGGCGTAGGACGGAACGCGTTCGCCCACGAGTCGGGCATCCACGCCGACGGCGCGCTGAAAGACCACGGCAACTACGAGCTCTACGACGAGGAGACGCTCGGCCCGTTCCCGGACGACTGGCACACACGTCCAGGACGTGTGGTCCTCACCGGCGAGTACGGCGGCAAGGCGGGTTTCAGGCACGTGATGGACGGACTGGGCGTCGAGCCGGTCGACGAGGACCTCGCGTTCAAGCTCGTCCAACTCTGCAACGCGCAGACGGGCCGTCCGCTCACCGACGACGAACTCCGCCTGATCGCCGGGTACCCGAGAGAGCTCGCGCTTCTCTTCCCTGGTCAGGTCAGCTGATCCACGGGTTCGGCGAAACTGTCGGCGGAAGGCTCTACGTTCACCGGCATGGCGAGCAGCACCGCGGCGGCAGCGGCCGCGCAGACGTACACCTACACGCGGCCGTCCGGGCTGGACGACGGGATTCTGGGCCTGTCCACGTCCGGCGGGACGACCAGCACCGGGCCTCGGGCGCATCCGCATTTCTTCAGCGGCGTCCTCACGCAGGCCGCGCCGGCCGCGGCGGCGCTGATCGCGCTGGCCGACGTCGCGCAGACCCGGTACTTCCAGCCGCGCCCCACGGCGTTCCGCGACCCGGTCGTCACCTGCAACGGCGACCGGCTGCGGATGGAGTCGTTCTCCGCGTGCGGCGGCGTGTACGCGCGGCTGGACGTGCTGGAGCCCGCGATGGACGGCGACGTGCACGAACGCGGCACGACCAACGTCGACGTGAACGGGCCGCTGCGTGAGGCCCTGGCACGCGTCGGCGGATCCGATCCGCTGCATCTGGCGGTCGGCGCCGAGGAGATGGCGGTGACCACGCTGGACGGCGCCGTCGTGGAGAAGAAGGTTCCGCTGCCCGACCGGTGGCTCCGGGGGTTCGCGGAGGTCCAGGTCATCACGGCCGGGTTCGATCTGCGCGGTGAGCTGAACGCGGCGGAGGCCGTGCGGTTCCTGCGTTCGATGCCGCGCAGTCCGCGGGGTGCGCTCTGGGCCGTGCGCGCCGGGCGGACGCTGCGGCTGTCGGCCCGTCCGTCCAGCGGCGCGGTGTGCCTGGCGGGGCCCGACCGTCTGCGGACGATGCTGCCGCTGCTGCGTTTCGCGCGGGCCCTGCGCGTCTACGGGCCGGTCGTCGCGAGCGGCGGCGAGCCCGCGTCGAGCGTCTGGGAGCTGGAGCTCCCCGGGATGCGGTACGTCCTGACGTTGTCTCCGCAGCACTCGCGCGGGTTCTCCGGTGAGGGAGCCGTGCTGGACGCCCTGTCGACCGACGAGGCGGCGGGAGACGCCGACCTGCTCGGCGGGCTGCTGTCGTTCGAGCCGCGCGTCGAACCCGGCCTGCTCGCCGAGCGCTCCGGCCTCACCCTCGCCCGGACGAAGGCGGCGCTGACCCAGCTGGGCACGTCCGGCCGCGTGGGGTTCGACACCGCCGAGGCCGCGTTCTTCCACCGCGAGCTGCCCTACGACCCTTCGCTTGTGGCCGACCTCAACCCGCGGCTGCGCTCGGCGCGCGCGCTTGTGGAGGTCGGCGCCGTACGGTTCACCGCCGACGACACGGCGGTCGTGCTGACCGACGGCGGCGAGCGCCGGGTCCGCTTCGAGGACGGCCGGGTGACCTGTACATGCCCGTGGTGGTTCGACCATCGGGGTGAGCGCGGGCCGTGCAAGCACGTCCTCGCCGCCCGCATCGTCCGCCGCGAGGCCACCGCGGAGGCCGCACGATGAGCGCGTGGGACGAGGTGGGGAAGGCCATCGACGGCGACGACGCGGGACAGACGGCTCGCCTGGTCATGGCCCTGGACGACGCCGGACGGCGCGAGGTCGCCAAGGAGCTGCCGGGCAAGTTGAAGGAGATGCGGGCCGCATCGGACTTCGGGTTCCTGGAAAGGGAGGCGCAGGAGTCGCTTCTGCTCGCCGGCGCGGGCACGATCAGCGGCGCCGCGGCCGCGGCCGCCTGGCTGTGCCGGCGGGACCTGCGGATCTTCTGGGACTCCGACAGGTTCGCCGCCCTCTGCAAGACGCTGTGCGCCGTAACGGCCGTCCGCCCGGACGAATGGCGTGCAGAGGTCGCCCACCGCCTCGCCGCCCGTCTGCGCGTCGCTGAGGAGACATGGTTCCTGTGGCACATCGCGGCGGCGCTCATCAAGTCCGCCGGTGCCGCTCTCCCGGTGTCGGACGGTTTCGTGGCCGGCTGGGCGGCCGACGGCGCCCGCCCGCAGGAACTCGACGCGGACCCGTTCCTGAGAACACTCGTCCCCAGGTTGTTCGAGGTGGACGGGGTGGGCACGGTCCTCGCCAACGACACTTCCAGAGAACGGTGGGACGTAGAGCACGCAGGAACGTTGGCCGTCGCCCTGGCCGAACTGGCCCGCGCAGGGCGGCTCGGACGCACGAGCCTCCTGGACGGCTGTGTCAGCCGCTTCCTTCGCGGCGGAACGGCCCACGAACTGCGCTGGTTCGTCCGGCTGCACGCCGCGCTGGAACCCTCCGAGGACGAGGCGGCGGCCCGCGCACGCGACTACGTGCGTCTCCTGCCCGCCGCGCCCTCGACCGTCGCCGACCTCGCGCTGCGCCAGGCGCGCCGGGCCGACGAAGCCGGACGTCTCGACACGGCGCTGTTCGAGGAGGCCGCGGGCGCGTTGCTGTTCCGGCCGGAGAAGAAGCTCGTCCGCGCCGCACTGACCTGGGTGGACCGGACGGCCCGCAAACGCGACAGGGTCGACGCCGCGCTCCGGGCCGTCGCCGCCGCGTTCGCCTCCGAGGACCTCGACCTGAGAGAACGCGCCGTCAAGTGCGCGGCCAAGCACGCCTCGCACGCGGGCGAACCCGTCCGCGCGGAGATCCGGGGCGCCGCCGCCGGCCTCCCGGCCGCCCTCCGCGTGACGATCGCCGAGGCGTTCGGCGAGGTCGAGGCGTCCGCCGAGGCGGAGCCGCCCCTGGGCCCGCCGCCCTTCGTCCCGCGCGAGTCACCCGCCCCGATCGGATCCCTCTCCGAGCTGGGCGAGGAGTTCCTCGCCCTCCAGTCCCGGCAGGAGCACTGGATCACCACCGAACGGTTCCTGGCCGCACTGACCGGGTTCGCCTACGACGACATCGACGCGACCCGGAAAGCCTTCTCGGCCTTGACCAGCTGGATGTTCGACAACGATCACGGCTTCTATACGACCGCCTATACGCGGAGTAGCTGGATCCGGCTCCCGGTGCTGGCCCTGATGGCCCCGGACGTGCCGCGCAGCCCGGTCATCTCCCCCTTCGGCAGCAGGCATCGCGTCCGGGGGGCGGCGTTGCAGCCCCCGATGGGGCGGTTCCTCGCCTGGCGGAGGCACGAGGTCGCGGCCGCCATCGGGAAGGTGCCCGTCCTGCTCGCGACCCCGACCGAAGGCAGCGGCCACATCGACCCGGACGTGCTCGTCCGGCGCCTGGAGCGCCTGGAGGAGACGGGAACCGAACCGGGTGAGGGCGACCTCGTGCAGGCGATGCTCCGCGTGCCCCGCGAGATCGACCCGGCCGCCGCGGCGCGCGCGAAGGGCCTGACGTCCGAAGCCGGGCGGACCATGGCGTCATGGCTCGCTCAAGGCGGGCTCGCCGACCCGTCCGTCGAGTGCAGGGTCCTCGATGACCCGATAACGACCGCCCATGACCGGAGGCTGGGTATCCCGACCCACGTCCGGGCCACGGTGGACGTGTCCGGCGACTCCGGCATCGCCCGCCTGTGGGAGTTTCCCGAACCCGACCGGAGGGACTACGGCGCGCAGGGGTACGACGGGTCCATCGCGTACTGGCCGTCCGTGCTGCCCTCCCACCGGGAGGTCGCCGCCGCGCATCTCGTCCCCCATCAGGCGGGCACCGGCGAGAACGACTGGGGCCAGGGCGGCATCCTCGTCGATCTGGCCGAGGCCGACGGTCCCGCCGGCGCCGCCACCGGAACGCTTCTCGCCTGTGCTCTCGCCAACGCGCACCAGGACCAGCGGGCCGGCGCGGTCGAGGCGTTCCTCACCCTCAGCGCCCGGGGCGCCCTCCCGGGCGGCGAGACGGGCACGGCCCTCGGCCGGCTCGCCGCGTTCGGCCACGTCACCCTCCCCCGCGTCGTGAAGGCCCTCGCGTCCGCCGCCGACGCGGGTGCCCACACCGAGGTCTGGGCGACGCTCGCCGCCGCCCTCCCGCACGCGCTGCCCGCGCCCGGTGAGCGCGCCGCGTCCGGCGTCCCCGCCCTGCTCGCCCTGGGCACCCGCCTCGCCGAGACCATGGGCGTGAGAGGCGTGATCCCCGCCGTCGGGGACGTGGCGGCACGGGGCGGTTCGAGCAGCCTGGTCAAGGAGGCCGCCCGGCTTCACCGCACCCTCGCAACGTGAGGACGTCCCGCGGTGTTGAACACATGGGACGCTGAACACACCGGAAGGGAGCACCGCACGATGACCGAGACCATCGCGTTCGGCACGGTCGACACCGTGCTCGGCCGCCTGCTCGTAGCCGAGACCGAGACGGGGGTCGTCTCACTGCACTTCCGCGACACCCCTGCCGCCCGCGCCCGCACGGCCAAGGCCACCGGCCTGCCCGTCGTGGACGCTCCCGGCCGCGCCGCCCCGGCGCTGTCGGCCCTGCGCGACTACTTCGCCGGCGACCTGAAGCACTTCGAGGTCCCGATCGACTGGCGTCTCACCTCCGACGTCCAGAGGCAGGTCCTCTCGACGCTGTACGACTCCGTCCCGTACGGGCAGGTCATCACCTACGGAGACCTGGGCGACCGCAGCGGCGCCGGCGTCCACGCGCAGGTCATCGGCCAGGTGATGGGGAGCAACCCGATCCCGCTGATCGTCCCCTGCCACCGCGTCGTCGCCTCGAACGGCCTGGGCGGCTACAGCGGCGGTTCCGGCGTCGAGGTCAAACGCTGGCTCCTCACCCTGGAGGGCGCGCTCCCCGCCACCCTCGACTGGGACCTGACCAGGGGCCCGTGACCCCCCGGGAAACTTACCTACGGGTAGTCGGGAATCGTAGGATGGGGCCGTGCCGAGGATCAGTGAGTCGACCGTCGCCGCGCACCGGGCGCGGCAGTTGCGGACGCTGCTGGACGCCGCGCGGGCGCTCGTGGCGGAGGAGGGCATCGAGGCGCTGTCGCTCGCGGCGCTGGCGCGGCGGGTCGGGCTGTCGCGGCCGGGCCTGTACGAGTACTTCCGGTCGAAGGACGATCTCGTCGCGGCGATCGTCGAGGAGGAACTCCCCCGGTGGGCGTCGCTCGTCGAGGACGCGCTGACGGGTCCCGGTGACCTGGAGGGCAAGGTCGAGGCGTACATCCGGGTTCAGCTCGGGGTCATGACCGACGGGCGGCACGCCGCCGCGGTCGCCCTGGCCGAGCACGCGCTCGCGGAACCGGCCCTGGAACGCATCCGGGTGGGGCACGCGCAGTTGCTGCGTCCGCTCGTCACCGCACTGGACGAAGGCGGCGTCGCCGAACCCGCGTTGCGGGCCGAGCTGATCCAGGGGCTGGTCGACACGGCCGCTCGTCTCGCGCAGCGTGCGCCGTCGGACGCCGAGACCGTCATCGCGGCGACGCTGGCTCAGGCCACCGTGGGGCTTCGCTAGGCCTTCTCGTAGGTGACGCCCGTGAGCGTTTCGGAGACCTCCCAGAGGCGTTCGGCCTGGGCGGGACGGTTCGCCTGCGGGGGCGTGACCACTTCTGTCGGGGCGCCGCGGTACTGGAGCAGCCGGGGGCCGTAGCAGGCGCCGCCGTGGACGTCCGTGGCGGTGGCGGCGTAGAGGGACGGCAGGGCTCCCGCAGCCGCGGACTGGGCCATCAAGGCGTTGCCCAGGCCGGCGGCCTTCTCCGCCAGCGTGCTGCCCTGCATCCTGGGGCCGGTCTGCTGCAGGTTGGTGGCGGCGTAGCCGGGGTGGGCGGCGACGCTGGTCACCTCGGGGACGCGGCGGTCCAGTTCCCTGGCGAAGATCAGGTTCGCGAGCTTGGCCTGGGCGTAGGCGGACCACTTGCGGTAGCGGCGCTCGCCCTGCAGGTCGTCGAAGTTGAGGCGGCCGGACCACGCGAACGCCGAGGTGAGCGTGACCGCGCGGGGGGACGGCGCGGACCGCAGCGCGGGCAGCAGGAGGCCGGTGAGGGCGAAGTGGCCGAGATGGTTGGTGCCGAACTGCATCTCGAAACCGTCGGCGGTGGAGCGGCGCGGGATGGCCATGACGCCCGCGTTGTTGACCAGGACGTCGACGGGCGCGTCGCCGTACCGGGCCGCGAACTCCCGGACCGACGCCAGGTCGGCGAGGTCGAGGGAGCCGAGGACGAGGTCGGCGCCCGGCGCCGCGGCCTTGATCCGGTCGAAGGAGGCCTGGCCGCGTTCGGCGCTGCGGCAGGCCAGCACGACGGACGCGCCGTGCCGGGCGAGCTGGAGCGCGGTGTGGTAGCCGATGCCGCTGTTGGCGCCGGTGACGATCGCCCGCCGGCCGTGCAGATCGGGGATGTCGCCGGTCGTCCATCCGCGCATCAGGGACCTCCACGTCATATCGCGACTTCACAAGTTAGACGACCCGGCTGCGCGGCGCAGCCGGGCGTCCGCGAAAAGGCACGGCGAATCTGGGATGTGGCGCAATTCACAGCTGCCGGCGCGCCCTCCGACCCCGGAGGGCGCGCCCGTTTTCAGGCCGGCAGGTTCTTCTCGATGGCGGCGACGACCTCGTCCGCCTCCGGCTCGGCCTGGGGCGCGAAGCGCGCCGCCACCGTGCCGTCGGGAGAGATCAGGAACTTCTCGAAGTTCCAGCGGATGTCGCCGGTGTGGCCCTCGGCGTCGGGAACGCCCACCAGGTCCCGATAGAGCGGGTGCCGCCCGTCGCCGTTGACCTCGACCTTCTCGGTCATCGGGAACGTGACCCCGTAGGTCGCCGAGCAGAACTCCGCGATCTCGTCCGCGGTGCCGGGCTCCTGCCCCATGAACTGGTTGCAGGGGACGCCGAGGACGGTGAAGCCGCGTCCCGCGTACCTCTCCTGCAGCCGCTCCAGGCCGGAGTACTGCGGGGTGAGGCCGCACTTGGAGGCGACGTTGACAATGAGCACGGCTTTGCCCCGGTACTGGCCGAGGTCTGCGGGTCCGCCCCGCAGGCCGTCGATCTCTACGTCGAAGACAGACATGAGGCCGATCCTAGGAGATCGCCCTCCGTGACCGGCCATGCCCTCGTTCGCTCACTCGCCGGCGCCGCCGGGCCGGAAGGCCCGCGCCGCCGGCGCAGCCTCAGTTGCCTCCGCCCAAGGCGTTCACGAAGGCGGCCAACTGGGTGCCCGCCTCGCCGAGCTGGCTGAAGGCGTTGTTGACCACCCCCGCAGCGTCCGTGGGTGAGCTCAGCAAATAGAAGATGACGAACGCGATCGCCACATAGCGGAGGTTCTTCTTCATCCGTACGCCGTCCCTGGTTGTAGCGCAGCGACACAACTGACCCGATCCAATTGTGCCCAGGCGCGTCTGCCCGCAAAGCGCGATTTTACTGTGACGCGGAGGCAACCGCTTGCTGGCCGCGCGCGAAGAAGCCCCGCACCGCCCTGGGTGCGGGGCCGGGGAGCCGCCCGTCAGCTCGGGATGGCGCTCATGAACTGCGACAACGACTCGGCGGCGGTGCCGAGCCCGCTGAGGGCGTTGTTCACGAGACTCGCCGCTCCCTCGGGCCTGCTGATGACGTACCACGCCGTGAAGGCGATGGCGGCGATCTTCATGTGCTTCTTGTTCACTTCAACCACCCTCTGCAGTCAATTGACTACGGAGAGTGTTTCCCAGTGACGGCCGAACAGAGATCAACGACGGGCAAAGAGCCGGTCAGGTCCCGTTGGCGTGCGCGGTGAGGTACTCGATGTAGAACGGCCGGAGCGCGTCCGCCATCTCCCCCTCGCCCGCGTGCGTGAACTCCTCCAGCAGCGACAGGCCGTGCAGCAGGTCGAACTCGGCGCGGCCGACCTCCCCCAGGGACGCCGCCGCGGCGGGGATGGCGCGCAGCAGGTCCCACAGGAAACCGACGTCGCGCCGCTCCCTTGCGAGGCGCATCGCACGCTCGTACAGCTCCTTGGACGGCAGCTCGTCCAGCTCGGCGGCGCCGCCCGGCGTCACATCGGACATGCCCCGACTCTAACCAAGCGGACGGGGACCGACCCCCCTCGCCTGCCCGGCCCCGTCGCCTCCACGGCGCGTCACTTCTTCTGGATGACGTCCGGCGGGATCGGCTGGTCCTGCTTGAGCGCCTCGAAGAGCTTGGACGCCTTGGCCTTGTCCCAGGTGATGTACGAGCCGACGCCCGCGGCGCTGCCGTTGCCGCCGATCGGGACGGTGGTCGTCACCCCGCCCTCGCCGCTGACGCCCTTCATCGCCCACATCATGCGGACCAGGTGGTGCAGATGGTCGCCCTCGTCCACCAGGAAGTTGCTGGTGGAGTTCAGCGCGAGCGGGACGCTCTTGAACGGGTTGAGGAGCGTCCCCGGGCTCGCCGCCTTCTTCATCAGGGCGGCAAAGAACTGCCGCTGGTTCTCGACGCGTTCGAGGTCGGCGCGGGCGAACGCACGGGTCCGCACGTACCCGAGCGCCTGGCCGCCGTCCAGGGTCTGGCAGCCGGCCTTGAGGTCGAGCCCCGCCTTGGGGTCCTTGAGGTCCTCCTTGATGCACATCTCCACACCGCCGATGGCGTCCACCACGCCGACGAAGCCGCCGAGGCCGATCTCGGCGTAGTGGTCGATGTGAAGGCCGGTGGCCTCTTCCACGGTCTGGACGAGCAGCTTGGGGCCTCCGATCGCGAACGCCGCGTTCAGCTTGTTGCGGCCCTTGCCCGGGATCGGGACGTAGGAGTCGCGCGGGAGGCTGATCATGGACGTGCCGCCGGAGCCGTAGTGCAGCAGCATCATCGTGTCGGTGCGCCGCCCCGAGGCGACGCCGGTCTTGAGCCTGCGCCGGTCGTCCTTCGACAGGCCCTCGCGGCTGTCGGAGCCGACGATCAGCCAGTTCGTCCCGGGCGTGTCGGCGACCCGGCCCGGATAGTCCACGAGCACGGCCTCGCGTTTCAGCCGCGAGTCCAGATAGAAGTAGCCGCCGACGACGACCAGCAGCAGGACGACCACGACGGCGCCGAACACCCGCCCGCCGCGACGGCGGCGGCGGCGCCGGGGCGGCGGCCCGCCGTAGGGGTCGCCCTGGCCGTGACGGCCTCCGCCGCGAAGCTGGTCGCCGGCATGCGGGTCGTCGTACGGGTCGTAGGAGTCTCCGTACGCTTCCCGCCCGTACGCGGGCTGGTGATGCTCCGCCCGGGCGGAGTGATGCCTGCTGCGAGCCACGCGGTCGCCCTCCTTGCGTGTCCGGCCTTCCGGCCAGCCGGCGCTCATGCGGTAGACCCTAGACTTCCCGGGCGTCCACCGCGTCCTTCTCCTGCATGATTGTCCCTTCCGCCAAATCACCGCGCTCTGTGACATATGAAGCGGACGCCGTCGTTCCCAGGGCGCACACTGCCCTTGGCACGCAGCACGCGCGGAGGGCGGCGCATGGGTACACGACGGCGCTTTTCCAGGCGATTCAGGCTCCGCAGGGCGGGGACTCGCCGCCGCGGGGCCCGCGCCTCGTCCGATCTGCCGGAGCTGACCGCGCACATCTGGCACGCGAAGGACCGGGAACTCGCCGAGACCGGCCTGAGAACGGTGGCGCGCCGGCTCCCGGCGGTGATCGTCCAGGCGGCGCGGCTGGCCTGGCGGGCGAGCCCGGCCGACACGGTCGCGACGATCTCCCTCAACCTGCTCGCGGGGATCTTCACGGCGTTCTGGCTGCTGGCGACGACCGGTGTGCTCACCGCGCTGTTCAGCGCCGGGCCGACGCCCGACCGGGTCCGTGACGCGCTGCCCTCGCTCGCGCTGGTCGCGGGCGCGGTGGCGCTGCGGGCCGGGCTGCAGGCGTGCGCGGGCTGGTCGCAGTCACGGCTGGACCCGCAGGTCCGGCGGCTCGCCGAGCTCCGGCTGTACGAGGCGACGACCGCGGTGCACCTGGCCGCGCTCGACGACTCCGACTTCCTGGACGAGCTGCAGCGCGCGCAGGCCCGGGGCCTGATGTCGGCGCCGCGGGTCGTCCAGCAGGCGGTGGACGTGCTCACCGGGGCCGTCGGGATGGCCGCGGCGGCCGGGACGCTCGGCGTGCTGCATCCGCTGCTGCTGCCGCTGCTCCTGCTGACGGCCGTCCCGGAGGGCTGGGCGTCCGTGCGCAGCGCGCGGATGCAGTACCTGACGATGCTCGCCCTGGTCGAGGTCGCGCGCCGCAAGTGGATCCTGTCGGACCTCATGGTCGAGCGGGAGCACGCCGCCGAGGTGCGGTCGTTCACCATGCGGACGTTCCTGCTGGACCAGTACGACCGGCAGGCCGCGTACCAGCGGACCGTCGAACTCGACCTCGCCCGCAGGCAGACCATCGCGCGGGTCACCGGGGACGTCCTGAAGGGCGTCGCCACGGCGGCCGTCTACATCGCGCTGGGACTCATGCTGTGGAAGGGCGCGGTGCCGCTGGCGGTGGCGGGCACGGCGGTCCTGGCGATCCGGTCGGGCCAGTCCTCCCTGGCCAACCTGGTGTTCGCGGTCAACCAGTGCTACGAGGAGGGTCTCTACTTCGGCGATTACCTGTCGTTCTGCGCCGAGGCGGAAACGCGGATCCCCCGCCGCGCCCTGCCGGAGGGCGGCACGGCCTCTCAGATCCCGCTCGGGGACCACTTCGGCTGCATCCGGGTCCGCGACGTCACGTTCACCTACCCGGGTGCGGACACGCCCTCCCTCAACGGGATCTCACTGGAACTGCGCAAGGGCGAGGTGGTCGCGCTCGTCGGCGAGAACGGTTCCGGCAAGACGACCCTCGCGAAGGTCATGGCCGGCCTGTACGACCCGGACGCGGGCGAGGTCCTCTGGGACGACGTCCCGCTGACGAAGGTGGCGCCCCACGACGTGTGGGAACGCATCGCCGTCATCGCGCAGCAGTACACGCACTGGCCGATGACCGCCCGGCAGAACATCACCATGGGACGCGGCCGCGAGCACACCGAAGGCGAGGGCGAGGACCCGGCGATGCTCGCCGCCGCCCGCGCCGCCGGCGCCGACGAGGTCGTCGGCGATCTCGCCCGCGGATACGGCACGCTGCTGGACCGCCGGTTCAAGGGCGGCGCCGAGCTGTCGGGCGGCCAGTGGCAGCGCCTCGCCGTCGCCCGCGGCTTCTTCCGCGACGCGCCGCTGCTGATCTGCGACGAGCCGACCGCCGCCCTGGACGCGCGGGCCGAGCACCAGCTGTTCGAGCGGATCCGCACGCACGCCGACGGCCGGACCGTCCTGCTCATCACGCACCGGCTCGCCAGCGTCCGCCACGCCGACCGCATCTACGTCCTGGAGCACGGCCAGGTCATCGAGGAGGGCGACCACACCGCCCTGATGGCCCGTGGCGGCCTGTACGCCGACCTGTACTCCCTCCAGGCCGCCGCCTACGGGCACGGCGCCCCGGACGCGCGGTAGCGCCGGACGCGGGCGGCTACAGGTAGGCGCCGAAGCCGATGCCGCCGCGTTCGGGCGGCGGGGCGTCGGGAAGGTCCTCCGGGCGGAGCGTCCCCACCTCGGCGGCCTCGACGCCTCCCGGTCCCTCGTCGTCCTGCGCGGTGATGCGCTGCGCCTGCCGGGAGATCGCCGCCTCCAGCAGGTTGCGGACGAGCCGCGCGTTGCCGAACGAGGAGCCCCGCGGCTGCGCGGCGACCAGGCCGCGGACCGCGTCGACGGTGCCGGGCGCGAGCGCGAACCCGGCCTCCGCCGCCATGAACTCGAAGATCGTGACGAGCTCGTCGCCCGAGTAGTCGGGGAAGCGCAGCACCTTCGGGAACCGGGACTTCAGCCCCGGATTGGCCTTCAGGAACCCCTCCATCTCGGCGTCGTACCCGGCGACGATGACGACCAGGTCGCCGCGGTGCTCCTCCATCAGCCGCAGCAGCTCGGCGATCGCCTCGTGGCCGAAGTCGCGCCGGTCGCCGCCCGAGGACGACAGCGCGTACGCCTCGTCCACGAACAGCACGCCGCCGAGGGCGCGCTCGACCGCGCCCCGCACCCGCGGCGCGGTCTGCCCGATGAACTCGGCGACGAGGTCGGCGCGGGTCACCTCCACCAGGTGGCCGGACGACAGCAGCCCGAGCCGCGCGTACACGGCGGCGATCAGCCGGGCGATCGTCGTCTTGGCCGTGCCCGGGTTGCCCACGAACACCATGTGCCGGGACGGCGACGCCGGGGACAGTTTGGCGTCGCGCCGCAGCTGCTCGGCGCGGACCTCGGCGACCAGCGACGACACCTCCCGCTTGATGTCGGCGAGCCCGATCAGCCGGTCGATCTCGGCGAGGGGGTCTCCGGGGACGTCGTCGCGGCCCCGGGTGAGCGTGCCGGGGACGTCCTCCAGCAGGATCTCGTCGAGCGACTCGGTCTCGTCGACGACGCCGTCGGCCAGGACGCGCCGCCCCTGCATCGCGACCGCCCGGTCGAGCAGGTGGATCATGGCGCGGGCGTTGCCGAACCCGCGTTCGCGCGGCGCCGCCTCGGCCAGCTCGCGGACCTTCTCCAGCACTCCCGGCGCCAGCGCGAACCCGGAGTCGGCGGCCTTGGCGGCGAACACCTCGACCAGCTCGTCCTCGGTGAGGTCGGGGAACCGGACGGTGCGGGGGAAGTGCGCGGCCAGGTCGGGATGCGACTTCAGCAGCCCGTTCAGCTCCGCCTCCGGACCGGTCAGCACCACGACGAGGTCCTCGGTGTGCGCCTGGACGCCCGTGAGCAGCACGTCCAGGACCTCGCGTCCCCGCGCCGCGTCCGCGGCGGCCGACACCAGCGCGTGCGCGTCACGGACGACCAGGACGCCGCCGTGGGCCTGCTCCACCGCCCGGCGGACCCGCAGGACGCTCTCGGTCGCGTACTCGCCGAGCAGGTCGGCGCGCTCCACCTCGACCAGGTGCCCGGACGACAGCACGCCGAGGTCGGCGTAGAGCCGGCCGAGGATCCCCGCGACCTTGCTCTTGCCGGTGCCGGGGTTGCCGATGAACACCAGGTGCCGGGGCCGGGCCCTGGCCGTCATGCCCGCCTCGCGGCGCAGCCGCGCCGCCTTGGCCTCGGCGACCAGCGCGTCCACCTCCCGCTTGGCGGGCTCGATGCCGGCGCACGCGGCCAGTTCGGCGCGCGGGTCGGTGCCGGCGGAGCGGCCCGGGACGAGCCGCTGCGGCAGGTCCTCCGCCGTGACCTCCGGCGGCCCGGCCGGCGCGGCGTCCGGCCGCGCGGCCTCCTCGCCGGCGCGCCGGGCCGCCGCGGCGACGGCCTCGCCCGCCATGTGCTCCACCAGCCGCGCGCCGCGCAGGTTCAGCAGCGGCGGGGTACGGCGCAGCATGCCTGCGGCGGTCGCGGCCACCTCCGGTTCGACGCGCGCGCCGCGCCGCACGACGGCCAGGGTGAACAGCTCCGCGAAGCCGTCCTCGGCGAAGTCGCGCGTGCGGGCCACGTCGAACGAGCGGACGAGCGCCGGGTTGGCGTCGAACAGCCGCCGGTCGCCGCCGGGACGGCACAGCGCGACGACGCCGAGCGACGGCGAGCGGGCCATGAGCCGCCGTAGCTCCTCCGCGGCGGCGGCTCCGCACCTCTCGTGCGCGGCGAGTTTCTCCAGGTCGTCCACCACCAGGAGCATCCGCGCCTCCAGGCATTCGCGGACGCGGGACTGCAGCCACAGGACGGCGTCGCTCACCCCCAGCGACGCGAACACCTGATCGGAGATCCACATGGCCTCGCGGACCGCGCCGCCCTCGGCGAGCCGGCGTTCCACGACCTCGGCGGCGGTGCCCTTGCCGGTGCCCTCCGGGCCGGCGATCAGCAGCCGGACGGGCCGCTCACCGGCCAGCCGGGCCGCCACCGCGTCGTGAAGCACCCGGGACAGCTCCGGCTGCCCGACCAGCGCGTCCCCCTCGGCCTCGTCCCGGCGGGAACGCGTCTGCGCGGTCTCCTCGCCGTTTTCCTCGCCGTCGCGGGCGCCGCCCAGGGTGATGCCGAGCGTGTTGACGACCCGCCGCGCGGTGAACAGCCGCCGCAGATCGGCCTGGAACGGACGCACGGGCACACGGCAGCGCGGGCTGACCGGCGACTCCGGCAACCCCTGCGCCGCGCCCGTGATGCGCACGGCCATGTCCAGCCACGCGCGGGCCGCGTCGGCCTCCCCCGCGACCAGTCCCCGGGCCAGCCACGCGCGCACGTCCTGCTGCCACGCCTCGACGGAGAAGCCGTCGCGCGCCGCGCGGAACCGCTCCTCCAGGTTCTCGTAACGCGCCGTTCCGAGCACTACCGCCAGCTCGGCGGGAACGACCGGCGTCTCGGCGGCCAGCAGCAGCCGGGCGAGCGCGACGTCGGGCTCGTCCCCGTCCGCGACGGCCCCGGCCAGGCGTTCGTGCGCGGCGTCCAGCCCCGCGCACGCCCATCCCAGATATCCCACCGGCCCCGCCAGCTCGGGCAGGACGGCGAGTTCCTCATCGGTCAGCTCGGCGGCCCACGCCTCCTCCAGCCGCGCGTTGGGGACGCTCAAGTCCACCTCGCGCAGCTTCGGGTCGGCCGCGCGCCGGTCGAACAGCTCCATCAGCGCCCGCCGGCGGCGCTCCACCGGCTCCAGCCCCTCGAAGACGTCCAGCCCGGCCCGCGCCAGCTCGAACATCACCGTGCGCCGCTCGCGGTCGTTCCCGGCCGGCTCGGGCAGCCACAGGCCCGGCGGACGCCACCGCCCGCCCTGCGTGAACCACGCCAGCGGGTCCCGGACGGCCGACTCGGGCGTCGCGAGGAACGCCGACAGAAGCTCGTAGTCCACGTCCCCCCGCGACCCGCCGCGGACCGCCGACGCACCGAGCAGGAACGTCAGCAGGGACCACTGCTCGGCCCCCGCCGCGCTGGTGTCGGCCCCGTAGAAGTCGCTGAGCTGCCGTGTCAGCACCACCGCGCGCGGATCCCGGTTGTACTCCAGGGCGCGTTCGCGCATCTCGTCGACCAGGCCGTCGGGCACGCGCCACGGCCCGTGCGCGTACACGTCCAGCACGGGCTCCTCGGTGAGCAGCACTTCGAGATGATCCGGCAGCCGGGGGGTACTCACCTGGGGGTCCTTCTCCTACATGGGATCGGGCATGGCGTCCGACAGCACCCTATGACCCGGCTCGATCACGCACACCCCCGTCGCGCCGGGTTGGCAGGCGGGCCGTCCTCCGCGATAGTTGTCGTATGGAAACCATTCGCCTGACGAACGTGTGCCGACACGAGGAGATCCCCGCGTGCCGCTCCTGGAAGTGACCACGCGGCCACACGGCGGACGCGCCGTCGTGCGGCTACGCGGAGAACTCGATATCGCCTGCTCGGACGACCTGCGCAGGCAGTTGAACGACGCCCGCCGCGAACACGGCGAGCACCTGGTCCTCGACCTCGCCGACCTGGAGTTCATGGATTCCGGCGGCCTCGCGGTCATCGTCGCCTGCTACAAGGCCGCCACGGCCGCCGGCGGCGGCCTCGTCCTCGCCGCCCCCCGCCCGCTCATCCGCCGCACCCTGGAGATCACGGGCCTTCACCGCCGAATCCCCGTGGTCCCGACCCTTGAGGACGCACTTCACCAACCCGACCCCGCCTGACCCGGCTACAGCGGGAGGGCGGTCGGGCGCTTCGGCCCCCGGCCGTCGCCGGTGGAGCGGCCCGTCGCCCGGCGGCCTATCCAGGGGAGGAGGTAGGTGCGGGCCCAGCGGACGTCTTCGCGGCGCATGGTGAGCCAGTCGGCACGGTCAAGGGGCGGCCACGGCTCGCGCCAGTCGCCGGCGACGGGGACGCCGATGACCTCGGCGACGAAGAGGGCCATGCGGCGGTGGCCCTCGGGCGACAGGTGGAGGCGGTCCTCGTACCAGGCGCGCGGGTCGTGGAAGATGCGCTGGGGCCACAGGTCGACGACGGTGCAGCCGCGGCGGTCGGCGATGGCGCGCAGGTGCATGTTGTAGGTGGCGGCCCTGCCGCGGATGCGGCTGCCGCTGCGCAGGCCGCGGGTGTCGAAGCCGGTGAAGACGACGACGCGGGAACCGGTGGCCCGCAGCCGCCGGACGGCGTCGTCGAAGACGACGGCGAGGGCGTCGGGATCGGCCCCGGGGCGGATCATGTCGTTGCCGCCGGCGCACAGCGTGACGAGGTCGGGGTCCAGTTCGACGGCGCGCGGCACCTGGTCGTCCACGATCTGGCGGACGAGTTTGCCGCGGACCGCGAGGTTGGCGTACCGCAGGCCGGGGCTCCGCTCGGCGAGGTGTTCCGCGAGCCGGTCGGCCCAGCCGCGGAAGCGGTCCTCCTCGCCCGGGTAGGGGTCGTTCAGACCCTCGGTGAAGCTGTCGCCGAGGGCCACGTACGTCCGGATCTGCCTCATTTCACCCATCGCAAGCCCCATCACCGGTCCATGGTCGATCACGTAGAAGAATTGTGCATGGTGCACACGACCTACGCGACCGTAGCCAGGCCCGTTGTGGGGCACGCGACATCCCCCGCGCCCCCTACCCCAGGATCGGGTGTCAGGTCCAGCTGGGCGACGCGCTGCCCAGCTGGCCGCCGGACGCGGCGGGCGGCGCGGAGGCGCCCGCCGGGGGCGTGGCGTGCACCGACATCGCGTGCTGGACGAGCGTGATCAGCACCTGCTTGGTGGACTCGCGGCTCCGCGCGTCGCACTGGACGATCGGCACGTGCGCGCTGATCGACAGGGCGTCGCGGATGTCGTCGACGGCGTACTGGAACTCGCCGTGGAACCCGTTGACGCCCACCACGAACGGCAGGCCGAGCTCCTCGAAGTAGTCGACCGCGGCGAAGCAGTCCTCCAGCCGGCGCGTGTCGACCAGCACGACGGCGCCGATCGCGCCGCGGACCAGGTCGTCCCACATGAACCAGAACCGGTGCTGCCCGGGCGTGCCGAACAGGTAGAGGATCAGCTCGCTGTCGAGCGACACGCGGCCGAAGTCCATCGCGACCGTGGTGGTCGTCTTGTCGGGCACGGCCGACAGGTCGTCCACGTCGGCGCTGGCCGCGGTCATCACCGCCTCGGTGGTGAGCGGCATGATCTCCGAGACCGACCCGACGAAGGTGGTCTTGCCGACACCGAACCCGCCGCCGACGACGATCTTGACCGAGGTCAGCTCGGCCTCTCCGCCGTGCGACCCCGGGACCGGAACCTGGTCAGAGCTTCCGAAGGCCACTGAGCACCCTTTCTAGCAAGCGGAGGTCCGGCTGTCCGCCGGCGGTGGTGGCGGGCTGGGACTGGTGCAGCCGCAGCAGCCCTTCGACGGCCATGTCGGCGACGAGCACGCGCGCCACGCCGAGCGGCAGGCGCAGGAGGGCCGAGACCTCGGCCACCGAGCGGGCCGACCGGCACAGGTCCATGATCGCCCGGTATTCGGGGGTCAGCACGGCCACGTCCCGCGGCGGGTAGGGCGCCGCGGTGACCAGGGCCTCGATGGCCAGGTCGTAGCGCGGCTTGGTCCGCCCGCCGGTCACGGCGTACGGGCGCACCAGCGAGCTGCCGTCGCCCTCGGGCCGTTCGGGGGGACGTCCCTGGGCCGGAACCCGCCCCTGCTCACCCGGCCAGCGCCCGGGGACCCCGGGACTGCCTCCGTAGCTGCCTCGATCCATGTCGCCGACCTCCGTCAGAGTCAGTCACGGTCAATAGCGAGCGGGGCCGGCGCCCATCTCCGTCACCGGAGGCCCCGAGTACGGAGGCTGCTGCTCCTGCGCGCGCAGCGCGGGCGTCAGCACCCGGCCCACACGCTCGACCAGCAGCGTCATCTCGTACGCGACGAGCCCGAGGTCGCAGTCCGGCGCCGCCAGCACCGCGAACACCGACCCGTTCGTGATGGACATCACGAACAGCAGGCCCCGGTCCATCTCGACGACGGTCTGGTTCACCCCGCCCGCGTCGAAGATCTTCGCCGCGCCCTGGGTCAGGCTCATCAGCCCCGAGGCGATCGCCGAAAGCTGGTCCGCACGCTCGGGCGGGAAGCCCGACGAGTACGCCATCGGCAATCCGTCCGAGGAGACCACGACGGCGTGCGCGACCTTCGCGACACGGTCCGCGAAGTTCGTCACCAACCAGTTGAGATCCTGCCCGCTCACCGGGTGCCTCCTGTCTCGCCGTCACCCTGTGACGGCGCCTCACCTGACGTGCCTGCGCCACGGGCCTCGTGGCGTCCCCGATGGACGCCGCGCTGCAGGCTCGCGAAACGGTTGCGTACGACGTCGGCCGTCTGGCCGTAACCCTGCTGCTGGCCCTGTCCCTGAGCACCCGGCGCCGGTTGACCTTGCACAGCCTGCCCCTGAGCGGGCCCCTGAGGCAATGCCTGGCCCTGAGCCGGAGCCGCCGCGGCCTGGGCGTTCCCGGCCGGCGCAGCCCGGCCGACCGCCCCCGGCACCCGGTTCTTGCCGGGCACCCGCTTGGGCAGGCCGACGCTCGTGCGCGATGTGGCGACGGGCTCGCGGGCGGCCTCGGCGGCGCGGAAACCCGCGTCCGCCGGGGACTCCCAGCCCCGCACGGGGTCCTCCCCCGAGTTCTCTCCCGACCTCCGCATGAACCACTCCGATTGCATCGCGTCGAAGATGGGCGATCGCTCGGGGACCCGCGGCGGCGCCTTCGGCTCGGGCGGCGGCTGCGCCGGCGGGGCCTGCGGCGCCCGCATGGACGGTTCGGGGACGTGCGGCTCCGGAACCGACTCCTCCGGCGGATGCGGCATCGCACCCGGGCGCGCCGGCTCCGGCACCGCCATGCCGCCCGTCTCCCACTGGGGCCCTCGCAGCCGGGGCATGCCGCCGGTCGGCGAACCGTCCCGGTACGGGTCCGGCGGCGCCTGCCCGGTGTCGCCGCCCACCTGCTCCAGCGGCCCGGTCTCCCACGGGATCTGCCGCGACGCGCCGGGCTCGGGCATCATCGGCTGGGCCTCGGGGACGACCGACTGCGGCCCGCCCTGGTGGTAGGCGCCGTTGCTCCCGGCGCCGCCGCCCTCCTGCTGCCGCTCGCTGCGCGGCTGGAAGAGGCCGTTGGACTGGCCGTCGTCGGCCGGGCGTCCCGGCAGCTGCGCGCCCGGCCGGCGGATGGGCAGCTCGCCGGGCCTGCGCGGCGGCTGCCGGTCGCCGGGCTGGTACGGGTCCTCGCCGGGCCGGCCCTGCTCGCCGCGCGGGTCGGCGGGCAGCGGGCCGGTGTTCGGGAACGCGGCGTGGGCGCCGGTGCCGGCGGCGGGGATCGGGCCCGTCTCGTTCATGGCCGGCTGGGGGCCGGTGCCGCCGCGCAGCGACCGCAGCGGCCCGGTGCCGCCGACCATCGGGTGGGCGCCGGTCCCGCCGGCGACGGGCGCGCCGCCGGGGACGCCGTAGTCGTCCTGGCGGAACGCGCCGCCGGAGCCGATGGCAGGCGGTTCGGCGGCGGTGGTGAGCGCGGCGAGCTGCTGGCCGTCGGTGTCGCGCGGGCCGAGGCCGCGGGTGCCGATCGGGCCGGACTCGCCGGGGGTGATCACCGCGTCGGGCAGCACCACGAACGCGGTGAGTCCGCCGCCCTGCGCGGCGCGCAGCTCCACCCGGATCCCGTGCCGGACGGCCAGGCGGCCGACCACGAACAGGCCCATGCGGCGGGCCGCGGAGAAGTCGATGACGGGCGGGTTCGCCAGCCGCCAGTTGGCCTGCTCCAGTTCCTCCGCCGACATGCCGACGCCGTTGTCGGTGATCTGCAGCATGGAGCCGCCGCCGCTCAGCATCTGGCCGGAGACGGTCACCTTCGTGTGCTCGGACGAGAAGACCGTGGCGTTCTCGATCAGCTCGGCCAGCAGGTGCACGAGGTCGTTGACCACGGGACCGGCGACGGTCATGTCGCCTTGAACCCGCAGCGCGACCCGCTCGTACTGCTCAACCTCGGACAGCGACGCACGGACGACGTCGATCAGCGGGACGGCCTGGTTCCACCGGCGCACCTGCTCCTGCCCACCGAGGACGAGGAGGTTCTCACAGTTGCGGCGCATGCGGGTGGCGAGGTGGTCGAGCCGGAACAGGTTCCCGAGCTGCTCCTCGTCGCGCTCGCTCTGCTCCAGCTCCTCGATCAGGCGCAGCTGGCGCTCGATCAGGGACTGGCTGCGGCGGGAGAGGTTGACGAACATCGCGTTGATGTTGCCGCGCAGGACGGCCTCGTCGGCCGCCAGCCGGACCGCCTCGCGGTGGACCTCGTCGAACGCCCGCGCGACCTGGCCGATCTCGTCGGTGGAGTCGATCTCGATCGGCTCCACCTCGATGCCGCCGGCGGCGGCCTCCGGATCGCGGAGCCGGTCGACCAGGCCGGGCAGCCGGGTTCCGGCCACGTCCAGCGCGCCTGCCTGCAGCCGCAGCAGCGGCCGCACCAGCGAGCGGGCCACCAGGATGACGGTCGCCAGCACGATCGCGAGGATGAGGAACAGCAGCACCCCGTCGCGGATGGCGTCGGTCTGGGCGTCGGCCTTGGCCTCGTTGGCCGCGTCGGCGAGTTCGGCGGCGATGTTCTGCTCGACCGTCCGCAGCTTGTTGACCCGCGCGCTGGAGTCGGTCGCCCAGGTCCGGGCGAAGGCGGCGCCGAGCCTGACCCTCAGGTCCGTGGACGAGTCGGCGACGGCGAGCGTCCGCAGCCGGGAGACCTCCGCGCGGTCCAGCTCGGGACCGGTGACGGTGTCCTCGAAGAGCTGCAGCTGCCCCGGTGTGGCCAGGCTGCGGAACGCCTCGGTGCTGGAGGCGAGGCCCGTGCGGGCGTCGTCGACCGCGGTGCGGCCGAACGGGGTGAACCGCCCCTGGTAGAGGGCCGCGGCGATGAGCGTGCGCTCGCGGGACGCGGCGCTCTTGGCCTTGGCGAGGTCGGCGAGCGCGAGGGCGCTCTGCGCGAGCGCGGGCGTCGGGGCGTCCTGGGCGACCAGCAGGTGGTAGTTGCTGAAGTCGTCGATGAACTGGCCGTACTTGTCGATGATCACGTCGGGCGCGAGGCGCGAGGACAGCGCCCGCAGCGCGGTCAGGTCGCTGACCTGGTCGAGGACGTTGCCGATCGCCAGTTCCATCGCGGGCGAGGTGGCCTCGACGTCGGTGGCCGCCTGCTGCACCTTGCGCGCGGCGGCGTCCACCGCCTCCTGGTTCGCCTTGAGCTCGGCGGGGTCGATGGCCCGCGCACCGCCCGCGGCGAGCCTCGCCATCGCGTCGCGCTCGTTCTCGACTTCGTACGTGAGCGCAGTCAGTTCCTTACCGAGCGTAGCCATCTCGCCCGTCTGACGGAATGCGTCGGCGTCCTCCATCGACACCTGGACGCGGTAGCCCGCAAGGAGTGCGGCCACGATCGTGGGCACCGCGATGAGGGCGAACAGGCGCGTCCGCACGCGCCAGTTGCGCAGCTTGAACCGGCCTCCCAGGAAGCCTCGCTTGGGGGCGTCTTCGCTGGCAGACGGGCCTGGCTGAGGGGACTGCGGGGCCATCTCGGCCCCTTCGGCTTTCCGCACTGCCCTCCGCTACCTCTCAATGGGTCGATCGCTCGCGGCGCACAGTGACCCTGAACGAGATCCGGGTCGCGTCGCCTGCCCGCACCACTGTGGGCAAGCGCCGAACATTGCAACACAGAGCAACCATCATGGCCAACCCGAATGATCACACAGGTCTAGACTTGTGATGCAGAAGATGCGAATGTCACAGCTTGTTCATGTGTGTTCACATAAGTGCACGTAAAGCTGGCATCTTCCCCATGGCGCGGCCGCGGTGCGCTACGCTCCCGGCTCGTTGAAAGATCAGCTTTCAACCAGCTTCCCCCGCAAATGGAGCGTTGTTCATGTCTGCTTCCCACCGCCGCACAGTCATCGGCGGCGCACTCGCCATCGCGCTCGCTCTCTCAGGGGCCGCCTGCGGCGACTCCGGCGAGAACACCTCGGGCAACGGCCTGGAGAAGTCCGAGATCACCCTTGGCACGATGACCATCGCCGACACCGTGCCCGTGCAGATCGCCATCTCCAAGGGCCTGTTCAAGGCCGAGGGCCTGACGGTGAAGACGCAGGTCATCCAGGGTGGCGCCGCCGGAATCCCGCTGCTGAAGAGCGGCCGGCTGGACTTCAGCTTCGGCAACTACGTCTCGCTGCTCACCGCCGGCGTCAAGGACCCCGGCTTCAAGCCGAAGATCGTCGCCGAGGGCTTCCAGGGCGCCTCGAAGACCCACACGCTGATGGTGCGCAAGGACTCCCCGTACCAGAAGATCGAGGACCTCAAGGGCAAGAAGATCGGCGTCAACACCCGCCGCAACATCAGCACGCTGATGATCCGCGCTGCCGGCAAGCCCGTGGGCGTGGAGTTCGACGAGGACAAGAACTTCGTCGAGGTCGCCCCGCCGGCCATGGAGCAGGCCCTGAAGTCCAAGAGCGTCGAGGCCGTCCAGGCGATCGAGCCCTTCGGCACCCAGATGCAGCAGTCGATCGGCGCCCGCATGGTCGCCGACCTGTCCAGCGGCCCCACCGCCGAGTTCCCGATCGCCGGCTACGCCGCCACCGAAGAGTTCATCAAGGAGCACCCGAAGACGACCGCCGCCTTCCAGCGCGCGCTCCAGAAGGCCCAGGGCATGGCGGCCGACCGCAAGCTCGTGCAGGACACCCTGCCGACCTACGCGAAGGGCATCGACGCCAAGGTCGCCGCCACGATGAGCTACGGCACCTTCCCGACCACGCTGAACGCGACGCGTCTCCAGCGCGTGGCCGACGTGATGCTCCAGTTCGGATACGTGGACAAGAAGATCGACGTCAAGAACTTCATCGCCACCTCCGCCGCATGAGTTTTCGCCGTATCGCTTTCGGCGCCGCCGGGGTGGCCGGGGTGGTCGTCGTCATCGAGGTCGTCAGCCGCACCGGCCTCATCGACGCGTCCGCCCTGCCCCCGGCGTCGACCGTTCTGTGGGAGGCCGCGAAACTCGCCGTCGACGGGGAGTTCCTCGTCGACGTCGGGGCCACGCTCAAGGCGTGGTTCGGCGGGCTCGCGCTGGCGGTGCTCGTGGCGGTGCCGCTGGGCGTCCTGCTCGGCTCGGTCCCGCTGCTGGGCACCGCCGCCCGCGCCCTGGTCGAACTGCTTCGCCCCATCCCCTCGGTCGCGCTGATTCCGCTCGCCATCATCCTGTTCGCCGACCCCACGCAGATGAAGATGTCGCTGATCTTCTACGCCTGCCTGTGGCCGATTTTGATCAACACCCTGTACGCGCTCCGCGACGTCGACCCGGTCGCCAAGGACAGCCTGCGGGCCTTCGGGTTCGGGACGCCGTCGGTGCTGTGGCGCGTCTCGCTGCCGAGCGCCGCCCCGTTCATCACCACCGGCGTCCGGATCGCCGCCTCCGTCGCCCTCATCGTCGTGGTCAGCACCGAGCTGTTGGCCGGCGGGGTCAACGGAGTGGGAATCTATCTCAGCTCCACCCAGGCCGGCGGCGGCCGCACGGACCTGCTGCTGGCCGGGGCCGTCTGGGCCGGTGTCCTCGGACTGCTGGCCAACATGGGGCTTCTCGGGCTAGAACGGATTGCGTTCCGGTGGCATACCGCCCGCGTGGAGGGGATCGCATGAAGGTCCTGAAGCCGCTGCGCGGGTTCGTCGAGCGCGCCTGGCTGGTCGTCGTCTTCGTCGTCGCGTGGGAGCTGATCACCCGCGCGGTGAACGAGACCTACTTCCCGCCGCCCACCAGAATCGTCGGGGCACTGCACGAGCTGTGGTTCTCCGGTCCGGCGTCCAAGTTGTTCCTCACGGACAACGCCACGGACGACTTCTCCACCAGCCTGACCCACCTGTTCATCGGGTGGGCCGCCGCGGGCGCCGCCGGCGTCGTGATCGGCGCGGCGGTCGGCCGGTCGCAGGCCCTGTACGACATGCTGACCCCGGTGCTGGAGTTCCTGCGCGCGGTGCCGCCGCCGACGCTGCTGCCGTTCTTCATCATCGTGTTCCAGCTCGGCGCGACCATGCAGATCGTCACGATCGCGTTCGGCGTCGTCTGGCCGGTGCTGCTCAACACCTGCGACGGCGTCCGCACCGTGGAGTCCCTGCAGCTGGAGACGGCCCGGGTGTTCGGGATCGGCCGGTTCCGCCGGCTGCTGACCATCGTCCTGCCGGCGGCGGCGCCGAAGATCTTCGCCGGGCTGCGGGTGGCGCTGTCGTTCGCGCTGATCCTGATGGTCATCTCCGAGCTGTTCGGCAGCACCGCGGGCATCGGCTCCGAGCTCATCGGCGCCCAGCGCTCGTTCGAGCTGCCCCGGATGTGGGCCGGCATCGTCATGCTGGGCATCCTCGGGTTCCTGTTCAACGCCGTCTTCATGCTCCTGGAACGCCGCCTGCTGGCCTGGCACATCGGCGCGCAGCGGCTCGCGAACTGACCGATGCACCCCACGCTGACCCTCACGACGACGTACACACAGAAAAGGCGGCCGTGATGCTCCAGATAACCGGCCTCACGCACTCCTACGCCGACGGCCACCTGGCCCTCGACGGCCTCGACCTCACCGTCCCGGACGGGCAGATGGTCAGCATCGTCGGCCCGTCCGGCTGCGGCAAGTCCACCCTGCTGCGCTGCATCGCCGGGCTGATCCGCCCGACCGGCGGGACCCTCACCCTGGACGGCAACGCGATCGACGGCGTGCCCGACGACCTCGCGGTCGTGTTCCAGGACTACAGCCGCTCGCTGTTCCCCTGGCTGACCGTCCGCGACAACGTCGCGCTGCCGCTGCGCAGGCGCGGCAAGTCCCGCTCGGAGCGGCGCGCCGCGGCGGAGGAGGCCCTGGAGTCGGTGGGCCTGCACGACGCGGGGCGCAAGTACCCGTGGCAGCTGTCCGGCGGCATGCAGCAGCGCGTGTCGATCGCGCGGGCGCTGGCCTACCGTCCCTCGCTGATGCTGATGGACGAGCCGTTCGGCTCCGTGGACGCGCAGACCCGGGAGGACCTGGAGGACCTCGTCCTGGAGGTCCACCGGACCCAGAAGATGACGATCCTGCTGGTCACGCACGACATCGACGAGAGCGTCTACGTCGGTGACCGGGTGATCGTGCTGAACCGCTCGCCCGCCCGCGTGCACGCCGACCTGACGGTCGGGCTGCCCTCCGTCCGCGACCAGATCGACACCCGCGGCCTTCCGGAGTTCGTCCAGCTCCGCGCCGAGGTCGGCCGGCTGGTCCGCGGCGGCGCGAAGGTGCCCGGTGCGGCGCCCGCCGGCTCCCCGCCGGCGGAGGAGCCGGCGCCGGCCGAATCCGGCACCGTGAAGAAGTCCAGCGCGAGTTCGGGCACGAAGCCGGCTCGCTGAGAACCGCCGCCCTGACCGGCGGCACGCAACGAGACCGTGGCGGGCGGGGCCGCCACCACACCGGCCCCGCCCTGCCCGGGAACGAACGGGAGGGCGATTCATGCGCGTACTCATCGTGGGTGCGGGGATCGGCGGGCTCACCACCGCGTTGAGCCTGCACGAGGCCGGTGTCGAGGCGCTCGTCGTCGACTCCGCCGTCCGGCTGCGGCCGCTCGGCGTCGGCATCAACCTGCTCCCGCACGCCGTCCGGGAGCTCACCGAGCTGGGGTTCGGCGACGAACTGGCCGAGATCGGCATCCCCACCGCGGAGACCGTGCACTTCGACCGGTACGGCGGCCGGATCTGGGGGGAGCCGCGGGGACGCGCGCTCGGCTACCACTGGCCGCAGTACTCGATTCACCGCGGTGAGCTGCAGATGATGCTGCTGGACGCCGTCCTGGCGCGGCTCGGCGAGGACGCCGTCCGCACCGGCACCGTCTTCGAGGGCTTCGAGCAGGACGGCGAGCCGGGCGAGGCGGCGCAGGTGCGCGCGCGGCTGCTCGACCGGGCGTCCGGCACCGCCGAGACCGTCACGGCCGACGTGCTGATCGGCGCGGACGGCCTGCACTCCGCCGTCCGCGCGCAGCTCAACCCGGGCGAGTCGGCGCCGCTGTGGAACGGCATCCGGATGTGGCGGGGCGTCACCGAGGGCGAGCCGTTCCTGAGCGGGCGGACACTGGCCATCGCGGGCAGCAACGCCGCGTCCAAGATGGTCGTGTACCCGATCTCCATGCGCGCCGAGCGGCGGGGCAAGGCGCTGCTGAACTGGGTGGCGGAGGTGAAGCTCACCGACGACCAGCTCGACCGCACCGCCGACTGGAACCGGACGGGCCGCCTGGAGGACGTGCTGCCCTACTTCGCGGACTGGAAGTTCGACTGGCTCGACGTCCCGGCGCTGCTGTCGGGCTCGGCGGAGATCCTGGAGTACCCGATGGTCGACCGGGATCCGCTGGACCGCTGGACGTCCGGCCGCGTGACCCTGCTCGGCGACGCCGCCCACCCGATGTACCCGATCGGCTCCAACGGGGGATCGCAGGCCGTCCTCGACGCCCGCGTCCTGGCGCACGAGCTGGCCGGGGCCGCCGACCCGGCCGAGGCGCTGCTCGCCTATGAGCGGGAGCGCCGCGAGACGGTCAACGCCATCGTGCTGGCCTGCCGCGACATGCCCGCCGACCGCATCCTGCAGACGGTCAGCGAGCGCGCCCCGGAGGGCTTCGCCGCCATCGAGGACGTCCTGGAGCCGGGCGAGCTGAACACCATCGCCGGCGCCTACCGCCAGACGTCGTTCTCCGACGTCGAGACCCTCAACAGCCGGCCGTCGTACACGGTCTCCGGCTGAGGGTTCCGACGCTGAGCGCGGTGGGGCCCGGTCTCACCGCGCTTCGCGCTTCTGCCGCTGGCGAGGCGCGGCCGGTGTTCAGCCGGAGGTCGTGACGGCGGCCAGGCGGGTGCTCATGGCGCGGGCGGCGCGGTCGTAGAGGGTCGGGTCGTCGTGGAGGAGCGCGTGGGCCGAGCCGGTGCGGCAGACGGCGTCCAGCTCGAACGCGAGCTGGGGGACGTCGGCGGACGCGTCGATCTCGCCGCGGTCCCGCGCCTCGCGCAGGCAGCGTTCCATGAAGTCGCGCCAGTCGCGCTGTGAGGAGGCGATGGCGTCGCGGACGCGGCCCGGGCGCGCGTCGAACTCGGCCATCGTGGAGTGGAAGAAGCATCCGCCGGGGAAGACGGGTTCGCGCTGGTAGCGCTGCCAGGCGTCCAGCAGGACACGGACGCGGCCGAGGCCCTGGGGGACGGCGAGGGCGGGCTCGATGACATGCTCGCGGTAGAGCTCGACGGCCTTGCGGACGGTCGCGAGCTGCAGTTCCTCCTTCGAGCCGAAGTGCGTGAACACGCCGCTCTTGCTGATCCCCAGTTCGGTGGCGAGCCGGCCGATCGACAGGCCTTCCAGTCCCTCCGCCGACGCGATGTCGGCGGCGCGGCTGAGGATGGCGTTGCGCGTCTGCTCACCCTTGAGAAGCCGTCCGTCGGTACTCACGCGCATTAATCTGCACGATCGTTCGTACAAAGTCAATGCCGCGAACCCTTGACGGGAGGGGTGTCCATAGATAATTGTACGATCGTTCGTTCATTTTTCTGGAGGATTGCTCATGACCGCCGAGACCACCGCGGCGCCGCCCGCCGCCGCAGCCGCCGGTGCGCGGCGCGACGTGCCCTGGCTCGCCGCCGGGGCGACGTTCCTGGCGATGCTCGACGCGACCGTCGCCAACCTGGCCGTCCCCGACCTGCGCACCGACTTCCCGGGCGCCTCGCTGTCCGGGCTGACCTGGGTGATCACCCTGTACGCGGTGCTGTTCGCGGCGCTGCTCGCCCCCGCCGGGCGGCTCGCCGACCTGGTCGGCCGGCGGACGCTGTACCTGTGGGGCGTCGGGCTGTTCACGCTGGCCTCACTGGGCTGCGCGATCGCGCCCAACGTGCCCGTCCTGCTGGCGACCCG
The DNA here is from genome assembly GCF_040650055.1 of Spirillospora sp. NPDC048819. Taxonomy (NCBI): domain Bacteria; kingdom Bacillati; phylum Actinomycetota; class Actinomycetes; order Streptosporangiales; family Thermomonosporaceae; genus Spirillospora; species Spirillospora sp. NPDC048819. Next base: position 70,137 of record NZ_JBEZGN010000004.1, on the reverse strand, counting down.
CGGCGTGCAGGGCGCCGCGGCGGCCGCGATGATCCCCGCGTCCCTGGCGCTGCTGCTGCGCGACACGCCCGCCGCACGGCGCGCGGGCGCCATCGGGCTGTGGAGCGCGGCGGGCGCGTTCGCCGCCGCCATCGGCCCCAGCCTCGGCGGCGTCCTCGTCGACCAGTTCGGCTGGCGGTCGCTGTTCGTCATCAACGTGCCGTTCGGGCTGGCCATGCTGCTCGGCGGGCTGCGCCTCCCCCGCGCCGAGGGCGGTCATGGCCGGCTTCCCGACCTGCTCGGCACGATCCTGCTCGGCGGCGGTGTCGGCGGCGTCGCGCTCGGCGTCACCCAGACCCGCGACTGGGCATGGACGGACACCCGCACGCTCGCCCTGCTGCTCGGCGGCGCGGCCATGGTCGCCTTGGCGCTGTGGCGGTCGGCGCGGCACCCGGTGCCCGCACTGGAGATCTCGCTGTGGCGCAGCCGCCGGTTCGCCCTCGCCAATGCCGCCTCGTTCCTGTACGGGACGGCCCTGTACTCGTGGCTGCTGCTCGGCGTCCTCTACCTCACCGCCCAGTGGGACTACTCGATCCTGAAGGCGGGCCTCGCCTCGACGCCCGGGGCGCTCACCGCCACCGCGGCGGCGGTCACCATGGGCCGGCTGACCGGCCGCATCGGAGTCCGGCCCGCCGTCACCGGAGGCGCGCTCATCATGGTCGTCTCCGGGACCTGGGCGGTCGCGTCGCTTCCGTCCGAGCCGCACTTCCTCACGTTCTGGCTGCCCATCGGGCTGCTCGTCGGAACGGGCATGGGGATGCTCACCACCGGCACCGCGTCCGCCGCCGCACTGTCGGTCGACCCGCAGCGGTTCGCCGGTGCCACCGGCCTCAACACGACGGCGCGCCAGCTCGGCGGCGCGCTCGGCATCGCCATCCTCGCCGCGATGCTGCCCGGCCGGGCCGTGCACGACGACTACACCGCCATCTACCTGTTCTGCACACTCGCCGCCGCCGGAGCGGGCCTGGCCGGGCTGCCGCTGACCGTCCGGCGCACCACGACCTGATGGGAGACGAGATGACCGAGACGACCCTGTCCGAGTGGACGGACCCGGCCGTCCTGCCCGCCGCCGAGGCCGCCGCGCTGCTGGCCGACGCGCCCTGGACCCGCATGGTGACGATCGGCGACAGCGTCGCCCAAGGCGTCCGCGAACCCGTGCCCGGCTACCGCGACATGTCGTGGGCCGACCGGGTCGAGGAGGCCCTCGCCGCCGTGACGCCCGGCTTCACCGCCCTCAACCTCGGCCGCCGCGACCTCGTCGCCGCGCAGATCGCGGCCGAGCAGCTGGAGCCGGCGCTCGCGTTCGGCCCCGACCTGGCCGTCGTCGTGGCCGGCGGCAACGACATGCTCCGCCCCCACTTCGACGTGGAGGAGGTACGGCGCGAACTGGCCGGCATGGTCTCCGCGTTCCGCGCCGCCGGGGCGGACGTCGTCACGATCGGCCTCCTGGACATCACCGTCGCCGGCCTCGGCCCCGCCCGCTACCGGGAGGTCATGTCGTCCCGGACCCGGCGGCTGAACGCCCTGGCCGCCGACGTCGCCGCCGAACACGGCGCCTGCCACGTCGTCAACCCCTACGACCATCCGGCCGCCGCCGACCCCGGCATCTACAGCGGCGACCAGCTGCACCTCAACGCCCGGGGGCACGCCTTCGCCGCCGCCAACACCATCCGCGCCCTCGCGGACTACTTGGCGTCGGCGTAGCGGTCCACCACCGCGATCTCCATCGGGAACACGACCGGGGTGTCGCCGAACAGCAGCCGCCGCGCCTCGTCCGCCGAGGCGTGGACGGCGGCGACGACGTCCTCGGCCAGCTCGGCGGGAGTGTGCACGATGACCTCATCGTGCTGAAAGAACACCAGCCGCGGCGCCAGCGGAGCCCGTCGATCGGACGGCGGCGGGTGGGGGCTGGAGGACGGGCCGTCGAGCGGAGCCTGTCTGTTGGCTGGTGGTGGGTGGGGGCCGGAGGACGGGGCGCCGAGCGGAGCTCGTCGATTGAATGGCGGCGGGTGGGGGCTGGAGGACGGGGGGCCGAGGGCGGTGAGGCGGCGGCGGAGGGAGCCGAGCAGGGCGAGCGCCCAGTCGGCGGCGGTGGCCTGGACGACGAAGTTGCGGGTGAAGCGGCCCCGGCTGCGCAGCGCCTGCGCGGCCGTGCCCTGACGCGACTCCGGCGCGTCGTCGTCGCCCGCCGAGGTCAGCTCGCGCCAGCCCGCGGACGGCGGCGGGCAGGTGCGGCCGAGCCGGGACCGGACGAGCCGCCCCCGCTCCCCCGCCCGCGCGGCGGCCTCGACGTACTCGAACGCGTCCGGGAACCGGTTCTTCAGGACGGCGAGGAGCTGCACCGCCTCACCCGTCCCGCCGCCGTACATGGCGGACAGCAGCGCGAGCTTCGCCTTGTCACGCGGGCTCAACCCCCCGTCCTCCAACCGACGAGTTCCGCTCGGCCGACCGGGGTCCGCGCGGAAGGCGTCGGAGAGAGCCTCGTACAGGTCACCGTGGGCCGCCGCGTCGGTGAACGCCCGGTCGCCCGCCAGCGCGGCCAGCACGCGGGGTTCGAGCTGGGCCGCGTCCGCGACGACGAGCGACCAGCCGGGATCGGCGACGACGGCCTTCCGCAGGACGCGCGGGATCTGCAGAGCGCCCCCGCCGCTCGTCGCCCACCGGCCGGACACCACGCCGCCGACCACGTACTCGGGGCGGAACCGCCCCCCGCTCACCCAGGTGTCCAGCCACGCCCAGCCGTGCGCGGTGTGCAGTCGCGCCAGCTCCTTGTACTCCAGCAGCAGCGGCACCGCCGGATGGTCGAGCCGTTTGAGGACGTGCGCGCGCGTCGACGGGATCGGCAGCCCCGCCGCCGCGAACGCCTTCAGGATCTGCGCCGGGGAGTCGGGGTTGACGTGGACGCGGGGCCCGAACGCCGCGCTGATCCGGTCGGCGAGGTCCTGGAGCCTGCGGGGCCGGAGCCCGCCGGACGGGCGCGGCCCGAGCAGCTCGGTGAGGAGCGCGTCGTGCACCTGCGCCGACCACGGCAGCCCGTCGTGGCTCATCTCGGCCGCCACCAGTGACCCGGCCGACTCCGCCGCCGCGAGCAGCGCGAACCGTCCTCCAGCCCCCACCCACCGCCATCCAACCGACGAGCCCCGCTCGGCCCCCCGGCCTCCGCCCCCCGGCCCGCCGCCGACCGATCGGCTGGCCTCGCCCGGCACGCCGTCCTCCAGCCCCCACCCACCGCCATCCAACCGACGAGCCCCGCTCGACGCCCCGTCCTCCAGCCCCCACCCACCGCCATCCAACCGACGAGCCCCGCTCGACGCCCCGTCCTCCAGCCCCCACCCACCGCCATCCAACCGACGAGTTCCGCTCGGCGTCGCGTTCAGCCCGGCGATGGTGCGCTGCTGCTCCGCGTGCACCGCGACGACCTGTTCGATGTCGTCGGCGAACTCCTCCCCCTCGTCGACGTCGCCGAACAGCGACACCTGCGCCGACTCCTCATGCGGCGGACGGTCCGCCGGCACCGGCTCCCCGCGCAGGCGCGCCCACGCCGCCCGGACGGAGCGCGGCTCCCCGTACCGTCCCGCATGACCGAGCAGGAGGCTCTCGACCAGCTCAAGATCGTGGCACCGCCCCACCCGCACGCCCGCGTCCAGCAGCCGGGGATAGATCCGCGCCGTCGAGGACCACACCCACCGCAGCGGCTCGCCCGCCTCCCGTTCGGCGATCGCCGCCGCCAGATCGGGGACGACCTGAACCGGCCCGGCGGGCGTCCCGTCCTCGCCGAGCGGCCGCAGCGCTCCCCCGCCCCGCGCTCCGGCGGCCACCGCGATCCTCACACCGCCGATTCTGGCCCCCGCCACCGACAGTTCCCGCCCCCGGGGCGCACGCGAAGACCCCTCCGCGACGGGTGGTGGCGGAGGGGTCCGGGTGCGGGGCCTGGGCCGTGGCCCCTAGGTGATGATCACGCGACCAGCGAGACCTGCTGGCCTGCGGGGGTGTCGCCGTAGCGGTCGGCGACCTTGTTGAGCTGGATCTGGTAGTAGAGGACGCCGAAGCCGATGATGCCGAGCAGGAAGCCCATGCCGCCGCTGCAGCTCGCGGGCAGGCCCGCGGCGCGCTGGGCCGCGGCGATGCGGCCGCCGAGCTTGACCCACATGATCAGGGGCCAGATGCCAAGGGTGATCGCGCCGAAGAGCATGGACAGCAGCGCGCTCACGGCGGCGTTGTCGATGCGGCGGTCGTACGCGTGCAGCTCGTTGTGGACTTTGAAGAACCACACGAGGCCGTAGATCCCGAAGGTGATGATGGGCAGGCCGAGCCAGGCGCCGACCGGGTTGCGGCGCTTCATGTTGGCGCCGGCGCCAACGGCGACGGGGCCCTTCTGGGCCTGCTGTTGCTGGGCGGGCGCGTAACCGCCCTGGTAGGCCTGCTGCTGTTGTGGCTGGCCCTGACCCTGCTGGGGGTAGCTCATTGAATTGCTCTCCTGAGGACGCGGTCGATCCACGGCCGACCGCCCGTTACCGGTCACCCGTCTGGTGAGCCAAGACTGTAACCGCGTCCATGCACGTCGTGGGGCAGGCTCGCCGCCTTTGTCGACTTTTCTGGTGGATTCTCCAACTCACCCACCCCAGCCGCCGCCCCAACCCCGCAAGGACCCGAACCGTCGCGATCGCGTCCGAAGGCAGGTTGCGAGCGAAGCAAGAAACCTGATCGCGCAGCGAGCCGCAAGGCGAGCCGGAGCGATGCAGCGATCGCACCGCAGTTCCCGCCGAAGGGAGGGCCTTCAGGGCCCGACCGCCAAGGGAACTGCGATCAAACACAGTGCCCGCCGAAGGAGGGCCCTCTAGGGCCCGACGCCAAGGGAACTGCTTAGAGACACAATGACCTCGTCTTCGCATGGCGGGGCCGCTTCGTGGTCGCCGCAGCCGGTGACGGCGTAGCAGCGGATCCGCAGCTGCGACTCCGTCACGTCCAGGCGCAGGAAGCTCTTGAAGAACGGCGGGTCGTCCCAGTCCGCCAGTTCCGAGCGGAAGCGCTGCGGCAGCTTGTGCACGGGGACCCGCAGCATCCGGGGGCGGCGCCGGTCCCCGCGCGGGACGCCCAGGAGCGACGCGACGAGGCGGGCGCGGAAGGACGGCTCGGGGCTCGTATAGCCGCGGCCCGGCCGGATGCCGAGCCGGCGCCGGACGGCGGCCGTGGCCTCCTCGGGGGTGAGTTCGAAGAGCCGGGGCAGGTGCAGCCACCGGCCGTACAGCTTGCTGTAGCGGGACAGGGAGTCGCCGCGCAGCGGGTAGCAGCGGAACCGGTCCTCCTCCACCACGCGCGTCCGCGGGATCGTGTGGGTCGCGTGCATGAACGCGCCTCCGCCGCCGGCGACGACGTACTGGATCGTCCGCCCGTCGCCGGTCGTCAGCGGGTAGCGCTGGTAGTTGTGGATGTCGCCGCCGATCGCCGCCACGTAGTTGTGCGCCGGGTCCTGGACGATCTCGTCGACCGTCCCGCCGCCCTGGATCTTGCCGGGACGGTGTTCGTCGTCCACGTACAGCGGTTTTCCGGTCACGAGCAGCTTGGGTTTCGGGCCTGCGGACACCTCCCGCAGCCAGCGGCCCTGGCCGCGGTCGACGGTTCCCGTGATGCCGGTGTCGATGCCGATGATGCGCAGTGAGGGCGTGTCGATCGCCCAGTACGGTCCGGGCTGGACGGCCTTCTGGCCTGGCGCGCCCCGGTACCTGCTGCGGGCCTCCCCGAGCACGCGCGGGTCGACCTCGCCCGAATCGCGCCAGAGCAGGCGCGGCAGGAACGACAGCGGGCCGCGCCACGGCGGCGGCGAGCAGTCCGCGTCCAGGTCGCAGAAGACGTGGAGGAAGCCGCGCAGGCCGTCGTACCAGTCGTGGTTGCCGGGGACGGCGTAGATCGGCGCCGGATAGTCCCTGTAGGGGCGGAAGAACTTGTCCGGGTACTGGTCCGCGTCCCCGGCCGGGTAGATCACGTCGCTGGCGATGATCATGAAGTCGGTGCCGGCGGCGGCCTGCAGCAGGGGCGGGACGACCGCGTACTGCGACCGGTCGCCCTCGCCGGTGTCGCCGAGCAGGGCGAACGAGAACTCCGGCTCCGAGCGGTGGACGGTGAACGCGGCCGGCGTCCCCCGCTCGCGCAGCGCCTCGACGCAGCGGCGGCGGATCGCGTTCGAGGGGTCGCCGAACAGGCTCGCGAGGACGTCGTTGCGGGACCGCCACAGGACCCGCGGGCGGCGCCAGGAGAAGTCGGTGACGCGCTCGGGAAGCAGGTCGTTGAAGGTGCCGGGTTTCTGGCAGACCCATCCGGCGCCCGCCTCGGAGGTGCGCGAGTTGTCGGGACCGGGATTCACCTCGGCACACACAGAACGCCTCCGGGCAGGGGGCGAACCCTCTCATCCCGGTGTCGCTCGGGCCGGCTCCCAACGGGCCCGCCGGGGATGGAGAAGGTTCGGGTAGGGGGTGCCCACAGCCTGTCCGGAGGCGATATCGGCAGTCAAGCGGACTTGCCGTAGTCGGGCGTGTGATGTTCCCGGCGCGGGGAGGCGGCGTCAGTGCGTGCACGTGGTGGACGCCGGCGCCACCCCCAGAGACGCCGGCGCCACCACGACGAGGGCGCCTGCGTTCATCATGAGTCCCCCCAGAACGGCGAACTCAGTCGCCTTCTCATGATGCCTCCGCAGACGGCCCCAACGGTCCCTTAGCGGGACGTAATTGACGCTATCCGAGAGACCGTAATGCTGACGTAAACCATCCCAAACATCGGGCCAAACCTGAGACGACGGGAAAGTGGCTGGTCAGGGCGCCAGAACCCGGAGTGCGCCCGGCATCACCCGGGCCGTGACCGGCAGCGTCCCGGGCAGCTCGCCGTCCGCGCCGTACGGGAGCGTCCTGCCGGGCGGGCCGGCCAGCTCGATCCGTACTTCGCGGCCGCGCATGACCTCGACCTCGGGCCGCCGCACGTGCGAGCCGTCCTCCAGTTCCCGCATGACGGAGAAGAAGAGCTTCTTGGGCGCCTGCCGGATGAGGATCACGTCGAGCAGCCCGTCGTCCACCCTCGCGTCGGGGGCGATGTGCTTGCCGAACCCGTAGTAGCCGGAGTTGGCGGCGACGACGGTGTAGCCCTGCCGCTCGTGCGACTCGCCGTCGACGGTGATCCGGTAGTCGGCGGGCCGCCACGAGATGATCGCGCGGAGCGCCCCGAAGTAGTAGGCGGCCGAGCCGCGCAGCAGCCGCGTCCTGTTCGCGTTGTCGTTGGCGACGGCGTCCACCCCCGCGTAGACGCTGCCGAGGACGGCCGTGCCGTTGGCGTCGATGGCGTCCACGGCGCGCGGTTCGCCCTCCAGCAGCAGCTTGGCCAGCTCCTCCGGGTCGGACGGGATGCCGAGTTGCCGCGCGAAGTCGTTGCCGCGTCCCGCCGGGACGATGCCGAAGACCGCACCCGCCCCGGCGTCCATCTCGGCCAGGGCGCCGCCGACGCAGCCGACCAGGCCGTCTCCGCCGACGCCGAGCACCACCCTCCCGGTCCCTGCGGCGTCGCGGGCGACGTCCGCGGCGTGCTCCAGCCCGCGGCTGTACTCGACCGCGACGTCGGCGCCCGCTTCGCGCAGCAGCCGGGCCAGTGTGATCAGCGACGAGGCGGAGGCGGAGCCGCCCGCCGCCGGATTGACGATCGCGGTGAACGAACGCGGGCCCTCGTCACCGGTGGCCTCCCGGTTCGCTTCGCTCATGGGTCACTCCCCTGCGGCCGGCGGGACGAGGACGCCCGGGTTGAGGATCCCGGCCGGATCCACCCGGTCCTTGACGGCGCGGAGCACCGCGGCGCCCAGCGGCCCGATCTCCCGGGCGTACCAGTCGCGATGGTCGGTGCCCACACCGTGATGATGGCTGATCGTGCCGCCCGCGTCGATGATCGCCTCGTTGGCGGCGCGCTTGGCCACGTCCCAGTGCGCGACCGGATCCTTACCCTGTGCGGACACGACGGTGAAGTAGAGGGACGCGCCGGACGGGTAGACGTGCGAGATGTGGCACATCACCAGCGGGGGCGTGCCCGCGCCGGACAGGGCGCCGATCAGCGCGGCCCGGACGGCGTCGTACAGCGCGGGGATGTCCGCCCAGAACGCGGCGGTCTCCAGCGTCTCCACGAACGCGCCCGCGTCCAGCAGCGAGTCGCGCAGGTAGGGGGCGTTGAAGCGGCCGTGCTCCCATTTCTCTCCGGGCCCGGTGCCGAGCGGTTCGCCGCCCGCGGCGCGCAGGACGTCCGCGGCCTGGGCGCGCCGCTCGGCGACCCGCGCCGCGGCGCCCTCGAACCCCAGCACGGCCAGGCACCCGGCCGACGACGGCCCCCCGTCACGAGCTCCGATGGCGGTGGGGTCGGCCAGCCCGATCATGGTCTCGGTCTCGTCGGAGAGCCGCAGCACCGCGGGCAGCGGCCCGTCCTGCGCGAGCCGGCGCAGTGCGGCGGCGCCCTCGCCGAACGACGCGAACCGCCAGCCCTCGTACTCCCGGGCCTCCGGGACGGGATGGATCCGGACGGTCACGGAGGTGATCACGCCGAACGCGCCCTCCGAGCCGAGGACGAGCTGCCGCAGGTCGGGCCCGGCGGCGGACTTCGGCGCGCGGCCGAGATCGAGCGGGCCCTCCGGGGTGGCGACGGTCAGCCCGACGACCATGTCGTCGAAGCGGCCGTATCCGGCGGACGCCTGCCCGCTGGACCGCGCCGCCGCGAACCCGCCGATCGTCGCCCACTCGTACGACTGCGGGAAGTGCCCGAGGGTGTAGCCGTGCCCGGCCAGCAGCGCCTCGGCGTCGGGGGCGCGCAGGCCGGGCTGAAGGACGGCGGTCCGGGCGACCTCGTCGACCGAGACCAGGGCGTCCATGCGGCGCAGGTCGAGGGCGATGAACGCGTCGACGCCGGCCGGCGCCAGGCCGCCGACGACGGAGGTGCCGCCGCCGAACGGGACGACCGCGATCCGCCGCCCGGCGCAGTACCGCAGCACCGCGAGGACCTCGTCGTGGGTGCCGGGCAGGACGACCGCGTCCGGGGCGTCCGCGGTGTCGCCGGCGCGGATGCGCAGCAGGTCGGGCGTCGACTTGCCCCGCGTGTGCCGGACGCGCGTCTCGGTGTCGGCGCGGACGTTCCGGTCGCCCACGGTCTTCGCGAGCGCGGTCAGGTCGCCCGCCGGCAGCCGGGTGTCGCGGACCTCGATGTCGGCGAGGGCCACCGGGGGCCGCTCGGCGGGCCGGACGCCGAGCATCTCGCGCAGCAGGCCGACGACCTGCTCCGGCAGCGGCGCGGCCCGGCCGGGGTCGCCCCAGCCGCTCCACAGCATGTCCCGCGTCTCCACCCGCGCCTCCCGTCGCCGGCCTGCCGCCGGCCTCGAATCTGTGCTTACACTGTGACACATGACGTCGAATCGTCACAACAAGGCGGAGCGCAACACGCCGGAGCGCAACGGGGCGGGACGCAACGGACCGAGCGTCCGGACGGCGGACGACACCGTGCTCGACGCCGCCCGCGACTGCGTGCTGGCCGTCGGGGTGCGCCGCACGACCCTGACCGACATCGCCCGCCGCGCCGGCGTGTCCCGGATGACGCTGTACCGCCGCTGGCCGGACGTCCGCACGATCGTCGCCGACCTGATGACCCGCGAGTGGGTCGGGCTCGGCGACACGCTGCAGCCGCCCGACGACGGCCGCCCCGTCCGCCCCCGGATGGTGGACGGCCTGGTCACCGGCGTGCGGGCGTTCCGCGACCACCCGCTGCTCCGAAAGATCATCGAGGTGGATCCGGAGCTGCTGCTCCCCTACGTCCTGGACCGCTGCGGCGCCAGCCAGCTGGTGTTCCTGGAGCTGTTCGAGGAGGCGCTGAGGGCCGGGCACGCCGACGGCACGATCCGCCGCGACCACGCCGTCCGGCAGGCGCGCACGGTGCTGCTGGTCGTCCAGTCCTTCGTGCTGTCGGCGCCGACGATGCTCGACGACGCCGACCCCGACCTCGATTCCGACGCCTTCGACGCCGAACTCCGCCACATCCTGGAAAGGATGCTCGCGCCTTGAACACACCAGAATCCGACGCACGGAACCCCGAGGTCGCCCGGACCTCGCTCAACGCGGCGCGCAGGGAACGCGAGCTCGCCGCCCTGCCCGACGAGGTGGTGGACGTCCTGGTCGTCGGCCTCGGCGCGACCGGGGCGGGCACCGCGCTGGACGCCGCGTCCCGGGGCCTGTCGGTCGCCGCGATCGACGCCCACGACCTGGCGTTCGGCACGTCCCGGTGGAGCTCCAAGCTGATCCACGGCGGGCTGCGCTATCTCGCGTCCGCGCAGGTGGACGTGGCGCACGAGAGCGCGGTCGAGCGCGGCGCGCTGATGCGGCACACGGCGCCGCACCTCGTGCGCGCGCTGCCGTTCGTGATGCCGCTGACCCCGCTCGTGTCCCGCTCCCGCGCGCTGGCCGTCGGCGCCGCGCTGCACGCCGGGGACGCGCTGCGGCTCGCCGCGCGCACCCCGCGCTCGGTGCTGCCCGGCCCGCGCCGCCTGTCGGCGGTCGAGACGCTGCGGCTCGCGCCCGCGCTGCGGTCCTACGGGCTGCGCGGCGGGCTGCTGTCGTGGGACGGCCAGCTCGCCGACGACGCGCGCCTGGTCACGGCGCTCGCCCGGACCGCCGCCGGGTACGGCGCCCGCATCCTCACCCGCTGCCGCGCGGTCACCCTCGCCGGCGACGGCGCGCTCGTCCGCGACGAGCTGACCGGCCGGGAGTTCACCGTCCGGGCGCGGTCGGTGGTGAACGCGGCCGGCGTCTGGGCGGGCGGCCTGGTGGACGGGGTGCGCCTGACCCCCTCGCGCGGCACGCACCTCGTGATCGGGGCGGAGACGCTGCGCGGGCTGTCGGCCGGGATGCAGATCCCGGTCCCGGGGGCGGCCAGCCGGTACCTGCTGGTGCTGCCGCAGGGCGACGGCCGCGTCTACGTCGGCCTGACCGACGAGCCCGCGGAAGGGCCGATCCCGGACGTGCCCGAGCCGACCACTGGCGAGATCGGGTTCCTGCTCGACATCCTCGGCTCCGCGCTGGACGTCCCGGTGCGGCGCTCGGACCTGCTGGGCGCGTTCGCCGGGCTGCGCCCCCTGCTGGATCTCGGGCACGGCCGCGACACCGCCGACATCTCCCGGCGGCACGCCGTGCTCACCTCGCGGGACGGCGTCGTCACGATCGTCGGCGGCAAGCTCACCACCTACCGGCGGATGGCGCAGGACGCCGTCGACGCCGCGGCGCGCGTCCGCGGGCTCGACGCGCCGCCGAGCCGGACCGCGCGGCTGCCGCTCGTCGGCGCCGCCCCGCGGGACCGGCTGGACGCGCTGGACGCGCCCTCCCGCCTCGTCCAGCGGTACGGGGCCGAGGCGCCGCGGCTGGCCGCGCTCGCGAAGCGGGACCCGGCGCTGCTCGAGCCGGTCGCCCCGGGGCTGCCCGTGCTCGGCGCGGAACTGGCCTGGGCGGTGCGGCACGAGGGCGCCCTCGACGCGGGCGATCTGCTGGACCGCCGCACCCGGATCGGGCTCGTGGCGGCCGACCGGGCGGCCGCGCTGCCCGCGGCGGAGGCGCTGCTACCCCGCGCCGCGTTTCGCTGATCCGTCCCCCCGGAGGGTTTCGACGCGATACGTTAGGTTACCCTTACCTAAGTGATCGAAGTTCTACGGGGGGTCTCCTTTTGACGCGCGGCAACGGCTGCGGGCACTGTCCCGGCAGCCACACCGGGGAGCGGCCGTGCCTGGCGAGCGCGACGGCGAAGGCGCACGCCTGGCTGCTCGTCGAGCACCCCGGCCCCTGGCCCGAGCGCGTCGAGGACCTCGCCAGGCCCGCGCCGGTCGCCGAGGCCGTGCGCGCCGCGCGGAAGGCGGGCGTCCGGCCCCAGCTCATCCGCCGGCCGGGACGCCGCCGCCCCACCCCGCCCCTCCAGGTCTACGCCGCGTTCTCGCGCGGGGCGGACGTCTGGATCGAGGGACGCGAACTCGACGACCCGGCGGAGCTGGAGGCGCTCGATCTGGACGCCCTCGCCGCCGGCCGGTCGCCGGGGCTCGGGGAGCCGGTGACCGAGCCGCTGCTGCTGGTCTGCACGCACGGGCGCCGCAACGTCTGCTGCGCCCGCACCGGCGGGCCGCTGGCCCGTGCCCTCACCGCGCGTTTCGATCGCCTCGTATGGGAAACCACCCATGTCGGCGGTGACCGATTTGCGGCGAATTTGGTATGTCTTCCACACGGGCTCTACTACGGCGACCTCGGCGAGACCCAGGCCGTGACGGCGGCGGACGCCTACCTGCGGGGCGAGGTCGTCCTGGACAGGCTGCGCGGACGTGCCGGAACGCCCGAGCCCGCCCAGGCGGCCGAGCACTTCGTCCGCGCACACACCGGCCGCCTTGGCCTGGACGACGTGACCGTGCGATCGATCACGGGAACATCCCGGTACGAAGCGGTCGTTGCAGTACAGGAGAGCCGTTACCGGGTCGTGGTGGAGGCCGTCCAGCAGCCGTCCCCCTGCGGGCCCGACTGCGGGGAGAACCTGAAAACCTACCTTGTTAGGGAACTCACCCTTCTCAACGAGGCGGCCCTCGTGTAATCTCTCTGAGGCCCCATTCGAGGGTCTCTGTGTCGCACGTCCCCAGGTTTCCGGCTTAACCGGACGGGGAACAGAGCGGCAACTCTGGACGTTGGACCATTCGGCGCTTCTGACTTCTTGTCGGCCTGAAGCATGTCGAGCGTCCATGTCCTGAAACTGTTCGAACCAATCAAGGTGGGTGTTCCATGGCTCAGGTACGTCGGCAGGCAAACCTCCCTCGTCCCAGCTGGGGCTGGCAGGACGCCGCGGCGTGCCGGGGGGAAGACCTCGTCCTCTTCTTCGGTCCCGACGGTGAGCGTCAGCCCGAGCGCGAGATCCGCGAGCGTAAAGCGAAGCAGATCTGCATGGGCTGCCCCGTCCGTACGGAGTGCCTGGACTATGCGGTGTCCAGGCCCGAGAAGTACGGCACGTGGGGCGGTCTGAACGAAGACGAGCGCGCTTCCGAGCGCCGCCGCCGGATGCGTCGCGCCAACGCCGCCTAGCCGAGTACGCAGGCCGCCTGAACGCTCCCATCGCGAAACCCCGGCACGCCACCGAAAAAACGACACGGCCCCGCCCCGCGGGGCCGTTTGCGTTGCCCGGGCCCGGTCCACGCGGACCGGGTCCGGGTGCTTCGTCACATGTGCGTCACATGTGAGTCACATCGCACCCGACTTTCCGCGGAAGCGTGCTTTTACCGCAACCGTCCCCGCCGCGCGGCCATTTTTCAGAAAGTCGCCGCACCATTTTTCGCGGGCGGCCCGGCCTGGGCCCGGCTGGGCGACCGGGTCAGCCCGTCTCCCGGTCGCGCGCCGCCCGGTCCAGCAAGGCGATCACGTCGTCGTCGGTGAGCTGCTCGAAGTCGCGGTACCACTGGCCGACCGCGCGGAACTCCCACGGCGCGGCGGGCACGACCATGTCGTCCACCTCGGTCTCCAGGCCGCGGACTGTCTCGGCGGCGCCCACCGGCACCGCGAGGACCAGCCGGGACGGCCCGCGCTCGCGCAGCGCCCGCACGGCCGCCCGCGCGGTCCCGCCGGTGGCGAGCCCGTCGTCCACGACGATCACCGGGCGGCCCGCGGTCTCCGGCAGCGGCCGGCCGCGCCGGTAGACCTCGACCCGGCGGCCCAGCTCGGCGCGCTCGGCCGCCACCGTGGCCTCCAGGTCCTCCTCGCGCAGCCCCAGGCGGCGCAGCAGGCCGGCGTCGAACACGGGCACGCCGCCCTCGGCGATCGCGCCGACGCCCAGCTCCGGCTGCGGCGGGTATCCGATCTTGCGGGTCACCAGGACGTCGAGCCGGGACCGCAGCCGCCGCGCGACCTCGTGCCCGACGGGGACACCGCCCCTCGGCAGCGCGAGGACGGCCGCGCCCTCCAGCCCCATCGGCGCGAGCCGTTCGGCGAGCACCCGGCCCGCCTCGGCGCGGTCGGCATAGGGGAGCCGGACGGTCTCGGTCTGCTGGAGTTCTTCGCGTGCGGATCTGTTCCAGGACATCGGCTCACCCCCTTCCGGGGTGATCCCTACCCACTCCCGCCGCGCCCACAGACCCCCGCAGCGGCCGACTTGCGGCGTATTGCCCCCAAGTGCGCCCGCGAGGCGGACGCGGCGGGTGAGCGAGTTCAGGCGCCGGTGAGCCAGCGCAGCGGGTTGTCGTGCAGGATCGCTCCGAGGGTGGCGTCGTCGGCCCCGGCGGCGCGCAGCGCGGGCAGGAACGTGTCGAACAGGTACCCGAAGCCGGCCCCGCCGTACCGGGTGACCTGGGCCATCCGGGAGACGCCGGTGCTCAGCAGCACCCGGGAGCCGTGCCCGGCCTCCAGCAGGTCCATGACGCAGCGGACGCGCGCGCCGATGGCCGCGTGGTCGTCCCCCGCGAGACCGAGCGTGCCGAACGAGACGTAGCCGCCCGTCTCGGCGATCTTGCGGTGCTGGCCGGGGTCGTTCACCCGGTCCTGCTGGCCGACCGCGACACGGTCGGGGGACAGCCCGGCGGCGGTGAGGATCTCCAGCTGGGCGAGGCCCGCGCGGCCGTAGGTGGCGACCGACAGCCCGGAGTAGCGGGCGGCCCGGGCGGCGGCGCGCAGGCACAGCTCCTCGGTCTCGGTGGGCGCCTCGCCCCAGGTGCCGATCTCGCCGATGACGCCCGGCAGGGAGTTGGTGCCGTCCATGCCGAAGCCGACCTCGGCGAGCAGCCGCTCGGCGAGCCGCTCGACTCCGGTCGGCCCATAAGGCTCTTGCCGGGGGGCCTGGGGGGTCGTCCCCCCAGAATGACTCGCCTCTTGCCGGGGGGCCTGGGGGGTCGTCCCCCCAGAACGATCCGCCTCTTGCCAGGGGGTCTGGGAGGTCGTCCCCCCGGACTGATTCGCCGTCTCCGCCGCGAGGGTCTCGCGGACGAACGGGGGATGGAACGGCTCGGTGAACACGCCCGTCCCGGCGACCACGGCCACCCGGGCGCCAGCGCTGATCCGGGCGAGCGCGGCGGCGTTGCGTCCCATGCCGGAGCAGGTGAGGTCGACGACCAGGCCGAGGCCGTGCTCCTTGCGCAGCCCGGTCAGCTCACGCTGGACGGCCTTCTCCTCGTCCAGCCAGCGGCCCGGGTCGGACTCGACCAGCTGCGGACGCTGCGGCCAGCGCAGATCCATCTGCAGGTGCTCGTGGGAGAGCACCGGCCCGGTGATGTCGGACGTCGCGATCATGCCGGTCACGGTCCGGAGCCGGCCGGTCTCCTCACGGGGGGTCATGTCAGGCGAGGTTACGACATGTTTTGCCTTATCAGGACCTCATCCGGGGTTGTTTTTACTGTCGGTGTCCCCGTCCGCCTGCGGCTCCCCTGCCTGCGCGTCGCGGACGGCCCGCGCCCGCGCGGTGTCGGCGGTCGGCCACAGCCGGTCGATCTCGGCGTTCAGCGCGGCGCCGATCAGCACCGCGAGCGCCGCGACATACAGCCAGGCCAGGACCGCGATCGCGGCGGACAGCGATCCGTACACCGACACCCCGCTGAGCGATCCGGCCAGGAAGAGCCGCAGGCCGAAGCTGCCGATGATCCAGATGAGCAGCGCCAGCACGGCGCCGGGAAGATCACGCCGCCAGGGCGTCCGCACCGGCACGCTCAGGTGGTACAGCGTCGCGAGGAAGACGATCGACAGCCCCACCACGACCGGCCAGTACAGCGCCTGGACGAACTCGGCGCTCTCCGGCAGCGCCTGCCTCACCAGCGCCGGCCCCGCCACCAGCATCGGGATGACCAGCAGCATGACCAGCAGCCCGATCAGGTACAGGAAGAACGCGCGCAGCCGGGTGCGGACCACGCCGCGGATGCCCGACAGCCCGTAGGCGATGCTGATCGTGTCGATGTAGACGTTCGTCGCCCGCGATCCCGCCCACAGCGAGATCAGGAAGCTGACCGACACGATGTCGGGGCTGCCGCCCCGGATCACGTCGTCGATCAGCGGGACGACGACCGTGTCGACCGCCGGTCCCGTCAGGACGGTCCGGGCCTGCTCGATCACCCATGTGCGGACCTCGGTGACCGTGCTCGGCTGGAACAGCCCGCTGAGGTGCCCCATCGTGCCGATCAGCCCGATCACCAGCGGCGGCAGCGACAGCAGCGCGAAGAACGCGGCCTCGGCGGCCAGCCCCGTCACCCGGTAGCGGAACGCGCCGACCGCGGTGCCCTTGGTCAGCGTCCAGGCGACCCTCGGCGTCGCGCGCACGCCCGTGCGGACGCGTGCGCGCAAGGGGCGGGCCCGGTCGCGCGGGCCGGAATCGTCCGGATCAGGGCCGTCCCCTTCCGCGCCGTCCGGCCCGGGAACATCGCCCGGTTCGGGGGCGTCGCCGGGCTCGGAGGCGCCGCTCGGATCGAGGGCCGCGCGGCTGTCGGGGTGGCTCGGATCGAGGGCTTTGGGGCCCTCGTCCGGATCGGAGTCCCCGGCCGGGGGGACGCCCGCGGCGCCGGAGACGGTGGTCACACCGCCCCACCGTAAAGCGTTACGGGTCCGGAACATGCCGCATCGCCCATTTCAGTGGTCCGCTCCGCGCGTCGCGTTCCGACCGCCTCCCCCGCCCGAATCTCGCGTCGGCGTGTGGCACGTCCCCTTGACTCCCACACCCATTCGCTCATACCCGCTTTGACGACCCGGAACGTCATCCCGCCCATGATCGTTCAAACCCGCGCGGCGGGCACCGGCCGTGATGGGCGACAATGGAGACATGATCTGCCGGCCGTGCCGAGAACGCCGCCACGAGGAGTGCCGCGGCGGATCGTGGTGCGACTGCCAGCACCGGCCCGACACGGCGACGCCCGGCCGGGAGCGCCCGCCCGGAACCGGCGGCGACACCGAGCCTCCGGTGAACTGGAAGCGGCAGGGATGACGCATCTCACCCGTCCATATGCCGGACGCAACTGGACAGCTCGCGAGACCGCGTGTCAGAGTTCAGGTATGACTGCTGCGGATCCGTTGCTGGCGAAGCGCCGGCACGTGGACTTCCTGCGCGTCCGCAGCGCGATCTGTCGGTGACGCCCCGACCACGCCCCTGCTCAGCGGGCCGCGTGGTGCATCGGCGTCATCTTTGACTTCACCCTGCTCAGCGTCGAGCCGGCTGCCTCAGACTGCCGGTGCGCTACGCGTCCCTCACGACAACAGATGAGGACGCGCGCCGTGCCACCCGCGATCAAGCGCAAGAAGGCCGAAGGCCAGTGGGCCCTCGGCTACCGGGAACCGCTCAACAAGAACGAAGAGAACAAGAAGAACGACGACGGCCTGAACGTCCGCCGCCGCATCGTCGACATCTACTCCAAGTACGGCTTCGACTCGATCGACCCGGCCGACCTGCGCGGCCGGTTCCGCTGGATGGGCCTGTACACCCAGCGCAGGCCCGGCATCGACGGCGGCCGGACCGGCGCGCTGGAGGACGAGGAGCTCGAAGACCGCTACTTCATGATGCGGGTGCGCATCGACGGCGGCCAGCTGAGCGGCCCGCAGCTCCGCACCATCGCCGACATCTCCACCCGGTACGCCCGCGGCACCGCCGACATCACCGACCGGCAGAACGTCCAGCTGCACTGGGTGCGGATCGAGGACGTCCCGGCGATCTGGGAGGCCCTCGAAGCGGTGGGGCTGCACACGATGGAGGCGTGCGGGGACGTCCCGCGCACCATCATCGGCTGCCCGCTCGCCGGGATCGCCGCCGACGAGGTGATCGACGCGACGCCGCAGCTGCGCGACATCCACGACCGCTACATCGGCTCCCCCGAGTTCTCCAACCTGCCGCGCAAGTACAAGACGGCCCTGTCGGGCTGCACCTCGCACTGCACCGTCCACGAGATCAACGACATCGCGTACGTGGGCGTGGTGAACGAGCTGGGCGAGACCGGCTACCAGGTGTTCGTCGGCGGCGGGCTGTCCACCAACCCGATGTTCGCGCAGAGCCTCGGCGTGTTCGTCAAGCCGGAGCAGGCCACGGAGGTCTGGCACGGAGTCACCTCGATCTTCCGCGACTACGGCTACCGGCGGCTGCGCAGCCGCGCCCGGATGAAGTTCCTGGTGAAGGACTGGGGCGTGGAGAAGTTCCGCGAGGTGCTGGAGAAGGAGTACCTCGGGTACGCGCTGCCGGACGGCCCGGAGCCGGCCGCGCCGCTCGCCCGCCGCGACCACGTCGGGATCCACCCGCAGAAGGGCGGCGGCTTCTACGTCGGGTTCGCCCCGCGTGTGGGCCGCGTGAACGGCGAGCTTCTCGGCGTCATCGGCGAGCTGGCCGACCGCTACGGCTCCGGCCGGGTCAGGACGACCATCGAGCAGAAGATGGTGATCCTCGACGTCCCGGAGGAGAACACCGAGGCGCTCGCCGACGCGCTGGCCGAGCACGACCTGCAGGTCCGTCCGTCCACGTTCCGGCGCCAGACGATGGCGTGCACCGGCATCGAGTACTGCAAGCTCGCCATCGTCGACACCAAGCAGCGCTCGATGGACCTGATCGACGAGCTGGAGAAGCGGCTCCCGGACTTCGACCAGCCGCTCACGATCAACGTCAACGGCTGCCCGAACGCCTGCGCCCGCATCCAGGTCGGCGACATCGGCCTGAAGGGCCAGCTCGTCGTGGACGAGAACGGCGACCAGGTGGAGGGGTTCCAGATCCACCTGGGCGGACAACTCGGCGCCACGTTCGGCAAGAAGGTCCGCGGGCTGAAGACCACCTCGGCGGGGCTGACCGACTATGTCGAGCGGATCGTCCGCAACTACGACAAGCAGCGCAGCGACGGCGAGACCTTCGCCGAGTGGGTGCATCGCGCGGACGAAGCGGACCTCAAGTGATGAGCGAAGCGAACACGGGGGCCGGCCCCCCGCACGGAGGCGGCGGCGAACGGATGGCGCCGTTCTATTGTCCCTATTGCGGGGAAGAGAATCTTGAACCGCGCGAAGCGCACGGTTCGTGGTTCTGCCCCGACTGCGTCCGGTCGTTCACGTTGAAGTTCCTCGGTGTCGGCGCTCCCAACACCGCGAGCAAGGAGATCCCTCGGTGACTCTTCTGGAGACCGACAGACCTAACCTTGACCTTGAAGACATCGTCGAATCCGCCGCCGTCGCGCTGGACGGCGCACCCACGCTGGAGGTCATCCGCTGGGCCGCCGCCACGTTCGGCGACCGCATCTGCCTCACCTCGTCCATGTCGGACGCGGCGCTGATCCACCTGGTGTCGAAGGTGAAGCCCGGCATCGACGTGCTGTTCGTCGACACCGGCTACCACTTCGCCGAGACGATCGGCACCCGGGACGCAGTCGAGGCCGTCTACCCGGTGAACGTCATCAACGTCACCCCGTCCCGCACGGTCGAGGAGCAGGAGGCCGCGCTCGGCCCCCGGCTGTTCGGCCGCAACCCGGACCTGTGCTGCCACCTGCGCAAGGTGGAGCCGCTCGGCCGCGCGCTGGAGGGCTACATGGCCTGGTTCAGCGGCATCCGCCGGGACGAGACCGCGAGCCGCCGCGACCGCCGCGTCGTCGAATGGGACCGCAAGCGCGGCATGGTCAAGGTGAACCCGATCCTGGACTGGTCCCAGGAGGACATGGACAACTACATCGAGGACAACGGGGTGCTCGTCAACCCGCTGCACTACGACGGCTATCCCTCGATCGGCTGCGCGCCGTGCACCCGCCCCGTCGCGCCCGGCGAGGACCCGCGCAGCGGCCGCTGGGCCGGATCGGGCAAGACCGAATGCGGCATCCACCTGTGAGCAGGCCGATGGCGCCTGTGCCGATGATCGCGGTGGCGCACGGGAGCCGTGACCCGCGCGCCGCCGCGACCGTCGCCGGGCTGCTCGACGCCGTGCGGGACCGCCGCCCGGACGTCCCCGTCCACGCCTCGTTCCTGGACCACGCGCCGCCGACGCCCGACCGCGTCCTGGACGGCCTCGCCCAAGCCGGGGCGCCGAGCGGAGCTCGTCGATTGAATGGCGGCGGGCGGGGGCTGGAGGACGGTGGGCCGAGCGGAGCTCGTCGATTGACTGGCGGCGGGCGGGGGCTGGAGGACGGTGCGCCGAGCGGGGCGGTCGTGTTGCCGCTGCTGCTCACTGCCGCGTACCACAGCAAGACCGACATCCCGGGCGTCCTGAACCGGGTGCGCGCCCGGCATCCCCGGATGCGCCTGCGCACGGCCGAGACGCTCGGCCCGCACCCGCTGCTGATGGACGCGCTGGAACGCCGCCTGTCCGACGCCGGCGTGGAACCCGGCGACCCGGACACGGCGGTCGTGCTGGTGTCGGCGGGCTCCAGCCATGCCTCCGCCAACGCCACCATCGCGCGGCTCGCCCGCGGGTGGCGGCGGCGCGGCTGGCGGGACGTGGTCCCGGCCTACGCGTCGGCGGCCCGTCCCGGGCCGGCCGAGGCGGTGGCGGCGCTGCTGGACGCGGGCGCCCCGCGGGTGGCGGTGGCGTCCTACTTCCTGGCCCCGGGGTACTTCGCCGACAAGGTCCGGACGGCGGCGCTGGCCGCCGGCGCCGCCGCGGTCTCCCCCGTCCTCGGCGCGGCCCCAGAGGTCGCCGACCTGATCGTCCGCCGCTACGACGAGGCCCTGGAGCCGGCCGTCCGGACGGCCACCGCCGTCTGATCGAGCGTTCGACGTCCGGGCTTCCGGGTATGGCGGCCGTCATGGAGCGTGAGGATCTCGGGCACGAGCCAAAGGAGACGCACGACCGCGACTTCGCCCCGATCAACCGGCGCGCCAACGCCCGGGGAGGGACGGTCCCCGACGGGGAGGAGACCAGCGGCACGGGCACGCCCGGCGTGCGGATCGAGCATCCCGACACGCTGCCGTCCGACGACGAGGGCGTCGAGGAGGCCGAACGCCACGACGACTCCCGCCGCCGGTAGCTACTTCTTGTCGCGCCACCAGGAGGCGATGGCGCGGCGGAGCGGGGCGTGGTGCTCGTCGTCGACGATCTTGACGTCGCCCATCACGGCGTGGGCGGTGACGTGGACGACGGGGACCGGGGCGCCGGGCTGCGGTTCGCGGACGGCGATCTTGCGGTCGCCGAGGAAGGCGTGCCCGGACAGTTCGACGCTGACGCCGTCCGGGACGATGATCTTGACGTCGCCCATCACGGCGGTGGCGGAGATGTGGATCTCGCCGGTGGGGACCTGCGCACGGCGCAGGTCGAGCACGACGTCGCCCATCACCGACACGGCCTCCAGCGGCCCGTCGATGCGGCCGACGATGCTCTCCTTGCAGTCGCCCATCACGGCGCTGAACTTGCGCTTGACCTGGCGCGGCGCGGGGTTGGCGCCGGGGGCGCCCATGCCGGGCAGGTCGTCGGTGATGTGCTCCAGGTCGCCGCGGGTGACGGCCGCGTAGGCCGCCTCGCTGCGCTCGGTCAGTTCCTCGAAGGTGAGCCGCCCCTCGACGGAGGCGATCCGCAGCCGCTCGACGACGGCCTCCCGCTCGGCGTCGGACGCCCGTATCGCGTCGGGGCCCGGCTCGAGAGGGTCGGTGATGGGCCGGTCGGGGTGCAGGTCCTGCCGCCGGTCCCGCGGGCGGCACGAGGAGGGCCGCTCAGGCTGCGGACTGGACTGACTCATGATTTCGAAGGTATGCCCCCGCGGCCGCGGGACAATCCGCCGCGCGGACGAGATCGCCCCACCACTTCAGGAGGATGGACGCCCGGGCACGTTGACGGCAGGATCAATGGTTGCCCGAACGGGGTTCTGTATCCTGCGTGGCAATGACGTGAACGTTGGTGGAGCAGCACGTGGGAGCGGCACGGTGACGCACGAGGTGTTCAATCAGGTCCCCCCGCTCGCCGGGCACGACGTGGCCGACGAGGCGGTCCTGCTGGACGGGCTGGAGCGCGAGGGCGCCGGGTGGGCCGAGGCCGAGGTGCGCGAGCTCGGCAGGCTGGCGGGCACCGGGCAGGCGCAGGAGTGGGGGCGCCTCGCGAACGAGAATCCGCCGGTCCTGCGCACCCACGACCGGTACGGGCACCGGATCGACGAGGTCGAGTTCCACCCGGCGTGGCACGAGCTGATGACCGTCGCGGTGACGCACGGGCTGCACGGTTCCGCCTGGACCGACCCGCGTGCGGGCGCCCATGTCGCGCGGGCCGCCAAGTTCTACACCTGGCGGGTGGACGCGGGTCACGGCTGCCCGATCTCGATGACCTACGCCGCCGTCCCGGCGCTGCGGCAGTCCCCCGAGCTGGCGGCGCAGTACGAGCCGCTGCTGGCCAAGCGGGAGTACGACTTCGGCCTGCGCGCCCCGCTCACGAAGGACGCGCTGATCGCCGGCATGTCGATGACGGAGAAGCAGGGCGGGTCGGACGTGCGGGCCAACACCACGCAGGCGGCCCCGCAGCCGGACGGGACGTACCGCCTCGTCGGCCACAAGTGGTTCACCAGCGCCCCGATGTGCGACGTCTTCCTGACACTGGCCCAGGCGCCCGACGGCCTCACGTGCTTCCTGGTCCCGCGCGTCCTGCCGGACGGTGAGCTGAACCCGCTGCGGCTGATGCGGCTCAAGGACAAGCTCGGCAACAGGTCCAACGCGTCCTCGGAGGTGGAGTACGAGAACGCCCTCGCCTGGCGGGTCGGGGACGAGGGCCGCGGCGTCCGCACCATCATCGAGATGGTCAACATGACCCGGCTGGACTGCGTGATCGGCGCGGCGTCGGGGATGCGGCTGGGCGTCACGACCGCCGTCCACCACGCGGCGCACCGCAAGGCGTTCGGCGCGTACCTCATCGACCAGCCGCTGATGCGCAACGTCCTGGCGGACCTGGCGATCGAGTCGGAGGCCGCCACGATCACGATGCTGCGGCTGGCGGGCGCCACGGACCGCTCGGTCCGCGGGGACGAGACGGAGTCGGCGTTCAAGCGGCTCGGCCTCGCGGTCAGCAAGTACTGGATCACCAAGCGGTGGCCCGCGCACGCCGCCGAGGCCCTCGAATGCCTGGGCGGCAACGGCTACGTGGAGGACTCGGGCATGCCCCGCCTCTTCCGGGAGTCGCCGCTGAACTCGATCTGGGAGGGCTCCGGCAATGTCGCGGCACTCGATCTCCTCCGCGCGATCCTACGCGAGCCGCAGACGCTGGACGCGTTCTTCGGCGAGGTCGAGCTAGCCCAAGGAGCCGACAAGCGCCTGGACGCGGCCATCGCGGACGCCAAGGAAAGCTTCACCGACACCGCGACGATCGAGTACCGCGCCCGCCGCATAGCCGAGCGCCTGGCACTCGTTCTCCAAGCATCGTTGCTGGTCAGACACGGCCACCCGGCGGTCGCCGACGCCTTCTGCGCCACCCGCCTCAACGGCGACTGGGGCTCCGCCTTCGGCACCCTCCCACCGGGCTTGGACCTAGCCCCGATCATCGACCGCACCACCCCGAAGGCCGGCTGAGCCCGCACTGAAGCTCAAGCCCCAGGAGCCTGCTGAGCCGGCCTACCGGCCCGTCCAAGACCGATCCGAGCAAGATCATCCGCTAACGTGCCCGTTAGTAGCTCGTCGCAACGCCAGGTTCGGATGCCAGGCACTGAGGTGAGGCACCGGTCCCCGGGATGCCGAGTCTCATCGTCGGCATCCCGGGGAGTGCGGCTCCCGGTCGGCCTATGTCACGCCGAGCAGCTTGCGGAGTTCTTCTGTCAGCACTCGGTAGGTGCTGCCGATTCGGATGACGCGGCATGGGAAGTCGCCGCGTTTGGCGAGTTCATAGGCGCATGTGCGGGATAGTCCCCGCTCCTGGGCAGGTACTCGCTTCGGGGAACGAACTCGTGCGGCAGCCTTCAGCGAGGCGACAGATGTGGCGAGCCGTGAGGCCTCTTATCTCGGGATGGTCTGCGACCAAGCCACGGTCCCTCGTTCGCAGATATCGTCCGGTCCAGCGAACCCCTCCCGCGCTCTCGCCCCGGAACGTGTCCGCGGCTCCGCACCCAGCAGGTCAGCTCGACGAACACGGCAAACATCCGCTCATGCCGATGTGCGGATGCTGGGCTGTGAGCTGTGGCCACCGCTCGGCTGACAGGATGGTCTTGGGGGCCGTCGACAGCAATTTCACCCTTCGAGGGAAACGAGACTTGTGATGCTGGCGTGTGGGCGTGTCAGCCGAGGACGGCGGTAGCGAACAGGGATGGTGATCCAGGCTGGCGCGACGGTCTCCTTCACCTGGCATTCCACCGGAAGGTAGTTGTCGGGGGTCAGTGACCCGTGAGTGCGGATGACGCTTTCATAGATTTGCTGGGAGGCAATGAAGGCCAGGTCAACGTTGGGTTCGTCCAGTGCCTCGCGTAGCTGTGGAGCGTCCAGCAGGCGGAACATATGGTTGACCGCCGTTCCGATGACACCGTGGTCATCGCAGACGACTGAGCCGAGGTGCAGAGCGACTCTTAGTCGGATCCGCCCCGCTGCGCTGGCCAATTTGTTGTGGCGTTGGAGGCGGGCTCGGATAAGTTCGAGCAGTGGATCGATGAGCAGGGCGGGTGGCTCATTTGAGGAGGCGATGAGTAGTACTCCGTCACCGCGATCTTCTCGGATCGCCTCAGTCCAGCACAGGCCCGCCATGTCCCAGGCTTCTCGTAGG
This sequence comes from Spirillospora sp. NPDC048819, assembly GCF_040650055.1. Lineage (NCBI taxonomy): Bacteria > Bacillati > Actinomycetota > Actinomycetes > Streptosporangiales > Thermomonosporaceae > Spirillospora > Spirillospora sp. NPDC048819. Next base: position 45,447 of record NZ_JBEZGN010000004.1, on the reverse strand, counting down.
ACCTGGTAGAGCCGCCCCCTGACGGCCACCTGCGCCTCGTCGTCACGCTCGGAACAGCCGAATCCGGCAATGTCGACGCCGAAGATAGGGTGCCAGGGCGCCGGTCGTGACGCTGTAACACTCCAGAGTGGAGTCGTGGCATCGGGTCCTGGGGCGGGCATAGCGCACCTCCTTGGTCGCAGTGCCGACCGTTTCTCGGTGGCTGCGTCGTGAGCGTGATGTGTCGAGTGTGGTACGTACCGGTCCGCCGAGGCCGATGCTTTAATCGGTGGCGCAGATGGTAAATATGTCCGGTCTCGGCGTTCCCGCGGCCGTGCGTAGGGCGGCAACCATGGGCTCAAGGCTCGGACGGCCGGCCAAGCCGACGGACTCATCCCGTACCGGCGCTGACGTTCTAGTGGGCTGGCTGGCCCGCACACATCGCTTCAACGCGCCCGACACCGAATCGGCCACCGCGGCCACGTTCGCCGCCCGCACGACTGCGCGGAGCGCCTCCCGTGGCATCGGCCCGGCCATGATCTCGCGGCTGGAACACGGAACCGCGTCCTGGCAACCGCATCACCTGGCCTCCTACGAACGGGCCCTGGGCCTCCCCGAAGGACGGCTTGCAGGGCCCGCGCACAAGGTGCTGCGAACATGGGACCCGCGTGGCCGCAGCGAGGACCCGTACTGGCTGCGGTCGGCGGCCGAGGCCGAGCAGCGGGCAGCCGACATCATCGATGCCGTCTTGGGGGCCGACGCGGTAACCGCCGCCGACTGGGACCTGCTGTCTGGGCATCTACTGGCCACCGGGCGCAAACTCGGCAGGCGTACCTGGGGCACCCTGGTGGATCGGTTGATGCTGGAGATCTGCGCATCGCAGGGGCTCGACCAGGACTTGCGGGCCGAGGCGTTGCTGCGGATCGGACGGACCGAGATCGTGGCCGGGCTGACCGGGGAGATTTCCATCGGCACCATGAGCCAGCGGGGCAATCCGGCGTCTTTCCAGCCTCTGAAGATCTACCAGCGTGCTCCTGGCCGGGCCCCTGTCAGTTGGGTGGCGCGGGCGCTCTTCGATCCGCCCGACCGATGGCTGCTGCGCGAATTGTTCACCACTGTGGCGGCACTGGTCGACACTGGGACCTGGAATCCTTCCGTGCATCAGTTAGACGCTCTGCAGCGAGAGTGCCGGGCGACGATCCAAGACGTGCAGGTCGAGATGGAGGTCCGCCGGGCAGCCATCCAGCTCTTGCGCCGCTTCGATCCGGCCCCGTACCTGGGGCTGGACAGGGCGGCCGGCCCCGAACTGGTCTACCTCGCCAAGCCCGCTGCTCCTCCGGACGCGCAGACCAGCCGGTACCAGGGCGCCTGCCTGCGTCTGGCCGCCGAGATCCAAGACATCGGCCTGGTCTGGCAGACAAAGTGGGATCAAGGAGAGGATCCGCTGCTCGGGAATGTTCTGACACAGAGCCTGATCGGTCGGAACGACATCACCCGGTCGGTGTATACAACACTGCTGGTCAACTCGGGGTACCGCGATGCGCTGCGGCTGTCACTCGTCCGGCTGTTGTACGAAGAAGCCGATCGGCACGAGACCATACTTCTGCGGGCCGTGATCCGGCTGCTCGGCAAGATCGCTGAGGGAACACGGGACGGCTGGGCCCTTCTCGGCATCATCGGCGCAGAACGCATCGACCTCGACACACGCGTCCAAGCGTGCTGGGCGCTGGCCAACTCGGCTCCGCGCATGCCTCCGGGCGTGCTCGACACGATGCTGGAACTCTGCCGTGCCCGCTCGTTCGGCACGCAGGCAACCACAGCCTTACGCGCTTCGGTGGCCGCATGCGGACGAGCAGACCGTAGGGAGGTGCTCCACATGTTGGCAGAAGATCGCGATCAGGTACTCGCTGTCCGCGATGAATGCCGCTGGTGGAACTCGTTGCCCGGCTACATCCGCAACTCTGTGAACGCCAACCGAACAATGATCCACCTACCGAGTTGAGCCTGGCTTACGGCAAAGGACGAGACAGGAGCTCAGTCGGGATCCAAGTCTTCGTGACCCCGATGGGCTGGCGGATGCCAGTAAATCGCCTCTCTCGATTTTTCCCATTCATCGATTCACGATGTCCTCTCATGCCGCTGATGCTGTGCGTTCGTTTCAGGGAGGTGGCCGGGGTCTGCCAGCTCGAGGCAGCGTTGGAGCGGTTATCCGGTTGTCGGAGTTCGGCAGGATCGTCAGACTCGGTTTTCGTGACCGACGGACGGAGCGAGGCGCGGGGCGGCGGGCGGGCCACGGTGATGTTGTGGCGTCCGGTCGGGCCGGCGGAGTTGTCGTTGGTGTGTGCGTCGGGGTGGCGGGTCTGGCCGTCCCGGCTGCCGGATCAGCCGATCTTCTATCCGGTGTTGAACGAGGCATATGCGGTGAAGATCGCGCGGGACTGGAACGTGCCGGCGTCGGGCGCCGGTTTCGTGACGCGTTTCGAGGTCGACGCGGACTTCGCGCGCCGTTATCCGGTGCGGCAGGCGGGCGGGCGGACGATCCTGGAGCTGTGGGTTCCGGCCGAGGAGCTGGAGGAGTTCAACGCTCATCTGGCCGGTCCGATCCGCGTTGTCCGCGAGTTCCACGCTCCCGGTTACGGCCCGCTGGCGATGCGGGTCATCGAAGCGGTCACTAGTAACCAACGCTCGGATGAGGTCGCGGCGATGTTGGCGGTCGCCGGCGCAAAGACCTGGATCGGGCTCGACCGGGCACTGCGCACCCCGGCCGTGGTGCACGACGGGAGGCCGGTCCAGACCATGGACCGGCCGCCGGCCGACGAGCGGCTGTCCCAACTGGTGGCGGCCTGCTCCCCGGACGGCCGCCGACGGGAGTCGGCGGTCGCGGATCCGGTGATGTGCGCCGATGGGTTGCTGTTGCCCGTTCTGGTGCTGCGGACCGCCGACTGGGTGCCGCAGGTGCGTGAGCGTGCGCGCCCCACGTTGGCTGCCGCGTTGCGGTCGGCGGGTCCTGCGGCGTTGTCGGCGGCGGCGAGTGTGGCGGTGGCGATCGGATCGTGGGCGCGCGGCGGACATGCGCTGCAGGCCGTCGCCGGGGCGCTGTGCACGGCCCCGGATGAGGTGCTGGCGTCGGCCCGCAGGCACCCTGACATCGGGGTGCGGCGGTTGGCGTACCGGTCGTGGCTGTCCTCGGGCCGTTCCCGGCACGAGGAGGTCATGCGCGCCGCCCTGGGTGAACACGATGGGGTCTGCGCGCTGCGGTGTGCGCAGTGGCTGGTGTCCGATGCGGTCCAAGACCGGCGTGTCGACGTCCTGGAACGGCTGTTGGAACAGGGAAGCGCGAAGGTCGGGGTCGAGGCGCTCACCGCACTGGTGAGGCTCGGCCGTCCTGAAGCGGGTGTGGCTCATCTGCCGGATCGGTCGGCGATGATGCGCGCCACCGCGCAGTGGGCCGTCCGCCGCGCCGACCGCAGTTCTGCCGCGATCTACCGCGATGCCCTGGCCGGCGATCGGCCGCCGGGCCGGGCCCGTGCGCTGGTCGCCGGGCTCGGTGAATGCGGCACACGTCAGGATGTGCAGGTGCTTCTGCCTTTCCTGGAGCACCCGAGTCCCCGGGTGCGGGCCGAAGCGGTACGAGCCGTCCGCCGCCTGGGCGGATCCGTCCTCCGGATTTCCGGCATGCTCGCCGATCCGGCCCCGGTGGTCGTCCGGGCGGTCAAGCAGGCACTGCGCAACGAGCCCTACGCGGTACCGGCCGCGCAGCTGTGGGCCTTGCTGGACGCCGATTCACTTCCGCATGTTCGACTAGGGGCCTACGACCAACTGCGCATGAAGGACACCTGGACCCGCGTCCACGTCGACCTCCACCTCGTGGCCGCCCGCGACCGAGAACTCAGCAACCGAGCACACGCTGACCTGACCGACTGGTCACGCCACAGCGCCGCAACCGCCTACCGCACGCCGACCAGGGAAATGGCGCTGCGACTCGGTCAACTCATCGACACAGCCGAGGCGCTGATCGGCGCCCAGCACGCTCACCAGCTGCGCTGGATTCTCGGCATCAACCGAGAGCACTCCTCGTAGAGCGGCGACGACAATCGCCACCCAGTGCAGGTCCGCCACGCTCCATTACGACGCCGAGGGCGATCACCGCGAGATTACCGACGTCCTCACATGCCGCGGACAGGGTGCGGACAGGGTGCGGCTTCGCGGTCTGTGTAAATCAGCCCAGCCCGAAGGCCTGCGTCACTCGCCTGGTCGACTCATCCTGGTTCATTGTGGTGTCGATTTCGATGACGGGCAGTTCGAGATGCTTGGTGTCCTCGAAGAGGCGGTCGGTGAACATCCGGTCGCGCTCAAGCAGATTGCGCCGGGCCAGTTCAGGGCTGCTCGTCTTGCGTGGAATCTCCCAGCCGCGGCCCTCGAACACCGCCCGGCGAAACTCGGGCGTCGGCAGCAGCCAGACCGCGCGGGAGGGGTCGGTCAGCAGCGGCTTGACCAGGTGGGGCAGCAGTCGGAAGCCCTCGGCGATCACACCGGTGTCCGCCGGCAGACGCAGCAGGTCCTCGACGATCAGGCCGAAGCTCTCGCCCCGAGAACCAGTGAAAGGGGTTCGTCACAGACGAGGGTGTAGTAGGGGTCTGAAACCGCCGGTCTCGAGCGCGATCTGGCGATGTAGTTGGTGAGGTTGCGGAACCCAAGGGCCGAGCCGCGGAGGTGTTCGAGTCGTCCGTTGATGGCCTCGGTGGGACCGTTGGACGTGCCGGGGCGGTCGAAGTATGCCAACACGTCAGCGGCACGCTTCTTCAGCGTCCGTCCGAGGCTGATGGTCTCGGTCAGCTCGGCCGGACGCCGTGGCTGATCGCGGGGATGAGCTGCTGCATCAGGTTCTTGCCACGGGTCCGGTCGGGTTCGCGGTAGGCCGCGACGACGCGTTGGTGGATGCCCCAAGTCGCTTCGACCTCGACGTGAGCATCGCCGTGGATGTCGACTGCGAACATGTCGGTAAGTTGTTGTGCTTGCTTGTCGGTGAGCAGGTCGCCGCCGGTGTGCAGCATCCAGCGTGCCGAGTAGAGCGGGTCGCCGGTGCGGCCACGACGACCGTGGATGGACTGCTGGACTCGGCGGCGGCACTGGTCGAGGGCTTCGCTGGCCAGGCGGGCGACGTGAAAGGGATCCATGACCGCCACGGCGCCGGGCAGTTCCTCGGCGGCGGCGGTCTTGAAGCCTGTGAAGCCGTCCATCGCGACCACCTCGACTCCGTCGCGCCAGGACTCCTGCTGCTCGGCGAGCCAGGTCTTGAACGCTTGCTTGGAGCGGCCCTCGACCATGTCCGGCAGTCTGGCCGGTCCGGTGCCGTCGCGGATGGGAGTCAGGTCGATGATCACGGTGACGTACTTGTCGCCACGCCTGGTGTGTCGCCAGACAAGCTCGTCGACTCCGATCACGGCCACGCTGTTAGACCGGCCAGGATCATCGATCAGGACGCGCCTGCCGTCGGTCAGGATGGCGTCGTTGGCGGTGTTCCAGGCGACCCCGAGTCCTTCGGCGACCCGGGCGACGGTCAGGTGCTCGACGACGATGGCTTCCAAGGCCCATCGCAGGCCGCGGCGCGACAGCTTCGCTCGTGGCTCGGCCGCCCGGCTAGTGTCTTGGCGCCACACATGAGCGCAGCCGGGCACCGGTAGCGGCGGACGGTGACTTCCAGAACGGTGGCACGCCAGCCGTCGGACCACGGTGTCACGCGGCATGCCTTCGCAGCCACATCGGTGACACCACTGGTCGGGCTCGATGGCCCGACAGGCCAGCACGGCACGGTCGCGATCGAGTCGCTGCCCGACGACTTCAAGGCCGAGGCCATCGGGGCGGCAGAACGTGGACAAGTCTGGGCTATCGAACCCAGCAGCCGGGGTAGCGTGAGGCACGTCGAGGTCTTCTGCCCTGGACGTCCGGCCCGATGTCTGGGCGACTCCCGCCGTCGTTGTTCGTCGTCCGCCGTGACTGACCTGTCGGTCGGCAGGTAGGGCGGTTCAGCGGACCGGAGCGCTGCTGCGTCCACGTGCTCGGCCGCTCAGCTCGGCGTCGAGCGTCTCTTGTGCGACGCGCATCTGCTCGGCGTATACCGGATCCTGTAGACGCTGCCACATCACGTCCTCGGGCACGTCCTCGACGTTGCTGACGACCCACCAGATGTTGCCGAACGGATCCTTGATGCGGCCCCCACGTTGACCGAAGGCGCTGTTTGCCAGCTCGGTCACCACCTTGGCGCCGGCCGCGGCCGCCCTGGCGAAGGTCTCGTCGGCGTTCGGCACGAACACGCGTAGCAAGCTCGGCATGATCGGCCACTCGGGACGGCGGTCGAAGGCCAGTACGACGGTGTCGCCGACCCGGGTCTCACCGTGGCCGACCGATCCGTCCTCGATCCTCACGCGGGCGAGTTCTTCGCCGTCGAACACCTGGGTGACGAAGTCGAGGAAGGCTCCGGTGTCGTCGGTGACGACCCAGGGCGACGTTGGTGTAGCCAGCAGGCACGGCCTCTTGCGGCTCGGACATGATTCGTTCCTCTCGGGCTATTTGCGGTGTCGTCGGCCACGGTAGAAGCAAAGTAGGACGGATCATGTCCTAGATAGGCAGGAAGATCGAATCATGGTCGGACCCACGTCGCGCCTCCTCACCCTGCTGTCGCTGCTGCAGACACCGCGCACATGGTCGGGGAGCGAACTCGCTGAGCGGCTGGATGTCACTCACCGCACGGTCCGGCGCGACATCGACCGTCTGCGGGAGATGGGTTATCCCGTCGAGGCAGACCTCGGCGTCCACGGTGGATACCGCCTGGGCGCGGGTGCGTCGATGCCGCCGCTGCTGCTGGAGGACGACGAGTGGGTCGCGGTCGCCCTCGGCCTGCGCACGATCGCCGTCCATGGCCTTCCGGAACTCGAGGATGCGGGCATCCGCGCGCTCACGAAGCTGGGCCAGTCACTCCCGGCTCGGCTGCGACACCGCGTCCGTGCGCTGGGCGGGAGTGTCATGAGCTGGAGTTATCCAGTCGGCAACACCGTCGACCCCGACGTCCTCACCGTCCTGGCCGCTGCGATCGCGAGCCGGGAGCGAGTGCGCATGGCGTACGAGCGCCGCAACGGCGAACATGGTGCCAGACACGTCGAACCGCAGCAGCTCGTCAGCGTCCGTCAGCGCTGGTACCTGGTGGCATTCGACATCGATCGCGACGGGTGGCGCACTTTCCGCGCCGATCGGATCAGCGCTCCGCATGCCACCGGAGCGCCGGCGCGTCACGACCTGCCGGACCCGGATGTACTGACGCATCTCCAGCAGGCCGAGCGAGCGATGGCGCCGACGTATCGAGCCGATGTCACGCTGCGCGTACCCCTCGGGGTCGCCAATGAGCGTCTTCGTGACCACCTCGGCGACGGCGAGCTCACTCCGGATGGGGAGGACACCCGATGGCACAGCGCGTCCGACACCTTGGAATGGCTGGCGCTGCGCCTGCTCGCGCTGAACTGCCACTTCGTCGTCCACGACCCACCTGCGCTCCGCGCACATCTCGACTGGATCCACGAACGAACCCGCCCATGATGCCGTCGCAACCCCTGGTTGGGCCGGGACTACCGGCTGATCTGCCGACGCCGGTCACGGAGAATTCATGGAGTGACCAAACGTCGGGGGCCGGTCACGCGACAGTGAATTGTGATGCTGCTGACTTCCCCCAAGCCCGATACATGGGCGGCGTTGATCCCCCTGGCCGTGGGCACCGTGACCTGGCAGTCGACAGTGCTGGTGGTGGGCTTGCTGACGGCCTGGTCCGCGATGGACGTGCTCGCCGAGTGGCAACTGCGGCGTACTCTGGTCGCCTTGGCTCGCACGGCCCCCGCCGGCCGGATCGTGATTCACCAGGACACCTCGAGAGGGCGCGCCTTCCGGGTGGTCTGGGGTGTCGGCTCCGATCAGCGCCGATGGCATTCAAGGACATGACGTGGGGTCCTACGAGCCCCGGCCGAACCTCACCAAGAGGCAACTCGAAGAGGTAGAGGACTTCTACCGGCAGGAGGCGGGCGACCTCCATAAGTACGCCTGTTCGATCTCACGGGCGTCGGAGTCGTGGGATCTGGTGCAGACGACCTTTCACGAGGCGATTCGCGCGTGGTCGAAAGTCGGCCAATACGGCCCTGACGAGCGCAGGAAGTGGCTGCGCCGGGTGTTGCGCAACAAGGCGGTCGACGTTTGGAGGAAGCAGCACGTGATCGACCTGGCCGCCGACATCCCCCACTCGCACTCTCGGTCCGACGACCCTGGCGAGCGCGTTGAATTTGTGATCGCCCTGGCGGGTTGCTGGGAGGAGATCGAACAAATGCCGCCGATACGGCAGAGGGTCGCGTCGCTGGTCTGGGGCGCGTCGTGGTCCCCCGAGCGTGTCGCCGAGCACTTAGGGGTGGCACCTAGCACCGTCCGCGGCCATCTGCTGAAGGCTCGCGAGCAGCTGAGAGGCGCAGTCGGCCATCTGATTCCGTTTATCGATGACGAGGAAGAACAGGAGCCTGCTCCGTGAGCAACAAGGAGGAGCGGATTTCGCTCACTTTCGCCGAGGTCTACTTGCGCGCCCGCGCCGCCGGAACCCGAGCCTTCCCGCCCTTCGACCTCCGGCGTGGTCTGGACGACCTGAGGGCGTGGGTGGATCGGGAAGTCGACATCTTGGAGGAGAACCGCGACGTCGGAAGTGCGGAAGAGATGGCGTGGGATTTCGTCCCTGCCGTGGTGCGGGGCCCTCGGAAGGAGCTTCGAGGGCGCCACGGTCTGCTGGAGGAGTTGGTGACACTGGCGCGCCGGCCCGGGGACGGCCCCGCAGTGCTCGTCGGGGAGGGGGGCGCGGGGAAGTCCACGCTGGCCGCGGCCCTGGCTGAGCAGGCGCAGGGCTGGGACCGGCACGTCTGGTGGGTCTCCGCCGCCGAGCCGACCGGATTCGCGATGGGCTTGGCAGGGGTGGCTCGGGAGCTTGGTGGGACCCATGCCGATATGGACTCGATCGTCAAGGGGGCGGTTGACGCTCCGGACCGGTTCTGGCGCCTGCTGGAGAACGCGCCCCGGGAGTGGCTGCTTGTCCTCGACGGCGCTGATGACCCCTGGGTGCTTGCCGTAGTGGACTCATCCGCCGGGGTGCAGGACAGGCTGGGCTGGGTACGCACGTCGCGTCGCGGGTTGGTCGTGGTGACCAGCCGAGAGACCGATCCACGCATGTGGGAGGGGGCCCGACTCTTCACGGTCGGCCACCTGGGGATGGCCGACGCTGCCCAGGTCCTACGCGATCTCGCGCCGGAGGCGGGAGGCGAGCGAGAGGCCCGAGCCCTGGCACATCGCCTCGACGGGCTCCCGCTCGCCCTCCACCTGGCTGGGACATATCTGCGCTCCGGGGTCGAGCAGAAGCCCAGCTTCGCCGCCTACGACCACAACCTCGGCAACGTCGAGGGGTCCACGGTGGCCCGCACCGCGGAGATCTCCCTGGACGGCCTGGCCCGCCACGGCATCCCCCACGCCCGGAAGCTGCTGCGGCTGGCCAGCTGCTATGCGCCCACGTCGATCCCGACGCACCTCCTCGCCATGACTGGCCTGGAGGAGGCGGTGGTCGGGCTGAGAGACGTCGGCCTGATCCAGAGGGACTTCGCCGCGGTCACGCTCCACCCCGTTGTCGCCGCCGCCAACCGTGCCGACCTCCAGGGGCCGGATGTCTGGCACACCGCGGTCGAGTCTCTGGTGGGCGCGCTGGGGAAGCTCCGCTTCGACCTTCCGGATCACTGGCCCCGGTACCGGCTGCTCGCCCAGCACCTGCTCCAGTTGCTGGCCACCGCCGGCGAGCACGTGGACCGTGAGCATCTCGCCTTGCTTGTGGACGCCGCGGCCGATGCGGCCGAAGCCTTCAACTGCAGCGGTGCCGGGACGGCCGCCAGCACCCTGTGCCGGACCACCCTGGCGCGCAGCGCCGCGCTGGGCAAGGAGCATCCAGCGGTGCTACGCGCTCGGCACCAGCTCGCCTGGGCGGTCGCTGACGGGGGCGATCCGGCCCAGGCGGAGGCCATCTACCGGGACGTCCTTGATGTCCGGGTGCGGCTCCTCGGCGACTCTCACCCTGACACCCTCGCGAGCCGCCACGAGTTCGCGTGGATCGCCACTTGCTTGGGCAGGTGGGCGGAGGCTGAGCAGCGCTACCGGGATGCGCTTCGCGACAAGCTGACCTACCTGGGTCCCGACGCGCCGGCAACCCTGACCACCCGCCACGAGCTCGCCTGCGCGATCGCTCGGCAGGGCCGCCTCGATGCGGCTCTCTCCGCTTTCCGGGACATACTGCGGGACCGGCAGCGCGTCCTCGGCGACGATCACCGTCAAACCCTGCAGACCCGGCACGAGCTTGCCTGGATCACTGCCAAGCGGGGCGACTGGGAGAAGGCCGAGGCCATGTACCGTCACCTCCTCGACCTGCGCCAACAAGTGCTTGAGAGCGACCATCCCGACGTCCTGCTAACCCAGCACGAACTAGCTTGGACGATTGCGTGCCAGGGTCGCCGGACCGAGGCGGAGTCCCTCTACCGGCACGTTCTGGACCGCCGCAGCAGAACGCTGGGCAGCGACCACCCTGACACCGAGACCACCCGCTGGACGCTGAGCGAACTCCGGCAGGGACGAATCGCCCACGCCAGCCACCTCGCCTAACCGTGTGGAGTCCACATGATCCGCGCCGAACACCTCATCTCCGCCATCGACGCCCTGCAGTTGGCGGATCATCCGGTCATGGTGCATGCATCGCTGCGGTCCTTTGGAGCTGCGATCGACGGCGGTGCCGACACTCTGCTGGACGCACTGCTCAAGCGTGGAGGCACCGTAATGGCACCGACCTTCACCGAGCCCCACTTCTCTGTACCCGCCCCCGCTGATATGCGGCCGGCCTGCAACGGCCTCGACTACACCGCCGTACCCCCTGGGCCCGACATTCCGACAGGGCCCGCCTACAGCGTCGACTGCGGGCGTATCAACCCCCAACTGGGCGCGCTTCCCGCATTGCTCATCGGGCGTGTCGGTGCTGTACGCGGCAGGCATCCGCTCAATTCCTTCGCCGCCATCGGCCCAAACGCGGCCCGGCTCATCGGCGCCCAAAGCCCTGACGATGTGTACGGGCCCATCCGTGAACTGGCCGGCCGCCGCGGCGTGATCCTGCTCGTCGGCGTTGGCCTCAACCGCATGACGGCGCTGCACCTTGCCGAGCAGCGGTCAGGCCGCCGCCTGTTCCGCAGGTGGGCGCGCGACGAGGAGGGCGTGATCCGCATGGTCGAGGTCGGCTCCTGCTCCGAAGGCTTCCCGCGACTGGAACCGGTCCTCAATCCGCTCGCCCGGACCGCCATCGTCGGCGCCTCCCGCTGGCGCGCCTTCCCCGCCCGGCAGGTGCTCACCGCCGCGACCGCCGCGATCGCCGCTGACCAGGACATCACCCGCTGTCCGGACACCGAGTGCGTGCTCTGTCGCGATGCAATCGCCGGAGGCCCGGAGGCCCAGGAACCAGACCGTGCCCCCGAAAGATGAGCGCCGAACATCCGAAAACCGGGCGATCTAGATACCCCTGCCCCGACGCGGCCTTGCAGCCCTGTGGTGGCGGCGAGCGCGAGCCGGCCGCAGCTTTCCGACAACATTGGCCAACGAGTGAGATGTTCGATTTCGGGTTTGCGATAGGCGGAAGGCGTTCGAGCGGCGTGCATCCGCTTGAGGCCGCTCCGGGGCCGGAAACCGAAGCGCCTCTGACCATGTTCTTGCTGGTCAGAGGCTTGGAGGTGGGCAGGGGTGGGGTCGAACCGCCGACCTTCCGCTTTCAGAAGTGCCAGCACTCTGCGGCCATCCCGTCGACCAAGGTCAGACGGCGCCCGACGTGCGCCCGTGGTGGGCGTTGGCTGCCATCGTTGTCGTCAGGGCTGTCGTCACCCTCCGGCCCGTCGACCTCGGCCTTTCAACCGCCGGACGCGCCGCTCGTGCTGGCCGGCGCGGTGTCGCTGGGCGCGGTCGATGAGCAACGTTCGCGGGTCGGCTGCCAGCTCGTACAGTTCGATCTCGAACGGGTCGGCGTCGCACTAGATGAGACGGGCCAAGGCTTCCCGTCCTGCTCGACGGTGCCCCGCCGGCGCACCTGATCCCGCCAGACGTGCCCGCTCATCTCCGCCGCGTCCACGCGACGTTAGCTCAATACTTGCGAGCAGGCCTACGGAGAAGCAGGGCGAGGACGCGCCTTCTGACCCGTAGCAAGATCAGCGATGTCCAGGCACGTCCACACGTGCCCATTGACCAGTACGCGACCCCTGCAGTCCACCCTGTCGACCGAGGCGTCGGGACATACCTTGTCTCGTAGCCCAGAAGCACGTTCATCGTGGTTGCTGCGGCCTCACTTTCCTCGGCCAGGGCCCGAGGTCCGCGTACGCGCTGGGCAGCCGGCACCCGGTGCGGGACCCCGCGCTGGCCGTGGGCCTGTCCATGTCCACCTACTACGCCTTCGACCGCGGGCTCGGGCTTGCCCTGCCGGCCGGCGTCCTGGAAGGGATCCTGCCGTAATGGGAGCCGTCGGCGACCTGCTCGGCGGCTTCGCCACCGCCGCCACGCCGGTCAACCTGTTGTACGCCCTGATCGGCGTGGCCCTCGGCACCGCGGTGGGGGTGCTTCCCGGCATCGGACCCGCGATGACCGTCGCCCCGCTGCTGCCCCTCACCTACAGCCTGGACCCCACGGGCGCGTTCATCATGTTCGCCGGCATCTACTACGGCGGCATGTACGGCGGTTCCACCACGTCCATCCTGCTCAACACCCCCGGCGAGAGCGCCTCGGTGATCACCGCGATCGAGGGCAACCGGATGGCCCGAGCGGGACGCGCCGCGCAGGCCCTGGCCACCGCCGCGATCGGCTCGTTCGTGGCGGGCGCCATCGCCACCGCGCTGCTGGCCTTCGCCGCCCCGCAGATCGTCAAGGTGGCGTTGGACATCGGGGCCCAGGACCATTTCGCGATCATGGTGCTGGCCTTCGTCGCGTCGGCCACCGTGCTCGGCGCCTCCCGGATCCGCGGCCTCGCCTCGTGGTGCCGGTCGGCCGGCCCTGGATGAGCCGGGACGACTGGCGCCGTTCCATCGGCCCCTGGCTGCGTGGAACCGCGATCGGCTTTCCGTTCGGCGCCGTCCCGGCCGGCGGCGCCGAGATCCCCACGTTCCTGTCCTACGTCACGGAGAAGAGGCTCTCCCGCAAGCCCGAGGAGTTCGGCCACGGTGCCATCGAAGGCGTCGCGGGACCGGAGGCCGCCAACAACGCCTCGGCCGCGGGCACGCTGATGCCGATGCTCGCGCTCGGGCTGCCCACCACGGCGACGGCGGCGGTCATGCTGGCCGCCCTGCAGCAGTACGGCATCCAGCCGGGTCCGCTGCTGCTGCAGCGAGAGCCCGAGCTGGTGTGGGGCCTGATCGCCAGTCTCTTCATCGGCAACACGCTGCTGCTGGCCCTCAATCTGCCGCTGGCCCCCGCCTGGGCGAGGCTGCTGCGGCTGCCCCGCCCGTACCTGTACGCGGGCATCCTCTGCTTCGCCGGCCTGGGCGCGTACGCGGTCAACGGCTCGGCCGTCGACCTCGTCGTCCTCCTCGCGCTCGGCGGCCTCGGCCTGATGATGCGCCGCTACGGCCTTCCCATGGTCCCCGCGATCATCGGCGTGATCCTCGGCCCGCGTGCCGACCAGGAACTCCGGCGCGCCTTGCAGATCAGTGACGGTGCGCTGTCCGGACTCGTGGACACTCCGTTCTCGGTGACCGTCTACGGACTCGTCCTGCTGCTGGTGACCTGGCCGCTGCTGCGCTCGGCATTGCGGCGGGCGCCGGTCCGCCCCAGGCCGGGTCAGCCGGACGATCCATAAGACAGATCGACGGGGCTCAGGACGCCGGTTCCTGAAACTGCTAGGCCTCCGGTGTCCTGCTCCCGCCGACCGTCCAGTGGCAGGTCAGTGGAGACGCGCCGCGGCCGACCAAGCAGCCGGGGGCTACTTTCTGCTGTGGCAGGTACGCCCAGGCAGTTCCTGGACGGCCTTATTTCAGCGTGGCGCGCAGGGTTCATCTTGGGCTTTGTCGGGAGGCGGCGGCCCGGCTACTTCCTGGCCATCCTCCGTGTTCGGCGCGACGGCCTGGGGGTCGAGGTCGGCGCTGACCACGGAAGCCCCGGCTGCGGCACCGGTCGGCCGCCTTCGCCACCTGTGACGCCGACCGCTGTCCACATATGCGCCCCGGCCGGGATCGGTAATGACGATTAGCGCGAAGAGGATGAACGTCCCGCCGAGGACGATCCGCGCATCGAGTCGTTCGCCGAAGACGGATACACCGATGATGGCGGCCCAGACCGGCTCGAGGACCATGATGATCGAGGCCGTCGGCGCCGGCAGGTGGGCTTGGGCCCAGGTCTGCCCGAGCAGTGCGATGCCTCCGGCGAGGATCGCCAGATAGAGAAAGGCGGGGACGTCACGGGCCTCCGGCAGTTGGACGCCGTCGATGGATGCGACGGCGAGGAAGGCGAGCCCCATGGTCCCCAGTTGGACGACGGCGAGCGCGTAGGCGGTCCGCGCTCGTGACCAGCGTCCGAGGGCGAGAATGTGGGCGGCGTACAGCGAGGCCGCGAAGAGCGTGAGCATCTCGCCCCATCCGACGGAGAACCCTCGCAGAGACATGACTGCGACGCCTGCGGTTGCGAGGACCGTCGCGATGGCGGTTGGGCGGGACGGCAGTTTGCGAGCGAACAGGCAGACCAGGAGAGGGGTGAACACCACATACATGGACACGACGAAGGCGGACACCGTCGGGGCGGTGTGCTGCAGGCCGACGAACTGAAGGTACTGGCCGGTGAAGTACATGAACCCGAGACCGACACCCAAGCCGACCACGCGCCATCCCGCGCGCAGGAGCGCCGCCGGTCGCACGAGCCCGACGACGAGCGCGGCCGTGAGAAACCGGAGCGCCAGGAAATCCGGGACCGGCAGCCGGGTGAGCAGGTCCTTGGAAACGGGGAAGGTCGAGCCCCACACCGCGGTGACGGCCACAAGCGCACCGACCGCCAGGGCCAGACGGAGGTCACGTCGGGCGGACATGGGCGGTCACAGCTGCAGAGCCTTGGTCTCCAGGAACTCCTCGATGCCCCAGCGCCCCAGCTCGCGGCCGTTCCCGGAACGTCCGTAGCCGCCGAAGGGGGCGGCCGGGTTGAAGGCGCCGCCGTTGACGTCGACCTGGCCGGTGCGAAGGCGGCGAGCGATCGCCAGGGCCGCCTCCTGGTCCGGTCCCCATACGGCGCCGGCCAGTCCGTAGGGCGTGGCGTTGGCGAGTGCGACCGCCTCCTCGATGCTGTCGTAAGGCTGGATGGTCAGAACGGGTCCGAACACCTCCTCTTGGACGATCTCCGCGTCGGGCGCGACGTCGGTGACGACGGTCGGCCACACGTAGTGGCCGCGGGTCAGGCCTGCGGGGCGCTCCGTCCCGCCGGTGACGATCCGGGCGCCATCGGCCACGGCTCGCTCGATGAAGCCCGTGACGGTGTGCCGCTGGGCCGGCGACACGACGGGCCCGAGGTCCGTCTCGGGCTGGGTCGGGTCACCCACGACGAGCGCACCGGCACGCGCTGCGGCAAGCTGCGTTGCGGCTTCGAGGTCTGTGCGCGGCACGAGGAGCCGAGTCCATGCTGTGCAGGTCTGGCCGGAGTTGAGCATGGCCGCTTCGACGGACGCGTGTACGGCCGGCTCCAGATCGGTTCCGGGGAGGATCACGCTCGCGGACTTGCCGCCGAGTTCGAGGCTGACGCGCTTGATGCTCGCTGCGGCGAGGGCCGCGACGCGGGCGCCGACCAGGGTGGAGCCGGTGAAGGAGATCGCGTCGACGGCCGGATGGCCGGCGAGTGCCTCTCCGACGACCCGTCCCGGACCGGGGATGAGATTGAAGACCCCTGCGGGGACGCCCGCTTCGTCGATCGCGTCGGTGATCAGGTATGCGGACAGCGGCGTCAACTCGGCCGGTTTGAGCACGACGGTGGCGCCGGCGACGAGGGCGCCGCCGATCTTGGCGAGGACTTGGTAGAAGGGGTAGTTCCACGGCGTGATGCAGGCGGCGACGCCGATGCCCTCGCGCAGGACGAGGGAGTTCCCGACGCGCTCCTCCCACGCCAGGCTCTCGGCGGCGTCGAGATAGGCGCGCAGAACGGCCAGACCTGGGTCGACGTGCGCTTCTCGGGCCACGCGGACGGGTGCGCCGATCTCGGCGACGATCGTCTCCAGGAGCAGGTCCCGTCGGCGTTCGAGTCCGGTGCGGACCCGCTCGAGCACGGCCAGCCGTTCGGGCAACGGCATGGCCGACCAGGAGGGAAAGGCCGCCCCCGCCGCGGAGATCGCCGCCTCGGCGTCCTCGGCGCCGGCGTCCGCGGCGGCCCCGATCATGGTTTCGGTCGCCGGGTTCTCGACCTCCAGGATCCGGCCGCCCGCTGTCTCACGCCACCGGCCGTCGACGTACACCGCCGATCGGGCCCACTCGGGGCGGCGGTCACCGTCGACCGCCCCGGCGTCTTGCCGCCGGGTGCTCACGCCCGGCCCGAGGAGCCGGAGTAGACGGCCTTGCCGAGCCACTGGCCGCCGTCGACCGAGAGCACGTCGACGTTCCCTCCCCCGGCGGCGTAGCGTACGGCGATGGCACGGCCGATGCCCGAGCCGCCTCCCGTGACGACGGCGACCCGGTCGGTGAACTCGGCGAGCGGGGACTTCTCGATCACGGGTCGACTTCCTTCACTGGGCCGGTGGGCTTGTGCGGGTTCGGCGCGGCGGCCAGGACGAGGGCGTCGACGGCGATCGCGCCCTCGGGGCCGGCTCGGAGCGGATTGACCTCGCACTCGACGACGCCGGCGTCCTCTGCGATGAGACGGGACACGGCCGCGATGCTCTCGGCGACCGCATCGAGGTCGACGGCCTGGCGCCCACGGAATCCAGTGAGCAGGGGCAGGCCGACGAGCGACTCCACGAGGCGGCGGGCCTCGCCCACGCCGACGGGCGCGAGTGCGAGAGCGACGTCCCGGTAGAGCTCGGCCTGCACGCCGCCGATCCCGACGAGGACGACGGGCCCGAAAGCGCTGTCGCGCCGGGCGCCGACGATGAGCTCGACGGCGTCCGCGCGGGCGTCCATTTCCTCGAGGACGTAGTCGCCCTCCCCCAGCCGGGCGACCATGTCGGAGAGGGCGGCGCCGACGGCTTCCGGGCTGGACAGGCCGACCGCCACGCCGCCGACGTCCGTCTTGTGCTCCAGCCAGCCGGCCTTCAGGACGAAGGGACCCGACATGGCTCGCACCGCGGCGCCGGCGTCCTCGGGAGTCCGGACCGGGACGGCGCGCGGGTAGTTGAGGCCCGCGCCGGCGAGGATGTCGCGACCCGCAAGGTAGGGAAGTGCCTCACCGACCTCGCTGAGCGGTATGGCGGGGACGGGGGGCTGCGGAGTGTCCGGCGGGGCAGAGCGTACGAGATCGACCGCGAGCCCGAGGGACCGGGCCACCGCGTCGATCGTGAAGAGCGCGGGGACGGCGCGGGCGCGCAGCTCCCGCACCACTTCGGAATCGTGGCTCATGCTGTGGACGATCACGGGACACCCGTGCTCGGCGACGGACAACGCCAGGCCCGCGGCGACTTCGAGCTCCCGCTCCACGAGCGTCGGGGTGTCCGCGCCGTAGCAGCCGAAATAGCCCGACAGCACGACCGCGTCGACTTCGCCGCTGCGCACGAGCGCGTCGACGATCCGCGCGTACGTGTCGAGGTCCTGCTCCCCCGCTCCGGCCAGGTCGATGGGGTTGGCGGCCCCGGCGCCTTCGGGCAGCAGGGCGGAGACGGCGGCCCGGGTCGGGTCCGAGAGCCGGGGAACGGCGAGCCGGTGGCGGGCCATCGTGTCCGCGGCGATGGCTCCCTGGCCACCGCTGTCGCTGACGATCGCGACGCGGCCGCCGGCCGGGAGGGGGCTGCCGGCCAGCATGTGCGCGAGGTCGATCGCCTGGGCCGGGGTCTCGACGAGGACCGCGCCGGCGGCCCGGCAGGCCGCCGCGACGACGTCCGTCGACGCCGTGAGCGCCCCGGTGTGGGATCGGGCCGCGGCGCGGCTGGCGTCGCTGGCGCCCACCGTGAGGACGATGACCCGCTTGTCCGCAGCGCGGAGCCGGGTCATGACGTCCACGAGTTCGCGGCCCGCGCTGAAGCTCTCAAGGTAGAGGACGACGGTCCGGGTCGCGTCGTGTGAGAGGAGGTCGGCGAGCAGGTCGGCCGCGGTGACGTCGATCTGGTTGCCGATCGAGACGAACCGGGAGACGCCGAGTCCCGCGTGGGCCGCGAGCCCGGCCAGTTCGAGACCGAGCTGGCCGGACTGCGACACGATCGCGATGCTGCCCGGGACGAAGGAGCCCCAGGCGAGCTCGAGCTCGGATTCCGCGTCATACAAGCCGAGGCAGTTCGGCCCGACGATGCGGGCGCCGGCCCGGCGGATCCGGCCGGCGAGCCGCTCCTCCAGCCCGGGCTCGCCGTTGGCGAGATCGATGTGGGCGGTGATCCCGAGGAAGCCCTTGACCCCCAGGGCGAGTGCCCCGTCGACGACGGCGGGGATCGTTCTCGCCGGGGCGGTCAGGACGACGAGCTCGGGCACGGAGGGCAGGTCGGCGAGCGAGCGCGCCGACTGGACGCCGTCGATGACGGCGCCCTTCGCGTTGACGAGGTGCACGTCCCGGCGGTGGGCGCCGCGGAGGGCCCCGCGGGCGATCCAATAGCCCCACTTGGCGGGATCGGGCGAGGCGCCGACGACGGCGACCGACTTCGGGTCGGAGAAGACCGACAGGGAGTCGCTCATCGCGCGGCCACGGCCCGCGAGATGATGAGGCGCTGGATGTCGGAGGTGCCCTCCTCGATCTCCTCGAGCTTGGCGTCCCGCAGCCACTTCTCGACGAGGAACTCCCGCGAGTAGCCCCAGCCGCCGTGCGTCATCAGTCCCGCGTTGGCCACCCACGTCGTGTTCTCCGACGCCGTCAGCTTCGCGATCGCCGAGGCGGCGGTGGCCGGCTTGCCCGCGTCGTGCAGACGGGCGGCCCGCATGGTGACGACGTGGGAGATGTCGGTCTTCGCGGCCATGTCGGCGAGCCGGAAGGCCACGGCCTGGTGCTCGATGATCGGCTTGCCGAACTGGGTGCGCTCCCGCGCGTACTGCACCGCGTCCTCGAGGATCGCCCGGGACAGGCCCGTCGCGGCCGCGCCGATGAGGATCCGGGACGCGTCGAAGGTGTGCATGAGCCCGTAGAAGCCCTTGCCCTCCTCACCGAGCCGGTTCTCGACCGGCACACGGACGTTCTCGAGGAAGACCTCCGCATTGAGGGTGCCCCGTTGGCCGTACTTCTTCATGGGGGCGCCGACGGTGACGCCCTCGCGGTCGCGCTCGACCACGAACGCGGTCACCCCGCGGGAGCGCAGGCCGGGGTCGAAGGTGGCGAAAACGACGAAGTACTGCGACAGGGGGGCGTTCGAGATCCACGTCTTCAGCCCGTTGAGGACGTAGTGGTCTCCGTCGCGGACCGCGCGCGTCTGCAGGCCGGCCGCGTCTGACCCCACGTCCGGCTCCGTTACGGCGACGCTGGTCACCGGCGGTGTGGATCCCGTGAGGGGGGTGATCCACTTCTTCTTCTGCTCGTCGGTGCCCAAGGAGAGAATCGGGTCGGCGAAGAACGAGCTCGACGTGAGGAAGTTGGCGATGCCGATGTCACCGTGGCACAGCTCCTCCTGGACGAGGCACTGGGTCACGAGGTCGGTCACGCCTCCGCCCCCGTACTCGGTGGGCAGCATGTAGGCGGCGAGGCCGATCTCGGCGGCCTTGGCCCACAGGTCCATGGGCGCCTCTGTGTCCGCCTCGTCGATGGCGCGCGAGCGCGGGCGGATCTCGTTCCGGGCGAAGTCGCGGGCGAGGGCGACGAACTCGCGTTGTTCGTCGCTCAGCTCGATCCCGTCGGTGAGGTCGTAGGACACGATTGGGCTCCCAATCCGAATATTTGATTGACCCGTCAGTTATATATTGATGATCATGTGACAGCGCTCAATACGCTGTCAAGGGATTCAAGGGCCGGTTTGCTCGGCCCCCCGGTCGGACGAAGTGCTCAGCCGATGGCGGCTTGAGCCGGCTCGGCGGACATCATCTCGAGCAGGTGGTCGCAGACGCTCCGCATCCGGCGGATCGTCATGTGCCGCGAACCGACGAGGGCTTGGATCGCGAGGCCGTCGATCATGCTGACCAGGGTGTTGGCGAGCACGATCGGGTCCCCGGAGATGATCAGTCCTTCGGCTTGGCCGGCGCGGATGATCTCGGCGATGACGCCGCGCCATTCGCCGTAGATCCGCTCGTTGAGTTCGCGAAGATCGGGGACGTGCAGTGCCTCGACCCAGGTTTCGGCCCAGACACGCCAGGCGGCCGCGGTCTCCTCGTCGTGCGGAAGATAGGAGTCGACGAAAGCGTGCAGCCGGTCCCGGGCGTTGTCGTGCCTGGCCAGGATCGACTTACGCCGTTCCAGTGATCGGGAGAAGTTCCATTCGAATGCCGCGTGCACGAGGTCGCGTTTGGTCTCGAAGTAATAGTGAACCGAGCCGGTGCTGATCTTGGCGTGCCTGGCCACGTCAGTCACGCGCAGCGCCTTGTAGCCCTTCTCACTGACAACCGCGCAAGCCGCCCGCAGAATCTGTTCGCGGCGCTCGGCTTCGACGCTCGGTCGTGGCATCCGTTCTCACCTCGTGTGGCTGTAGTGGTCAGGTTGTCAGAGCGCCTTGGCTCGGTCCAGCACCGGCTTCGTTAGGGAATGTCCGCCCGTCACCGTCGGCTTTCCCTCGATGACGACGGAGACGGGCCGGCCATGGATGTGCCATTCGGCGACGTTTCGAGCCTGTTCGAGTACATAATCGAGGCTGCTGGCCGCCGACAGGTACGCCACGTGCGGCGTAGCCAGCACTCGCGGGTGCCGAACGAGCGGGTCGTCCGGCTCCGGGGGCTCCTGCGGCAGCACATCGAGGGCCGCACCGGACATGCGCCCCTCCTCCAGGCACTGCATGAGCCCGCGATGGTCGACGAGGCCGGCGCGTGACACGTTCACGATCGACGCGCCCTTGCGCATCAAGCCGAGTCGCCGCGAGTCCAGCAGGCCCCAGGTGGCGTCGGTGAGGGGCAGGTGCAGGCTGACGACGTCACTGCACGCCAGCAACGTGTCGAGCCCGAGCGATTCGACGCCGTCCACGGTGGTGACGACGGGGTCATGACCGACGACGCGGCCGACGAGCGGGCGAACGCAGTCCGCGTAGCGCCGTCCGATCCGTCCGAGCCCGATGACACCGACGGTCACCTCCGAGAGCCGACGCAGCTCGTGCCTGGTCCCGTCCCACACACCCGCCCGGACGTCGTGATGCAGCTGAGGCAGTCCCCGGAGGAGCGCGAGCGTCATGGCGAGTGCGTGCGACGCGACTTCTTCGGTCGCGGCTCCCGGAACATTGGTGACCCAGATGCCGCGTTCCCGGCAAGCGTCGAGATCCACCATGTCGTAACCCGCCGACTGCGCGGCGACGAGGCGCACCCTGGGGAGGGCGTCCAGGAGCGCCCGGCCGACCTCGGCGTAGCCGAGCAGGAGCGCGACGGCATCCTCGGCGACGGTCACGATGTCCGCGGGTGCAGGACTGCGCGCGAACCGCACCGTGAATCCGGCCTGCTCCAGCAGCTCGACGCCCGGAGCCGGGTCCGTGTCCACAAGGTCGGTGTAAACCGCGACGGGCTTCCTCATGACATGCCCTCCGCGGCTCGGCTCTCCTCGTGGATGTGGATCAGCGTGGGCCGGTCCGCTTCCAAGGCGACCTTGATCTCGCCGGTCAGTTCAGCGACTTCGACCCGGACGCCGTGACAGCCCAGCGAGCGGGCGAGCGAGGGGAAGTCGGCTCGGCCGAGAGCCACGGCGTGGACCGGTTCGTTCCTGTCCGCCATCTCGTTGCGGATCTCGCCGTAGCCCCCGTTGTCGACGACGATGACGGGCAGCGCGATTCCGAGTTCGGCCGCCGAGGCGAGCTCGGCGACGGTGAACATGGCGCCTCCGTCGCCCTGGACGGCGATCACGGCGATGTCGGGGTGTGCGATCTTGGCTCCGATGCCCGCCGGCAGGGCGAAGCCGAGCGTGCCGCCCCCGGTCGGGTAGAGGAAGGCGCCGGGCCGGTAGAGGGGGAGGTTCGACAGTGCGCCGTAGTAACACGCCATCGCGCTGTCGGTCGCCACGATCGCGTCGCGGGGCAGCGCCTCCGCGATCGCGGACATGATCTGCAGCCAGGGTGCGCCCTCGGCCCGGGCGGCCGCCCGGTGCAGGTCCCGCCACCGCGCGGCCCGTCGCGCTCCGTCAGGCGGCGTCGAGAGATCGAGTTGCGCCCGCAAAGCTCGGAGCGTGATGGCGGCGTCTCCCACGAGGGACACCTCCGGCACCACATTGGTGATGATCGCCGCCGGGTCGACGTCCACGCGCAGCACCTTGCCGGAGAGGTCGGGCAGGCCGATCCACCAGTCGGAGGGGGCGAACTCGGTTCCCACCGCGATGACCAGGTCGCTGTCGGTCATGAGGTCGAGGACGCACTGGTGCTGGAGGCCCGCGCCCACGAAGAGCGGGTGGTCCTCGGGAATGATCCCCTTTCCGTTGGCGGTGGAGACGATCGGGGCGCCGACGGTCTCCGCCAGCGAGACCGCCTCGCCGCCGGCCCGCGCCGCTCCCCCGCCGACGAGGAGGACCGGCCGCCGCGCGGCGGCGCAGGCCGCCGCGCCCTCCGTGACCGGCTCTGACGCGGGAGTGCGGGCCGCGGCGGGGACGGGGCCGACCACGGTCACGTCCGCCTGCTCTTCAAGCAGGTCGAGCGGGATCTCCAGATGGACCGGACGCGGTCGTCCGGAGGTCAGGTCGGTCCATGCCTGGGCCACCGCGAGGGGGATCTCCTCGACGCTCGTCACCCGGTGGCTCAGGCCGAGGATGGCCGCCATGGCGCCGCTCTGGTCCTTGATCTCGTGGAGCAGTCCGTTGCCCCGCCCCGGATGACGCAGCGGCATGCCGGGTGACACGAAGAGGACCGGCACCGAGTCCGAGTACGCCTGTGCCGCGGCCGCGGCCGCGTTGAGGATCGCCGGGCCGGTCGTGGTCAGGCAGACGCCCGGCCGTCCGGAAGACCGGGCGTAGCCGTCCGCGGCGTAACCGGCGCCCTGTTCGTGCCGAGGCGAGACGTGCCGGATCCCGTGCCGGTCCATGGCCGCGTAGACCGTGAGGTTGTGCGTGCCGGGAATCCCGAAGATCGTGTCCACGCCATGGGCGGCCAGTGCGGCGACGAGCGCCTCGCCGCCTGTCATCGTTGCCATGCTGCTCCGTCCTTCCGGGTCAGTCGAGGACGCATGCGTCGCGGACGTCCCAGTACGCGTTCACTCGCGCTCCGGGAACGACCCCGTCCGGGGAGCGGGGCACTTCAGTGCGCGCGACCAGATGCAGGCCGGCGTCGGTGGACAGCTGCACGGTGCGGCTGCTGCCAAGGTAGATGCAGTCGTCCACGGTCGCCTCGACATGGTCCATGTCGTCGGGGACGGGGGCGCTCACGGTGGCGATGTTGAGGCGCTCCGGCCGGACCATGAGGGAACTGCCGTGCTGGCCGGCGGCCCCCTCGAGCCGATAGCTCCGCCCGCTGACGCCGTCGACGAAGGTCCTTCCCTGGACCGTGCCGGTGAAGATGTTCGAGACCCCGACGAACTCCGCGCTGTAGCGGCAGTTCGGCTCGGCATAGAGCTGCTCGGGTGTGCCGAGCTGGACGATGCGCCCATGGCGCAGCAGAGCGATCCGGTCGGACATCGTCAGCGCTTCGTCCTGGTCGTGCGTCACGAAGACGAAGGTGATGCCCATCTCCTGGTGGAGCCGCCGGATCTCCAGCTGGAGCTGCTCGCGCAGCAGCTTGTCGAGGGCCCCGAGGGGCTCGTCCATGAGCAGGACACGGGGGCGGAAGACGATGGCCCGGGCGAGGGCCACGCGCTGCTGCTGACCGCCCGAGAGTTCGGACGGACGCCGGCCGCCGAGGTGGCCGAGCTCGACCAGTTCGAGGGCCTCGGCCACCCGTCGCCGGATCTCCCCCTTGGCGACCTTCTGCCGTTTGAGGGGGAACGCGACGTTGTCGGCGACCGACATGTGCGGGAAGAGCGCGTAGTGCTGGGACACCATCCCGAAGCCGCGCTTGTGCGGCGGCCGAGAGGTG
The DNA here is from genome assembly GCF_040650055.1 of Spirillospora sp. NPDC048819. Taxonomy (NCBI): domain Bacteria; kingdom Bacillati; phylum Actinomycetota; class Actinomycetes; order Streptosporangiales; family Thermomonosporaceae; genus Spirillospora; species Spirillospora sp. NPDC048819. Next base: position 21,131 of record NZ_JBEZGN010000004.1, on the reverse strand, counting down.
ATGTCCCGGCCGTCCACCGTGACGGTGCCGCCCGTGGGTTGCGTGAAGCCGGCGATGATGTTCAGCAGGGTGGACTTGCCCGAGCCGGAGGCGCCGAGCAGGGTGAGGAACTCGCCCGCGCGGACGTCGAGGTCGACCGCCTCGAGCACGGTGTTGTCGCCGTACTTCTTGCTCACTGCGTTGATGGAGATCGGGGCGCCGGTCGACGTCTGGGCGGGCGTCTCGAGGGCTGCGGTCATGTCATGCACCTGTGTTCGTTGCGGGATCTGCCATGCGGCGGCGGACGAGTCGTTGGATCAGCCGGGTCAGGCCGAGGACGATGAACGAGCCGAAGATGACGAGCAGCACGAGCGTCGAGATGGCCGCGACCGTGGGATCGATCTGGACCCTGATGCCGGACCACATCTGCACCGGGAGGGTCGTCATGTCCGGGCCGGAGAGGAAGATCGCGGTCACGACCTCGTCCCAGCTGATGAAGAAGGCGAACAGTCCGCCGGCGAGGACGCTCGGGAGGATGAGCGGGAGGGTCACCTTGAAGAAGGTCGTGACCGGTCCCGCGCCGAGACTCATCGCGGCCATTTCGAGCCGCCGGTCGACCGAGACCAGCCCCGCCGCGACGTTGATGACGACGTAGGGCACGGCCAGGCACGTGTGGACCAGGACGAACCCGAGTGTCGTCTGGGTGAGGCCGAGCTGGAGGAAGGCGATATAGGACGCCAGGCCGATGATGACGTAGGGGACGATGAGCGGAGCCAGCAGGACCGCGGTGATCGTGTTGCGGAACGGAATGCGGCCGCGCACCAAGGCGAGAGCAGCGAGGACGCCCAGGACGACCGCGCACGCCGCCGACAGGAGTGCCACCTGGAGGCTCGCCAGCGCCGAGTCGAGCCAGACCGGCTCGTCCAGGATGTTATGGAACCACCGGAGCGACATCTCGCCGGGCGGGAAGGTGAGGAAGGAACTGTCCGAGAAGGACATCGGAACGACGATGAGGACCGGCAGGATGAGGTAGGCGCCGATGATGACGGCGAGGGCCACGAGCCCAGTGCGGGTGAGGGTCTTGGTCATGGCCGCCTCATCAGGTGTTTCTGGAGGTCCACGAACCTGCCGGCGATCACGAGCAGGAGAAGGGTCGTGAGGAGGAGCAGGGTCGCGAGGGCCGCGGCGAAGCCGAAACGGAGCACGGTGCTGACCTGCTGCACGATCAACTCGCCGATCATCGTGTTCTTCGGACCGCCGAGAAGCGCCGGAGTGATGTAGTACCCGAGCGCCTGGATGAACGTGAGCAGGGCCGCCGCCGCGACCCCGGGAGCGCTGAGGGGGACGAAGATTCTCCAGAAGGCGCCGGCGGGACGGTCGCCGAGGGACTCGGCCGCCTGGAGCAGTCGGCGGTCGATGCCCTGCATGGTCGCGTACATGGGCAGGACCGCGAAGGGCAGCGCGACCTGGACCATGCCGAAGACGACACCGGTGAGCGTGCGGATCAGCGGGATCGGCTGGTCGATCACGCCGGCCGTCTCGAGCGTGGAGTTGAAGGCGCCGGTGTCCCGGAGGAAGAGGACGAGCGCGAAGCTGCGCACGAGGATGCTCGTCCAGAACGGGACGAGCACGAGCCCGAGCATGATCATTCGCCAGACGGGGCCGACGAGGGTCATGAGGTAGGCGTAGGGGTAGGCGAGCGCGAGGGTCACCGCTGTGACGATCACCGCGATGAGGAACGTGTTGCCGAGAACGCGCGGGTAGACGGCGTTCGCGAAGATGTCGCGGTAGTTCTGCAGGCCGAGACTCGGGTCCGTCAGGCTGCGGGACAGCATGACGACGAGCGGCAGCCCGAAGACGAGGACGAGGAAGACGAGGAGCGGCAGGATCAAGGCGCCCCATCCGTCGAAACGCATCCAACGGGACAGCCGAGACAGATGGAGCCGGCCCCGCAGTCCGCCCGTCGGAGAGTCTGCGGTGGCCGAGGTCACTGAGCGATCCACGCGTTAAGACGCTCGGTGACGCCGTCGTAGTTCTCGGCCCAGTAGCCGTAGTCGACAAGGCCTGCGGAGCGCTCCTCGTTGGCCGGGAAGCCGGGCAGTTCCTTGCGGACGTTCTCGGGCACGAACTCGAGCGCCTTGGCACTGGCCGGGCCGTAGATCGAGGCCTCGGCGTCCGCGGCCTGCGCCTTGAGGTTGTCGAGGAACCAGCGCATCCAGTCGAAGGCGAGGTTCTTGTTCGGATATCCCTTGGGCACCACGATCTGGTCGTACGACACGAGGTTGTCGTTCCACTCGTTGGCGACCTTCTCCCCCGCCTGCTGGGCTTGGAAGATCCGGCCGCTCCAGGCCTGGACGAGGGGGGCCTCGCCGCTGGCCAGCATCTGGGTCATCTGGTCGCCGGTGTCGAAGAAGACGATGTCGCTCTTGATCGAGTCGAGCTTCTTGAAGGCCCGGTCGATGTCGAGCGGGTAGAGCTGGTCCGGCGCAACGCCGTCGGCGAGGAGCGCGGCCTCGAACATGCCGCCGGTCGCGTACTTCCACAACCCTCGCTTGCCGGGGAACTTCTTCGTGTCGAAGAACTCGGCCCACGTCGTCGGGTGCGTCCCCGAGAAGGCGCCGGAGTTGTAGGCGATCGTGAAGGAGTACTGCAGGATCGGGATGGCGCATGGGCCGATCTGCTCCTCGGCGACGCCGGTCGCCTTGGCCTTGTCGAGAATGTCCTGCGGAAGCTTCTCGAGCAGGCCCGCCTCGCAGGCCGTGTTCGCGAAGTTCGGCTCCACCTCGGTGGGTCCCCAGGTGACCTTGCCGGCCTCCACCTGTGCCTTGATCTTGGCGTAGTCGGTCGGTGAGCCCTCCTTGATGGTGACGCCCTTGGTCTTGGCCCAGGGGGTGAAGTAGGAGTCGACGTGCGCCTTCTGAGCGGCGCCGCCCCACATGGTCACGGTGAGCGACGACTCTGATGCACCCGAACCGCTGCCGCCACAGGAGCTCAACGTGACGGCCAGCCCCGCCGCCGAGGCGATGGCGAGCGACTTCGTGATCTTCAATGCCCCTCCAGTGCGATTCTTGACTGATGCGTCAGTTAATGGGGTACACCGTGACCGGCCGCACGCTCGCTGTCAAGAGCTCCCGAGCAACTTCCCCACCACCGGACGCGCTCCGTCACGTCAGGCCCACGGCGCCGGCGAGGGGCGTTCCAGGCCGGTGCCGCGCACACCGAAAGCGCCCGTCCATGCAGGTCAAGCGGTCATGTGGGTATTCGTTGAGACGCTCAGTCGCCGCCTTCGGCACCTGCCCGTCGGTGTGGGCCTCGGCTCGTCATCGGCCGGGAGACGTCCAAGCCCGGCGCCGCGGCAGCCGGTCGAGGGTGACGGCGGCCAGGATCAGCAGGCCCTCGATCACCTGCTTGTAGGTGGGGTCCCAGCCCAGCAGGTTGAACCCGTTGGAGATGAGGGTCAGGATCGCGACCCCGACGAGGCAGCGCCACACGGCGCCCTCGCCGCCGAGGATGCTCGTCCCGCCGATGACGACCGCGGCGATCGCGGTCAGCTCCAGGAGGGTGCCGAGGCCGGCCTGCGCGGAGCCGGCGCGGGTCGTCAGGACGAGGCCGGCCGTCCCGGCGCACGCCCCGCTGATCGCGAACACGGCGACGCGGACCGGCGCGATCCTGATGCCGGACAGGCGGGCGGCCTCGGGGTTGCCGCCGACGGCGTGGACGGCGCGGCCGAACGTCGTCCTGGCGAGGAGCAGCCAGCAGGCGGCGGCGACGCCCGCCAGGATCAGCGTGGGCGCGGTGACGCCGCCGAGCACGGTCGGCAGGCTCAGGGTCTGGAACGCGTCCAGCTGGCGCGCGTGCGGGTAGACGATGGCGCCGCCGGTGATGACGACGGCGAGCCCGCGGTACACGATGCTGAGCGCCAGCGTCGCGATGAAGGAGTGCACCCGCGACAGCGCGACGACGAGGCCGGTGACGGTGCCCATCAGCGTGCCGGTCGCGATGCCCGCCGCGTATCCGGCGGGCGCCCCCGCGGACCGGGTGACCAGGACGGCCACGACCGCGCTGACGGCCAGGACGGCGCTGACCGACAGGTCGAACACGCCGCAGATGATGCACAGTGTCATGCCGCACGCCAGCAGTCCGACGACGACGGCCTGGTCGAGGACGTTGACGAGGTTGCCCGTGGTGAGGAACGTCCCGGTCGAAAGGGACAGGGCCACGACGATGCCGGCGAGGGCCACGACGATGCCGTGGTCGCGGACCGCGCCGTACCTCACCGCGGGCCCGCCGGCGTCAGGACGTCCACGCGTCTACTCGTCGTACTCGCCGGTGATTCCGGACGAGACGATCAGGTCCTTGGTGAGCACGCCGTCGTTCGGGGCGAGGGAGGACATCTCGGTCGACGCGGGAACGTTCTCGCCGCGCGCCTCGGCCAGCCCGAGCTCGGCCGCCTTCGCTCCGGCAGTGCGCACCGGCAGGTAGGGGATGCCGTACCAGCGGCCTTCGCGGACGGCGGACACCGCCTGCCGCGACGCCCCGTTCCCGACGTAGAGGATGTCCTTGCCCTTGGCCACGTTCTCCGCGCCGAAGAGGGCCTGCGACGATCCGATGACGACGTCCACGTCGGGGTGGGCCTGCAGAAGGTCCTGCATCGCCTTGCGGCCCGAGTCCCGGGTGTAGCCGCCTTCGATCTGCGCGACGACCTTCACGCCGGGCGCGTTCTCCAGGGTCTTCACGACGGCCTTCGTGCGCGCGTTGTCGAGCGGCAGCGTCTTGAGGCCCTCCAGGTAGGCGACCTGGCAGGGCTCGGCCTCGACGGTCTCGCAGGCGCCGGCGCCGAGGCGGCCGAGGCGCTCGCCGTTGCGGGTCGGGACGTCCACCAGCGAGATCGTGCCCGGCACCTGCGGCTCGGCGGTGTCGTAGCGCGTCCCGACCGGGGTGAACTGGACCACCACCGCGATGCCGTTCCGGACGGCCTCGCGCACGGCGGGGACGACGGCGGCGCCGTCGTTGGCCTGAAGGACGAACACGCCGAAGCGCTTGGAGGTGATCGCGTCCTGGAGTTGGCGGACCTGAGTCGGGGCGTCGAAATTGGAGTCGAAGAACTCCGCCTTCCCGCCTTCCTTGGCCGCCTGTTCCTTCACGCCTTCGAATGTGGCCTGCGAAAACGAGTTGGCCTTGGCGAAGCCGAAGAACGCGATGCTCTTGGCGTCGCCGCCGGCACCGCCGGATGCGCCGCCGTCGTCCGGGTCCGCGCACGACGTCAGGAGGGCGAGCGCCGCCGCGGCCAAGACCCAGTGTCCTCTCACCATTCGCCTTTTCATGCCTTTCGCCCTACTCCCACGTAGAACCATTCACCGCCGGGGCGCTCCCGGTCCTCGTCGTCGTCCGGGCGCCATTCGTTGACCACCGTGACCCCGGGTTCCAGCAGTTCGAATCCCTCGAAGAACCGGGAGATCGCCGCGTGGTCGCGGTGGATCAGCGGGGCGGTGGCGTCGTCGTAGACCTCCCTGGCCGCCGCGCCGACCTCCGGGTGGGCGTCGTCGGTCAGGTGCGTGACGATCAGGTGGCTGCCCGGCGCCATCCGTCCGGCGAAGCTCCGCACCACGCCCCACGGATCCTCGTCGTCGGTGAGGCAGTGCAGGATGGCCACGAACAGCACCGCGACCGGCCGGGAGAAGTCGATCAGCCGCAGGACCTCGGGATCCTCCAGGATCTCGCGGGGTCGGCGGACGTCCCGCTGCACGACGGTGGTGGTTGCGTCGATGGCGCGGAGCGCGCGGGCATGGGCCAGCACGACCGGGTCGTAGTCGACGTAGACGACCCGCGCGTCGGGCAGGACCCGCTTGGCCACCTCGTGCACGTTCTCCTGGGTCGGCAGGCCCGTGCCCAGGTCGAGGAACTGGGTGATGCCGTTCTCGGCGGCGAGCCGGACGGCGCGTCCGAGAAACCGGCGGTTGGCGATGCAGATGTCCCGGCTCGGGCCCAGCGCCATGATCTTCTCGGCCGCCTCGCGGTCGGCCGGATAGTTGTCCTTTCCGCCCAGGTAGTAGTCGTACATCCGGGCGGCGTTGGGCGTTTCCACGTCGGGTTCGTACGGCGTGAATTCCTCTCCTGTCACCGATGCCCCTTCGCATGGCCGACGACGCGTGCCACGCGAGCGTATTACCCACAAGATCACAAGCAAGCAACTCTTACGGGAAAGCACTGAATAAGGGGATTTACCGCACGACCCCTTTGCGGGTTTCGGTCGGGGCCGGTCAGCGTGCGCCGTCGCCGGCGCGGACTTCGGCGGAGTGGGCCCCGGCGTCCAGGAGCCTGGTGACGGCCTCGCGGACCGCGGCGCCGACGACGGCGGGGTCGTCGAGATCGAAGCCGACCCCGAGGCCGTCCTTGAGCAGGAGGAGCGTCTGGGCGGTGCGGTCCGGGTCGGGGTGGCCGTCGGCGATCAGCAGGTCGCGGAACAGGCGGCGGCACCAGTTCCGGTGCTCGTCGATGGCCCGGCGGACGGGGTGGGCGGCGTCGGGGTACTCGGCCGCCGTGTTGACGAACGGGCAGCCGCGGTAGCCGGGGTCGGCGCCGAACCGGCACATCCGCTCGAACGCGGCGACGATCACCTCGCGGGGCGACGCGGAGCCGGGCTGATCGGCGATGGCGCGCTGGAGCCGGCTCTGCTCGACGATGTAGGCGCGGACCAGGTCGTCCTTGCCCGGGAAGTGGTGGTAGAAGGTCGCTTTCGCCACACCGGCCTCGGCGATGATCCGGTCGACGCCCACCGCGTGCACGCCCTCGGCGTAGAACAGGCGCGTGGCGGCCTCGAAGACGCGGGTCCAGGCCGCACCCTGCCGGCGAGGCGCCGGCGGTCTCGTGGTCACGCCTTGACGTTACCAGACAGACCTGTCTACGCTCGGGGAGCATCCGTACAGATCTGTCTGTCTACCTATCGAAGGGCAGAACATGAGGCAGTACACGGCCATCGCCACCTCCACCGGGCGGGACGGGCGCGCCTTCAGCTCGGACGGCCGGCTGGACGTCCAGCTCGCCCTGCAGAAGGAACTCGGGGGCGACGGCGACGGCACCAACCCCGAGCAGCTGTTCGCGGCCGGCTACGCCGCCTGCTTCGCCACCTCCATGCAGCTGGTGGCGCAGAAGAAGGCGATCGACGTCTCCGGCATGTCGATCACCGCGGAAGTCGGCCTCAGCCCCAACGGCGCGGGCGGTTTCCAGCTCGATGTGACCCTGCGGGCCAAGCTGCCGGACAGCCTCTCCGCCGAGGCCGGACGCGAACTCATCAATGCCACCCACCAGGTGTGCCCCTACTCCAACGCCACCCGCGGCAACATCCCGGTCGAACTGACCATCGTGTGACAGCCGGACGGCGCGTGGACCGGGCGGTACACCGCTGACAGGCGGCCCGACCGCTCGTCATCACGACTCCGGTGCACGACTCCGGCGAACACCCGGTCCACCGCTCGACCAGCCGTGGGCCGGGTTCCGCGCGCCGCCGCCCGACGGCCGAACAATGGCCGGCCTCTGAAACGACATTCCACGAATATGACTGGCGTCGGAAATGCAGGACCGAGCTAACCGGACCCGGCATGCCATCCTCCGGGCCGCGGCGGAAAGTTTCGACGATCACGGATACCTGGGCACCAGCCTTCAGGACATTGTGAAGCGGCGCGATATCAGCAAGGGCGCGCTGTATTTCCACTTTCAGTCCAAGGAGGCCCTGGCCGTCGCCATCATCCAGGAGCAGCGCGATTCCTGGCCTCCCATGGTCGCCCGGCTCCGGGAGTTCCATCCCCGGGCGATACATCTCCTGATGGAACTGTCGTGGCAGGTCGCGCGCTTGATTTGCACGGATGTGAAGATGCGGGCGGGCATCCGGCTCATGTTCGAACGCGATGCCATCAGCCAGCCCGCGCCGTCACCGCTGACCTACTGGACCGATACCGTCGAGTCGCTGCTGAAGGATGCGCGGGACCAGGGGGATCTGCTGCCGGACGTGAACGCTCGGGAGACCGCCGAACTCCTCGTCGCGGCGTTCAGCGGCCTGCACATCGTCCTGGACCGCGGCATCGAGCGATGCGATCTTCCCCGGCGGGTGACGGCGGCATGGCGTTGCGTGCTGCCGCGTCTCGTCAACACCGGGTGCGTCACGGACATGGCCGGAATCGCCACGAGGGACCACGAGGCCTAATGGCCGCTATCGGCAACACGGCCGTCCCCCAGTCGCCCACCGCGGCGACGGCCGGCCCGGTTCCCGATACGGATAGTGGCCGCGGCCTTCGCTGAGTCATTTCGCCGGTTGCGCGACTGACTCACAGTCACCGCTGATCAACGATGAATGTTCATTTTAAATGTCAACGGCCTTCGTCCAGGATACTCCAAGATCAGGTTAACAGAGCCGTGTACCGCTCGGCAAGTCAGACTTGACTTACAATGTTGCCGGAAACTGACCCCCCGGTATTCTTTACCAGGGCGAGAAAGCCATGCCCGGGGGCCGGACGAAGAAGGTACCGGGCAGCCCTTCGAATCGTGGACCGTGCCAGACGTTGATGATCCAGGGGGTAATTGCGATGGCCACGCACCACAGCCCACCCTCGAGACTCACTTCCGACCCGCCGCCGCGCCACGTGGCCGGCAAGGTGAGTCACGTGGCGATCGAACTGCTGCGGCCGGCGGACACGCCGCGGCTCACCGGCGAGGACGAGGACCACATTCGCAAGCTCGCCGAAGCCGAGACCGACCTTCCGCCGATACTCGTGCACCGGCGCACCATGCGGGTCATCGACGGGACGCATCGCCTCGGGGCGGCGATGCTGCGGAACCAGACCGAGATCAAAGTGATCTTCTTCGACGGAAGCGAGGACGAGGCCTTCGTCCGCGCGGTCAAGGAGAACGTGTCGCACGGCCTGCCGCTCTCGCTCGCCGAACGCAGGTCGGCGGCCGCCCGGATCATCCGATCCCGCCCAGAGTCCTCCGATCGGGCGATCGGCAGATGGACGGGGCTCTCGCCCAAGACGGTCAGGACCCTGCGACGGCGCTCAAATGGGGAACAGCCCCAGTCGAACGTCAGGATCGGTGCCGACAACCGGGTCCGTCCGCTGAACGGCACCGACGGGCGGCGTCGCGCCGCCGATGTGATCATGGCGCAGCCGGACGCGTCGCTTCGGGAGATCGCCAGAACCGCCGCGATCTCCGTGGGCACCGCACACGACGTGCGCAAGCGGATGCACCGAGGCGAGGATCCGGTCCTCACCGGTGGAAGGGCCGCAAAGAGCAAGCCGCGGGTCGCGTCTCCTTCCGGCCGGGCCCGGGAATCGCGTGGTGAGACTGCGAGACGCCCGGGAGGCGCCTTCGGCGCGGGCGAGCCGCAGCATGCGGTGCTGTTGCGCAAGCTGAAGAAGGACCCGTCCTTGCGCCACAGCGATGTGGGACGCGAGCTGCTTCGCTGGCTGCACGGACGAGCCGTTTTCACCGGTGACTGGTCCGGCCTGGTCAGCGCCATTCCCAGCCATTGCGCGGGCATGGTCGCCGAGCTGGCCAGAGCCTGCGCGACGACGTGGAACGAGTTGGCGCTGGAGCTCGAGAACCGCGCCGGGGGCGTCTACCCCGCGGATGAGGTGATCGCACGGCCGGCCGGCACCGCGGACGGCCTGTGACGGCGGATTGCGCCGCCCCGCACGGCCGGGGCGGCGCAGTCGCGTTCCGGCTTCCCGCCGGGCGCGGACGAAGTCCCGGCGTTCAGCCGACCGTTGAGTAGATGCTGAGAGACGGTTCGTCCGTCAGCATCAGCGGGTCGTGCGTCAGGATCGCCCGTTCGTACCTGGCCAATGCCGGGGAGGGTTCTATGCCCAATTGCTCGGCAAGACGCCGCCGGAACCGCCGATAGACCTCCAGCGCGTCGGTCTGGCGTCCCGAGCGATACAGCGCGATCATCGAGAGCAGGCAGAACTGTTCCTGCATCGGATTCTGTGTGCACACCTCCGACAGCTCGGGAATTATTCTCATATGCCCCCCGAATTTCAATTCGATCTCATAGAGCAGGCAGAGCGCCGCGTTCCGCGCCTCGTTGAGCTTGTTGACCGCCGTCTGGCACATCGGACCGCCGGTCAGGCCCCCGAGCGCGGGGCCGCGCCAGAGACCGAGCGCCGTTCGCAGACGTGCGATGTCCGCCTGAGACGCGGCTTCGCTCTTGTCCTCCGGCATTCTGCCGCGAACGGCGTCGACCGTGTCGAGGAAGATCCAGGCGTCGAGTTCGGCCCGGTCCACCTCGAAGAGGTATCCGGCGGCGCGCGTGGTCAGGCGCGGCTCGGCGCGGCCGGGCTCGAGCTGCGCCAGCCGGCGCCGCAGCCGGCTGATCTGCGCCTGGAGCGCGTTCTCCGCCTTCACCGGGGGCGTGGTGCCCCAGAGCTCCTCCATCAGCGAGTCGACGGTGACCACCGACCCGCCGCAGACCAGTAACGACGAGAGCAGCGTCTGCTGCATGACCCCGCCGATCCTGAAAACGCCGTTGTTCCGGGACACTTCCACGGCACCGAGTACGGAAAAGGCTAGCAACATTCCCCCTGTTGGCCAGGTAATTCCCCGTTTCTGATGTCAGGCTAACATCAGGCCGACATGATCGTCCATGTTCAAGAATTAAGGAGATGGACACTTACCATCAGTTCTCCAACACTCACTGGAAGTGTCATATAAATGGCGGCCGAATTGGCGACCGAAGGAGGCGGGTCAGCCCTTTGTGGCTCGCCCCTGGGCGCGCGAGAATGCCCGGCGACGACGGGTGTCGTCACCGGGCATTCGAGGCCGGACCGTGACGGGCCGCGCCGTGACGGGGGCCGCGCCGGCCCCCGTCACCGAGCGGGGTCAGGAGGGACGTGTCCCCGGCCGGCCGCGCAGGATGCCCGCGCCGGCCAGCAGCGTGATCGCCACGGAGAGGCAGGTGATCGTCCACAGGCCCGCCCGATAGCCGCCGAGTCCCTGGTCGGTGTACGTGGCCAGCAATGTGGCGGTCACGGCGAGCACGATCCCGGCCCCGATCTGGCTGGAGGCGTTGAACAGACCCGACGCCAGTCCCTGCTCGTCCTCCCTGGCATGTCCGACGGCCGCGATGTTGAGCGCCGGGTAGGCGGCCGCGAACCCGATGCCGCCGAGCAGCTGCTGCATGAGGAGGACGACGAGCGGACTGGTGTGGCCGATGAGAACGGCCCAGGCCAGGTAGCCCGCGGTCAGCATCAGCAGGCCCACCGTGGCGACCGGCCACGCTCCGTACTTCGTCACGGCGGCGGCCCCGAACCGGGCGGTGACTCCCGTGAGCGCCGCGCCGAGGAGGAACGCCAGCCCGGCCTCGATCGGCGACCAGCCGAGCGTGTTCTGGTAGTAGAGCGTCAGGACGAACTGGAAGCTGACATAGGCGCCGAACATGAGAATGCAGATGTTGGCGCGGGTGAGCTGGGGCCGGGTGAAGATGGCGAACGGGACAAGGGGACTCTCGTGCGACCGCTCCACCAGGATGAACGCGGCGAGCAGCAGGGCCGCGGCCACGAGCGTGCCGACGATGACGGCATCGCCCCAGCCCACCTCCGCGGCCCGGCTGACCCCGTAGACGAGCGCGATCGCGCTCCCCGTCACCAGGACCGCGCCCAGGACGTCGAGTCGCTGCCGGCCTCGTTCCTCGCGGCCCGGGTCGCGCGGCACCGCCACCAGTGCCAGGACGACCACGATCGCGCCGGCGGCGGCGGGGAGGAACATCACGAGCCTCCAGGTGACCTCCGCGAGAAGGCCGCCGATCACGAGCCCGATCGAGTAGCCGACCGTGGTGATGGCGAGGAAGGTGCCGAGGGCGCGGTTGCGCGACTGCTCGTCGCGGAACGCATCGAGCAGGATGGCCATCGCGACCGGGGCCGTGAACCCCGCGCTGATGCCCTTGAGCAGGCGTGCGACCACGAGGACGAAGCTCCCGTCGGTCAGCCCGCCGACCAGGCTGGCCACCACGAAGACCGCCAGCCAGCCGACCAGCAGCTTCTTGCGGCCGAACAGGTCGGCCAGCCGGCCGCCCAGCAGCAGGACGCTTCCGAAGCCCAGCGTGTAGGCGCTCACCACCCATTGCAGCGCGTCCGGTGACATGCGCAGGTCGGCCTGGATCTGCGGCAGCGCCGGGCCCATGCTCGCGATGTCCATGGCATCGAGGAACTGCACCGCGCAGACGACGAAGAGCAGCAGGGCCGCGTTCCTGACCCGTCCCGTGCCCGCGGAGGCGCCGAGACCGGTCTTGACGGGGTCCGGCCCGGCCGCGGGCGGAGAAGACGCTTCGGTCATGATCACGCTCCGACTCGGGGGTTCGCGAATGTGGACCAGTCAGTCCCGGACCGACCAGTCCCGGACTGATTGGTCCAGCTATATCGCAGCGACCTACCGGCGGTCAAACGTTCTCGTGCAACAATGGGCGTGTCCGCCGACCGAAGAGAGGAGCACCCGGGGTGGCACGACGACCGGCGCCCGGCACCAGGGACCGGATCCTGCGGGTGGCGTCCGGCCTTTTCCAGAGGCATGGCGTCAGGGCCATCGGGCTGCAACAGGTCATCGACGAGACGGGCCTCGGGAAGAGCCTTCTCTACCGGGAGTTCTCCAGCAAGGACGAGCTCGTCGGCGCCTGGCTTCGGGCGAGCGACGCCGCGTGGTGGACGAAGGTCGAGGCCGAACTGCGCCGGCACGACGGCGATCCCGCGCGGCAGATGCTCGCCATCGTCGAGTTGACCCTGGAGATCGCCCGGTCCCCCGACTTCCACGGATGCGTCTTCTACAACACCGCCAGCGAGTTCCGTGACGCGGAGCATCCCGGCCGGCGCGAGGCGCGGGCGCATCTGGAACGCATGAGGGAACGGCTCCGCTCGCTCGCACGTGCCGCCGGGGCCGAGGCGCCGGAGGAACTCGCGGACGCGCTCATGCTGCTGATGGGCGGCGTCTACGTCAGCACGTCCGTCCTCGGTCCCACCGGCCCGGCCGCCGCCGCGCTCGCCAGCGCGAGAACACTCATCGAGGCGCACTGTCAGGCTCCGGCCGGCGATTCCCGTCTCCCCCGCTGACGAGCGATCCGGGCCCGCCGGGACGCGGCCGCACCCGGGGGCCGATTCGCGTGGCTCAGACAGGGCCGCCGTTCTCCCCGTCTCCCGGGTCGCGGCCGGACGGCCCCCGGCCCCGGTCGAACGACCGGTACTCCACCTTGATCCGCCCGTCGGCGTCGAGCACCAGGACGCCGTGGCCCGCGACCGCCGTCCCAGCGGGTGCGCCCCGCGTCGTCACCCAGTCGAGCCTGATGATGTCGTAGCGGCCGTCCGCGGTGTACAGCGACCGGCGCTCCGCCGCGACCGGCCCGCTCGGTCCCCGGAGACCGGCCATCCGCTCGACGATGGCGGCATGACCGCAGACCGGGTCCAGCGGATGGCAGGCGAGGACCGCGTCCGGCGCGTAGATCGCCACGACCCCCCGCCGCCGCAACGAGGCATCGGGCTCGTTCCAGATCGCCATATGCCGAGCCACCAGCTCACTGGACTCGAACCGCATATCCCCTCCGGCGAGGACTGAACATCTCCTCCGGCCCGCCGCCGGATCCGTCACCCGGTGCGAACCACCGGGGATGAAAAGTGTTCACTTGAAATGTCGGTCATCGGTCCGAGTCAAGCATCGAGTCGTTGATGATCTGCTGACAGGCACCTGACGCAGGACATCAGTTACGTATCAGCGGGCATGCGGGAACATTGAGGTTCAGACTGCCTTCCGACCGCGACCACCGGAGGACCAGGCGATGCCGACCGCAGTTCGAGATGACCTGCACACCAAGGGATACTCGCTGGTACGTGGCGTTGACCTGCCGATCGACGAACCCATGCGGCGGCATGCAGGCGCGCTCGCCGCAACCTGGGAGAACCTCGTCACCGACCCGTATCTGAAGGACGGCGCCCGCTTCCGGGAACGCCGCTACGACCGCTTCTACTACCTTCCCAGGGACCATCGGATCCAGCTGCGACCGCACCAGGCGTACTTCCAGTCCACGGACGCGAACGAATACGCCGGCGGTATCGCGCGCGAGATCGCGCCGTTGACCGCAGCCGTCCTGAACAACCCGCTCCTCGAATTCCTCATCGAATTCAACTTCGCCCGATTCCCGGTGACACCGGACCGGGTCGGCCTGCCCTGGGATGTTCAGTGTCACCAGTTCCGCATCCTCGGCGTCCCGTCCGAGGTCGGTGAACCGACTCCGGAGGGCCCGCACCGCGACGAGGTCGACTTCGGCGCGATACACCTGATGTCGCGGACGAACGCGGAAGGCGGGCGCTCACAGGCGTACCGCGACCCGACACGGCTCCTGGACGAGTTCTGCCTCATCGAACCGATGGACACGATGTACTGGGCGGACCAGAAGGTCCTCCACGCGGTGACGCCCATCACTCCCCTGTACCCGGGCCTGCCGGCGATCAGGGATGTACTGATCCTCGGCTACAAATGCTCACCGGGGCTGCGGGAGGGAGACTGAGCACCGCCGGCCACCCGGCCCCGCGCCCCGCGCACTCTGAACGGTCCGGCTCAGCCGGCCGGTTCGCCGACGGCCGCGTCGGCGCGAGCAAGGACCAGGCGGGCCATTTCCGGCGTGCCGCCGAGGGGTGCCGAAGCCGCCACGGCGCCGGCCCCGAACCCGGCTATGCGCGCCCGGTCGTGCAGCACCCCGGGGGCGAGGAAGTACGACGCGAGGGCGATTCGCCGCCGCCTCCCCGCCGACCGGCGCAGGGCCGAGACCGCCGCCGAGACGGTCGGCGCCGACGCCGTGTACCCGGCCGTGCAGGGGACTCCGAGGCGGTCACCGAGCGCGGCGGCCGCCGTCGCCACCGACGACCGGGCGGCCTCGAACCGGCTGCCGGCCGCGGCGAGCACGATCGCGTCGTACGGCACGGCCATCTCGGTGAGACGACGGCACAGCGCCGCGAGCAGATGGTCGTCCACCGGGCCGGCCGACCGTGGACCGAGAACCGGGGCGCGGTGCACCAGCGGCGCCGTCCCGGCGGCCCTGAGCTCGGCGAGCGCGGCCGTGATGTCGACCCGGTCGTGGTAGGCCTCGGTAAGCAGCAGCGGCGCAAGGACCGCGGACCCGTGCCCGGCGGCGGACACCGCGCGGAGGCCGGCGCCGAGCGCCGGCGCGTTGTGGCCCAGATAGGTCAGCCGGACGTCGGAATGCGGCCGCAGCGCCGCGACCTCCCGCGCGAGCGCACCGGTCGCGGCCTTACCGCGCGGATCGCGGCTCCCGTGCGCCACCAGGACGAGGGGAATCATCCGCCGGTGTGCAGCCCGCACTCGGTCTTGTCGAACATGGGCCACCTACCGGAGCGGGAGTCCCCGACCCGCTCCGCCGGCGAGGTGCACGGCCGGCAGCCGATCGACGCGTACCCCCGGTGGACCAGCTCGTTGACCGGCACGTCGTGGCGCGCGATGTACTCCGCCACGTCGACCCGCGTCCACTGGGCCAGCGGGTTCACCTTGACCTTGTCGCGGGCGGCCTCGAAATGCACCACCGGTGTGCCGGCACGGGCGGGCGACTCGTCCCGGCGCAGGCCCGCGGCCCAGGCGTCGTAGTCCGCGAGCGCGCCCGCCAGCGGCATGACCTTGCGCAGCGAGCAGCACAGGTCCGGATCGCGCGCGTACAGCTCGGGGCCGTGCTCGCGGTCCTGCTCGATCATCGTCTGTTCCGCGCGAATCGACCGCACGCGGACCGGCATCGTGGCCTCGACCCGGGCACGCACCGCCAGCGTCTCGGGGAAGTGCAGCTCGGTGTCGAGGAACACGACGTCCACGTCCGGGACGACGCGGGAGGCGAGGTGCACCAGCACCGCGTCGGCGAAGGAACTGGTCACGCAGAACCGCCGGCCGAAGGTCTCCGCGGCCCACTCCACGACGGCCTCGGCGGCCGCCCCTTCGAGGTCGTGTCCCGCCTCGGCGGCGAGTTCGGCCAGTTCGGCCGGTGTCCGCGCCCACGTCATCTCAGCTCCTCCTCATCTGCTCGCAGCACCCACCGCGCGAACGACTCGTTCTCACCTTCGCGGCCCGCACGGTAGCGCCGGGTCAAGCGCTCAACGTAGCCGGGCAGTTCGTCCGCCGTGATCTTCAATCCGCGCAACTTCCTTCCGAACGTTCCGGTCTCGTCGTCGGCGAGCGCCAGCCCGCCGCCGAGATGAACCTGGAATCCCTCCACGCCCCGGCCGTTCGAATCGGTCACTATCAGCCCCTTGAGCCCGATATCGGCCACCTGGGTGCGGGCGCAGGCGTTGGGACAGCCGTTGACGTTGATGCTCAGCCCCGCCGCCTCGTCGCCGAGCCGCCACTCCAGTTCCGCCACCAGGGCCGCGGCGCGCTCCTTGGTCTCGACGATCGCCAGCTTGCAGTACTCGATGCCGGTGCAGGCCATCGTGTTGCGCCGCCACGGCGACGGGTTCGCCGCCAGGTCGATTTTCTGCAGGTCCCGCACCAGCGGCTCCGGATCCGCGACGTCCAGCACCAGCAGCTTCTGGTACGGGGTGAGCCGGATCCGGCCGGAGCCGTGGGCCTCGGCGATGTCGGCGAGGGCGGCCAGCCGGGAGCCGGAGAGCCTCCCCACGACGGGTGCGGCGCCCACGTAGTGGCGCCCGTCCTTCTGCCGGTGGACGCCGATGTGGTCGATGGGCGCTGCCGGCAGTTCGAGCGCCGGTCCGTCGATGAGCGGACGGTAGAGGTACTCCTCCTCCAGCACGGCGCGGAAGCGTTCGACGCCCCAGTCGGCCACCAGGAACTTCAGGCGCGCGCGGCTGCGCAGCCGACGGTAGCCGTAGTCGCGGAAGAGCCTGGTCGTGGCGACCCACACGTCCGGGACCTCGGCGGCCGGCACCCAGGCGCCCACGCGCTGGGCGAGCATCGGCGAGGTGGACAGGCCGCCGCCGACCCACAGGTCGAAGCCCGGGCCGTGCTCGGGATGGACGGCCCCCATGAACGCGACGTCGTTGGCCTCGTACGGCACATCGGGAAGCCAGGCGACGGCCGTCTTGAACTTGCGCGGCAGGTTGGACAGGGAGGGGTCGCCGACGAATCGGGCGGCGATCTCCCTGATCGCAGGGGTCGCATCGATGATCTCGTCCGCCGAGACGCCGGCGACGGGACTCCCGACGATCACCCTCGGGCAGTCGCCGCAGGCCTCCGTCGTGGCCAGCCCGACCGCCTCCAGGCGGCGCCAGATCTCCGGCATGTCCTCGATGCGCACCCAGTGGAGCTGGATGTTCTGCCGGTCGGTGATGTCGGCGGTGCCGCGCGCGAAGCGGGTCGAGATGCCCGCAATGGTGCGGAGCTGCGCGAGGTCGAGCTGGCCGCCGTCGACGCGAACACGGAGCATGAAGAACTCGTCGTCGAGCTCTTCGGGCTCCAGCGTCGCGGTCCGGCCGCCGTCAATGCCGGGTCTGCGCTGGGTGTAGAGCCCCCACCAGCGGAAACGGCCCCGAAGGTCGGTCGGGTCGATGCTGGCGAAGCCTCCGCGCGCATAGACCTGTTCGATCCGCTCGCGTACCCGGAGCGGGTCCTCCTCCTGCTTGAACTCCTCATTGGGGTTGAGCGGCGCGAGCTGTCCGCGGGCCCACTGCCCTTCGCTGCGGCCGGTCCGCCGCCCGGTCGCCGCCGGGCGCACCGTTCCACTCGTCATCTCGGTGACCTCCTCATGAGGGCCGCCCGGCCGACGCCGCGGCCGCCCGGATGACCTCGACGGAGCGATCCACGTCCTCCTCGGTGGTCTGCCACGAGACCACCGAGACCCGCATGGCCGCCTTGCCGTACCAGTTCGTCCCGCCGAACCAGCAGACACCGCTGGCCTGCACCCGGGCGATCACGTCCCTGGTGGCCGCGTCGTCATCGGCGAAGCGCACCATCACCTGATTGAGGACGACCTCGTTGAGCAGCTCGGCGCCCGGTATCGCCGCGATCAGCCGGGCGAACCGCCGGGTCAGCGCGCAGCACCGCTCGACCAGGTCCGCCACGCCCTCGCGGCCGAGGGTCCGGAGCGCGGCCCAGACCGGCAGGCTGCGGGCCCGGCGCGAGAAGTCCGGTACCCACTCGATGGCGTCGCGCTCACCCGGCGTCCCGGCGGGCAGGTAACCGGCGCGCTCGTTGAGCATCGCGGCCCGATGCGCGTCGGCGTGCGCGACC
Source organism: Spirillospora sp. NPDC048819 (assembly GCF_040650055.1). Taxonomy (NCBI): domain Bacteria; kingdom Bacillati; phylum Actinomycetota; class Actinomycetes; order Streptosporangiales; family Thermomonosporaceae; genus Spirillospora; species Spirillospora sp. NPDC048819. The sequence continues at coordinate 2,939 of NZ_JBEZGN010000004.1, read as the reverse complement.
AGCACGATGCCGCAGTCGTACGGCACATTGAGCCATTTGTGGGCATCGGTCGCCCAAGAATCCGCCTTCTCCACGCCCGAGAGCAGCTCGCGGAGCGACGGGCTCGCCGCCGCCCACAACCCGAACGCGCCGTCGACATGAACCCATGCGTCGTGCTGATGCGCGACGTCGCAGATCTCGCCGACCGGGTCGATGGCTCCGGAATTGACGTCCCCGGCCTGGGTGCAGACGATCGTGGGGCCCTCGTGGCCGGCCATCATCTCCTCGAGCGCGTCGACGTTCATCCGGCCACGGCCGTCGACGCTGACCAGATGCGTCCCGCCCGATCCGAACCCCAGGTAGCGCAGCGCCAGATCGATCGTCATGTGCCGTTGCGCTCCGGCGATGATCCGTACCGGCGGCGCGTCCCGCAGGCCGTCGCGCTCGACGTCCCAGCCCACCCCGGCGAGCAGGCGGTGCCGCGCCGCCGCGAGGGCGGTCAGGTGAGCCATCGTGCAACCGGTGGGGAAGCCCACGGACGTGTCCGGGGGCAGCCCGAAGAGCTCGACCAGCCATCGCCCCGCGACGTGCTCGGCGACCGAGATGGCGGGCGCGAGGTCGTACAGGCTGGCGGTCTGGTCCCAGGCGGCGACGAGCCAGTCCGCGGCGATCGCGACGGGCAGCGTCCCGCCGGTGACGTACCCGAAGAAGCGGGGCCCGGAGGCCGCGGGCACGCCGCCCTCGGCCACGGCCCGTCCGAGCAGTTCGACGGTGCCGGCCGCCGGGCTCGGGCGGGCGGGCATCGGGCCGTCGAAGAGTTTCAGGAGCCGGTCCGAATCCGCGGTGGCGCCCACCGGCCGTTCCCGCAGGGTCGTCAGATAATCAATGGCCTGTCTATAGGCGAGATTCAACGGTGCTTTATATGCATCCGCATTGGTCATGGCATGAAGCTAGCTCAGCGCCGCTGACAACAGGCTGACCGCGCATTGCCGGGCGTCAGTCCATTGTCAGCGGGGGCTGGTCAAAATGTTCTGGCACCCATCTGAGCCGAAGGCTCAAAAGATCGCTCCACGAGAGGGCGTAGCGGTATGAGACTGCCGAGACTTCGACCACAAAGACCGGTAATACGCTGGATCTCCGTGCTGTCCGCGGTGGCGCTGGCCGCCGCCACTTTCACCGCGGCGAGTCCCATGGCCGACGCCGTCGCCGAGTCCACCACCTCGGTCACCGGCTCGGACGGCGTCACCTACACGGCGACGAACCATCTCGTCCGGGAAGGCCGCGGCAGGGGCCGCGAATGGCTGCTCACCTGGGCGGGTTCGGCGGACCCGACCAAGCCCGACTTCATGGCCGTCATCGACGCCACCCGAGAGTCTCGGTCGTACGGCAAGGTCGTCAACACCGTCACGATGGGGCCGGGCCTCGGCAATGAGGCGCACCACATGCAGTACGTCTGGCACAAGGGCGACCGGATCTACGCCGGCGGCCTGTTCTCGGACACGGTGTTCGTCCTCGACGCCCGCGCGCTTCCCGAGCTGAAGCTCGTCGGCGTCGCCGCTCCCGGAGACACCCCGTGCGGCACGGCGCCCGATGCCTTCCAGGTGCTGCGGGACGGCACCGCCTACGGCACCTTCCTCGGCTCCGGCCCCGTGCCCGGCCCGTGCACCTACACCAACGGCGAGGTGCGGGTCGGCAACGGGGCCACCGGCTCGCCCGGAGAAATCGTCCGGTTCGACGAGAACGGCAAGGTCCTGGCGGAGATCCCCGCGGCCACCGCGGAGGGCGAGGACCCCGAGCAGTGCGCCAATGAGCCCGCGCTGGAGAAGGCGACCTGCGCGAACCCGCACGGCATCATGGTAAACGAGGAACGCAACATCATGGTGGCCAGTGACTTCCTGGAGGGGAGGCACTGGGGGTCCCCGGACGTGGCCCTGCGGGAGGACCTGACACGCCAGACCGTACGTGTCTGGGACATCGAGAACCGCAATAACCCGAAGCTGCTGTCGGTCTCCAAGGTGCACGACGGCCCCCGGGCGCAGTTGGAGAACGACCCGATCTGGGCCGAGTCCCGCGTGATCATGGAACCGGCGCTGCCCCACAAGCGCCACCACAAGGGCGCCTTCGTGTCGTCGATGACCGGCGGCTCCGTCTTCTACACTCCGGACATCACGGCGAAGAAGCCGAGGTGGCGGGAGGTCTTCGACGACACGACCGCCTATCGCAAGGCAGGCGCCGATGATCTGACCGGCGGCGGGGACAACGGCAGCTGGCTGATGGTCAGCCCGGACGACCGCTTCCTGTTCCACACGGTCATGGGATATCCGAAGGCCTACGGCAAGCCGCTGGACAAGACCCGCGGCATGCTCTACGTCCTCGACATCCGGAAGCTGCTGGCCGCCGGCGACGATCCCCGGTGCGAGGTCGACAGGCTCTCCGAGGTCTACTCCGGCGGGATCGAGCGGGACTGTCCCGCCGTGGTGGGCGTCCAGATGATCCGGGACACCACCGACGGCGGCACGCACTGGGGCGCGATGGACAACTTCCGCCGCGACCCCCGCGGCTTCTACCGCGAGACCGAGCACATCCGCCGGATCGCGACGGCCAACTACTTCATCGCCGGGGCGTTCGGCGGCGACGGCAACCACAAGGTGTGCATGCACGACCTGAGCCGGTGGGGCGGCGTGAGGCTCGACAGCCGGTTCCGCGACGAGAACACCGGCCGTCCGTGCGTGGAGTTCAACCGCCGGTCCTGGCCGCACGGCGACTTCGGTGACGCCCGTCCGCACGGCGTCCTGTTCGCGGTCAGCGACAGAGTTCTGCGATGACCGCATCGCCTGCCGCCGCCGTGCTCGTGCGGGCCCCGGCCTTGGCCGTCACGGTGACGTCCGCATCCACGGGAATGCGCGTGCTCTTCACCTCTGAGCTCGGGACCCCCATTCCGAGGGCACCCCCTGGAATCG